>CP134604.1:2294444-2622222 GCA_021555105.2 Thalassospiraceae bacterium LMO-JJ14
CATATTGAAGGTCGAGGCCATCTCGCTGCCTTCCAGATAGCCGCGGGAATTCATCTTGTCTTCGAGGTTCTTGAGCGAGGTGTCGTCGATGAACACACCAAGATCGCCGGCTTCCTCGAAGTCGACCATCGTCGTGAAGAAGGTGGCGGATTTGACGCCCTTCATCTTTTTCGCCGCCATATAGGCAAGCGTGGTCGCAAGCAGGGTGCCGCCGATGCAATAGCCGATGGCGTTGACCTCGTCTTCGCCGGTTGCCTTCTTGATCGCTTCGATGGCGGCCAGCGGACCTTCAAGCATGTAATCGGTAAACGTTTTCATGGCCAGTTCGCGGTCCGGGTTGACCCAGGAAATCACGAACACGGTGTTGCCTTGTTCAACGGCCCATTTGATGAACGAGTTTTTCTCGCGCAGATCGAGGATGTAAAACTTGTTGATCCACGGCGGGCAGATCAGCAACGGCGTCTTGGCGACTTTTTCCGTCGTCGGCGTGTACTGGATCAGCTCCATCAAGTCATTGCGGAAGACAACCTTGCCCGGCGACGTGGCGACATTTTTGCCGACTTCGAAGGCATCGGCATCGGTCATCTTGATCGAGAGTTTTCCGCCGCCGCGCTCCAGATCCTCAAGCAGGTTGCGCAGACCGTTGACGAGGTTCTCGCCATGGCTCTCGATGGTCGTCTGCAGCACTTCGGGGTTGGTCATCACGAAATTGGTCGGCGACAGCGCATCGACATACTGCTTGGTGAAGAACTCGACCTTCTTGTGGGTTTTCTTGTCCAGGCCCTCGACGTCGCTGACGGTGGATTCCATCCAGTTCGATGTCAGCAGGTAGGACTGCTTGATAAAATCGAAGACTTCGTTTTCCCAGGCTTCGTTCTTGAAACGGCGATCGTCGCGCTCCGGCTCGACAACGGGTTCGGTATCCTGACCCATCATGCGGCTCGCGGTGTTCTGCCAGAGCTTCATATAGTCCTGCCAGAGGTGCATGTTGGCTTCGACCATTTTATGCGGCTGGGTCATCATCTTGGAGGTCATCTCGAAAAACGCCGTACCGATGTTCAGCGGGTCGTCGATGCCGACGGAAGACTTGCCGGGCTGGGAATGACTGCTCAGGAATTCCTGCACGAGGCGCTGCGAGCGCTCGGCGATATCGGCCATCGTTTCCGAAATCTGGGACTCATCGATATCGACTTTTTGCTTGGATTGATCAGTCATTTAAACACCTATCAGAAGCCTTTGATAAACAAGAGAAACCGCTAAACGTGCCGGATGGAAACGTGAAGGCTTGAACACGCTTCCGGCACGGGTCACTGCCGATAAAGCCAGCTTGAAATTTGTATATCGCCATGCTTATTGTGCAATGCAACATATTTGCATGTTTGTAAAGATTTAACCCTTTGGGAGCAATGTAAAATCTTGCGCTCATTGTATGTTATGCTTTCAATAGCGCAGGATAACAGAATAATAGGCCCGATCAGGGGCTGGCATGGCAGTGTGCTTGTGCCATAAGGTTGCCGGGTAGGGCATATCCGGCAGGAAATAACGAGGGAGCTTAGGGGCGCAATGACAAGAACGCTTGATTCCGTGGTTGGTAAAACCGGCCAGCGACCGCTATTGAAAAGCATGATTGTCGTTATCGGCAGCTCGATTGCTTTGAGTGCGTGTTCGAAGGTTCCCGATGCCATCAACCCTGCTGCCTGGTACCGCTCGACGTCGGACTACGTCGCAGGTGAAGACAGCAAAACCAATGAAGCAGCCGGCAATGACCTGCAGGCAAATCGCGGTGAACAGCCGCCGGGCGCCGATGGCGCGAGCCCAAATCTCAGCCGTGTCGACGAGCAGATGGCGCAACGCCAGAACATGACCAGTGGCCTGACCGCCGATACGCAGGGCCGCAAGTATGCCGACAGCGTGCAGCGCCAGGGGGATTCTGCGCAGAATTCCCTGTATGCAGAGGACAAGGCACCGAGTGCGCCGCAGGTCGAAGCACAGCAAATCGCCCCGGCACCGCAACCCGCCAAGCCGGTGATGACGACCAAGGCGCCGGAACCGGCAATGCCGGCGAAAACGGTGACGAAAACCGCCGAAAGCAGTGTCGCCCCCGTTTCCAGTGGACCGGATGCTTCCTACGGCGTCGATCCTGGCATGCGCGGCCGGTTGCAGCAGCAATTGGCGGAAATTCAGGCGCGTGCCGCCGATCAGGGATCGTTGCTGCCGTCTGATACGGGCTATGCCGGGGACGGTCAGTCGACCGTGATTATTTCTTCCGGCGGTGTGCAGACGGCAATGGCGCCAACCATGCAGTTCCAGAATGTCGGCACCGGTGCCCCCCTGTCGCGTCTGGCCGCAGGGCAGGTTTCCAACAATGGCGCACTGCCTTTGCCGTCGACATCGACCAAGGTGGCGACGATCCTGTTCAATAACGGTTCAGCCGGCCTGGATGCCAACGATCGCAAAATTCTTGCCGACGTGGCCCGCCTGCAGCGTGAACGCAATGCCACCGTACGGGTGATCGGACACGCCAGCCAGCGCACGAAAAACATGGATCCGTCGGTACATAAACGCGCCAATTATCAGGTTTCGGTCAAGCGTGCCAATCAGGTTGCGTCTGAATTGAAGCGGATGGGGATTTCATCAGAGAAAATCCTGACGGCAGCCGTCGGCGACAATCATCCGATTTATCTTGAAGTCATGCCGTCGGGTGAAGCCGGAAACCGCCGCACCGAAATCTATCTTTCAAACTAGCTGCCAATTCGCCATTTCGTACGAATTCAGCCTTGTATCGCTGGGGTCTTTCTGTGATGAAAGAGCGCCATGGAACGTGACTTTTACAAGATCAGACGCCTGCCGCCGTATGTCTTTGCCGAGGTAAACGACATGAAGGCGCGTGCGCGCGCCGACGGTGCCGACATTATCGATTTCGGTATGGGTAACCCGGATTTGCCGACACCGGAACATGTGGTCGCGAAGCTCAAGGAAACCGTCGATAACCCGAAGACGCACCGCTATTCGAATTCACGCGGTATTCCGGGTCTTCGCAAGGCGATTGCCACGTATTACGGCCGTCGTTTCGGTGTCGACGTCGATCCCGACAAGCAGGCCATCGTCACGCTTGGTTCCAAGGAAGGGCTGGCCAACCTGTCGCAGGCGATCACCAGTCCGGGCGACGTTATCCTGGTGCCGAACCCGAGTTACCCAATCCATCAGTTCGGCTTCATCATCGCCGGCGCGGCGGCCCGCTCGATCCCGGTCAAGCCGGGGCCCGAGTTCATGGCGGCCCTGGACCGCGCCGTGCAGCACAGCGTGCCGAAGCCGACGGCGGTGGTGCTCAACTATCCGAACAATCCGACAGCCGAACTGGCCAGCCTCGATTTCTACGAAGAAGTCGTCGATTTCTGCCGTCATCACGGTATCTGGATATTGTCCGACCTGGCTTACGCCGAAATCTATTTCGACGGCAATCCACCGCCGTCGATCCTGCAGATACCCAAGGCATGGGATGTCGCCGTCGAATTCACATCGATGAGCAAGACCTATTCCATGCCGGGCTGGCGCATCGGTTTTGCGGTCGGCAATGAACGCCTGATCGCGGCACTGGCACGGGTAAAGTCCTATTTGGATTATGGTGCCTTCACACCGATCCAGGTGGCTGCCGCTGCCGCGCTGAATGGTCCGCAGGATTGTGTCGACGAAGCCAGAAGCATCTACAAGGAACGCCGCGATATTCTGATCGATGGCCTGTCTGCCGCCGGCTGGAATATCCCGTCACCGCCGGCGACGATGTTTGCCTGGGCACCGATACCACCTGCGTTCAAGGACATGGGATCGATCGAGTTTTCCAAACTGTTGCTGAGCGAAGCCGAGGTCGCCGTCGCACCGGGGCTGGGCTTTGGGGAACATGGCGACGATCATGTCCGTATCGGCCTGGTCGAAAACGTCCAGCGTACACGTCAGGCGGTCCGCAACATCAAGAATTTCCTGAAAAGCCATGGTGTGAATGCCGATCCGGCCGCAAACCGTGCCAAGGAGGCATCATGAACACCATCAGGATCGGCATCGCCGGTCTCGGCACTGTCGGCGCAGGGACGGTACAGGTGATAGAAACCCATAAGAACCTGCTGTCGTTGCGGGCCGGATGCGATATTGAAATCACCGCCGTTTCCGCGCGTTCGCGCACGCAGGACCGGGGCATCGATATTTCCGGGTATCGCTGGTATGACGATCCGGTAGAAATGGCCGCTGCCGACGATATCGATCTTGTCGTCGAACTGATCGGTGGCTCGGACGGGGTTGCCAAGGCGCTGGCCGAGAAAGCGCTTAAGGCCGGCAAGCATGTGGTGACCGCCAACAAGGCCCTGATCGCCCATCACGGCAGCGATCTTGCCGCGATTGCCGAGGCGTCCGGAGCCGCGATTTATTGTGAAGCGGCTGTCGCCGGCGGCATTCCCATACTGAAGGGTCTGCGCGAAGGGCTGGCCGCGAACGGCATTAAACGGGTTTACGGCATTCTCAACGGCACCTGTAACTACATTCTGACGGAAATGCGCGATACGGGGCGCAGCTTTGCCGACGTTCTCGAAGAGGCTCAGAAGTTGGGATACGCCGAAACCGATCCGAGCTTCGATGTCGACGGTATCGACACCGCCCACAAACTGGCGATCCTGTCGGCGCTTTCGTTCGGTACAAAAATCGATTTCGACGGCATTCACGTCGAGGGGATCCGCAATATCGCCCCCATCGATATCGATTTTGCCGCAGAACTGGGATATGGCATCAAGCTGCTGGGCATTGCATCGCTGGACGGCGATGTGGTGGAACAGCGGGTGCACCCCTGCATGGTGCCGATCGACACCCCGATCAATCTTGTCGAAGGCTCTTTCAATGCCGTCGTTGCCGAGGGCGATTTCGTCGATACCGTGTTGCATGAAGGCCGTGGCGCCGGCGGCGGCCCCACCGCGTCCGCCGTCGTCGCCGACATCATCGATATCGCGCGCGGGCATCGTGTGCCGCTTTTCGGCATACCGGCAAGCACGCTTCGCGACATTCCGACACGCCCCATGGATCGTCATATGGGGGCGTATTACGTCCGCTTTAATGTCGTCGACAAGTCCGGCGTGTTTGCGGAAATCGCCGGCGCGCTGACGGATAACGATGTTTCCATGGAATCCGTGCTACAGCGTTCCCGCGATCCCGGGCAGATCGTTCCGGTTGTCATGACGCTGCACGAAACCGAAGAAGCGGCCATGCGCCGCGCCGTCGATCAGATCAGCCGTATCGATGCCGTGGTGGAGCCGCCGGTCGTTATTCGAATCGAAGCTCTATAAGGCCGGAACTAACTGCTGTTTGGGTCTGGTAAAACCCGGTTTTTCAGTCTTTTTGAGCTGTAATATCCCGAAAACCTGCTTTTCACGAAACTATCAGGTATTCTTCCTTTAGTTCGATCCTTGATACGGACAAAATAGCACTATGTCTGAACCCGCAGCAAAAGACCGTAACCTGTCGCTTGAGCTGGTCCGTGTGACCGAAGCCGCCGCCTTGGCGGCGTACCGGCACATGGGGTCGGGCGATCATATGCAAGCCGATCAGGCCGCCATTTCCTCGGCCAAGGAATTGCTGAACAGCCTGGCCATCGAAGGCACGGTGCGTGTCGGGGAAGGGCAGAAGGGTGAGGTTGAAAAGCTTTATCTGGATGAAAGTGTCGGCACCGGCCGGGGGCCAAAGGTCGATGTTGCGGTTGTCGCCCTTGAAGGGGCGAGCATCGTTGCCCGTGGCGGGCCGAACGCCATCTCCACGGTGGCCATGGCGGAGGGGGGCAGTTTTCTGAAAGTCCCCGACATCTATATGAGCAAGATCGCCGTCGGCCCCGGACTGCCGCAAGGGGTTATCGACCTTGACCGCGAACCAGAGGAAAATCTCAAGGCCCTGGCCGCCGCAAAGTCGGTACCGGTTTCGGATCTGGTCGTCTGCATGCTCGACCGCCCGCGTCACAGTCCGCTGCTCGACAAAGTCCGTGCCGCCGGTGCGCGTGTCCGTCTGATCCTGGGCGGCGACGTCTCGGCAACGATTGCAACGGCACTGGATGAAGGCGGGGTCGATATCTACATGGGCATCGGTGCGGCCCCACAAGGTGTGTTGTCGGCGGCTGCGCTGCGAGGATTCGGCGGGCAGATGCAAGGCAGGCTCTATGCCCGCAAGGACGATGACAGGCTGCTTGCCCGCGACGCTGGGATCGAGGATTTCGACAGGATTTACACCGAGCAAGATATGGCCAGCGGTAACGTGACCTTTGCCGCGACCGGTGTGACGTATGGCGCTATTCTACGCGGTATCCATAGCCAACACGGCGGTGCGCTCAGCCATTCACTCGTTGTCCGCTCACTTACCGGCACATACCGCTTTATCGAGGCACACCATGACTTCACACGCCGGCCACCGGTCGGCTGAGACAACCTTGGACACTATCGCAAGCGGCGTGTTTTCAGGTGTCGAGAATTCCGTTTCGGGCCGCCGCTGGGTTATGCGTGACATAGACGAGCGGGCCGCGCTCGCCATGTCGCAATCGCTGGGGCTTTCGGATATCACCGCGCGTGCACTCACAGGCCGGGGTATCGGCATCGAAGATGCGGAAAAATTTCTCGCGCCGACCCTCAAGGACCTGTTGCCCGATCCGAGCCGCTTCGTCGATATGGACAAGGCTGCCGTCCGGCTTGCCGATGCCGTCCTGAATAACGAAAAAATAGCCCTGTTTGCCGATTACGATGTCGATGGTGCGACCTCGTCGGCTGTGCTTGCCCGGTTCCTGCGCACCGCCGGTGCCGAACCGCTGGTTTACATCCCGGACCGCATCAAGGAAGGCTATGGCCCTTCCGTCGGCGCCATGCAAAAGCTGGCCGGGCAGGGGATCGGTGTCGTAATCGCTTTGGATTGCGGCACAACCGCGTTCGATGCCTTGAAGGCCGGCAAGGATGCGGGATTGGATATTGTCGTCATCGATCACCATGAGGCCGAACCGCAATTGCCGGATGTCCTCGCACTGGTTAACCCGAACCGGATGGATGAGGACAGGGTTTACGGCCATCTGTGCACGGCCGGACTCGCTTTTCTGTACGCCGTCGCAATCAACAGGGAACTGCGCAAACGCGGCTACTGGACGGCTGAACGTCCGGAACCGGTATTAACCCGTTCTCTCGACCTTGTGGCGCTCGGTACCGTTTGCGATGTGGTCAAGCTTGAAGGCATCAACCGCGCCTTCGTCGTGCAGGGCCTGAAGGTCATGGCAAAGCGTGAAAATACCGGTCTCAGGGCCTTGTCGGATGTCGCCGGACTGCATGCCATGCCGGAAAGCTATCACCTGGGCTTTGTCCTGGGGCCGCGCATCAATGCCGGTGGCCGAATTGGCGATTCCGGCATGGGTGCGAAGCTGCTCAGGACCGAAGACCCAGGCGAAGCTGCCGCGATCGCAACACGCCTCGATATCCTCAACGGGGAGCGGCGCGAGATCGAAGCTGCCTGCTTCGAAGCAGCCCTTCAGCAGATAGAAAAAGGTCCCGAGCCGGGGGCTGCCGTTGTATGCGCAGATCAGGGCTGGCATCCGGGCGTCGTTGGCATCGTCGCCAGCCGGCTGGTCGAGCGCTATCACCGCCCGGCTTGCGTCATTGCCATGGACGGCGACACCGGCACCGGGTCCGGCCGCTCTGTCTATGGAGTCGATCTGGGAGCTGCGATCATTGCCGCACGTCAAAAAGGCATTTTGATCAAGGGCGGTGGCCATGCCATGGCGGCCGGGTTTTCTGTATCGAGTGGCGCGCTTGATGAATTCAGGGCTTTTCTGGATGAACGCATATCCCAACAAACTGGCGGAGCACTAATCAAACCCGACCTGCGTCTGGACGGATCAATCGCCTTGCGTGGCGCAAGCGTCGAGCTGGCGGCGGAAATCGCTACCCTGGCACCATTCGGCCCGGGCAACCCCGAACCGCGCCTGGCGATCAGAAACGTCAAAATACCCTTTGCCGATATCGTCGGCGGTGATCATATCCGCTTTTCACTGTCGCAAGGCAGCGGCGGCACGCTGGAAGGTATTTCGTTCCGTTCCGTCGGCACACCACTCGGCCAGTTGCTGCTTTCGGCACACAATCAAACGGTTCATGTCGCCGGACGCCTGAAAGCCGATAGCTGGCAAGGGCGTACACGTGTTAAGTTTCATCTTGAAGACGTTGCACTGACGCAGGCAAGCGGAGACGTTGGATAAACACTGCCGTAAAACATGGGGGATGCTATGAGCGATAATACAAAATGGGATAAGCGATTTATGGAGCTTGCCGGCTTTATCGCGCAATGGTCCAAGGATCCCTCGACCAAGGTCGGTGCGGTCATTGTCGATCCCCGCAACAAACGTATTGTCGCCACGGGATTCAACGGGTTTCCGTTCGGTGTCGAGGATACGGCAGATCGGCTCGGGGACCGCGCCATCAAGTATGAAATGGTGGTGCATGCCGAAACCAACGCCCTGATGTTTGCGGGCAACCAGGCCAACGGCTGTACGCTTTTCGTAACACCCTTGCCTCCGTGTGCGCGCTGTGCCGTGCTGATCATTCAATCCGGCATCAGCCGCGTTGTCTCGCCGACACCGGACACCTCGAAAGAACCCTGGAAGACACAGTTCAAGATATCCTCGCAGATGTTTGCCGAGGCTAATGTCGACGTGGATTTATTGGACATTTAATCGCCGTTTGCGTTGGCCTTCCGAAACGCGTGTGCTAAGCCAATTAATGGCTACGGCAGTTTTTTTCCGTACCCAATACGATATAACTGATTATGGGGGAAACCGTGTCCTACCGCGAGACACTGAAGCACTTCATTATGCGCCAGCAGTCCCATATCACTGGGGTTACCGGCGAGTTCACACTGCTGCTGGACGACGTATCATCAGCCTGCAAGGGCGTTGCCAATCTGGTGCGTCGCGGCGAACTGTCAGGAGAACTGGGTGCTGCGGTCGGCATCAATGTACAGGACGAAAATCAGAAAAAACTCGATGTGATGGCCAACGAGCTGGCGATCAGCTGGTGCGAAAAGGGCGGTCAATTGTTTGCCATGGCATCGGAAGAAATGGTCGACGTTTATCCGGTTCCCAAGGCGCTCACGCGCGGGAAATACCTGCTCATTTTCGATCCGCTCGACGGATCCTCGAATATCGAGGTCAACGGCCCGATGGGCACGATATTCTCGATATGCTGTATGCCGGACGAACCCGGCGATGACCTGGCGCAGAATTTTATGCAGCCCGGCACGCAACAGCTATGTGCAGGGTATGTGCTGTTCGGCCCGGCGACGATGATGGTTCTGACGACGGGGAACGGCGTCAACGGCTTTACCCTGAACCCAGACATCGGTGAATTCGTGCTCACCCACCCGGACATCCGCATCCCTGAAGACACACAGGAATTCGCGATTAATGCATCCAATCAGCGTCACTGGGAGCCCCCGGTCAAGCGCTACGTGGATGAATGCCTGGCCGGGAAAACCGGCCCGCGCGAAAAGGATTTCAATATGCGCTGGGTTGCGGCGATGGTCGCGGACGTACACCGCATTATTACACGGGGCGGGATATTCATGTACCCGATCGACGAGAAAATCCGCGAGAAGGGGGGGCGTCTCCGCCTATTGTACGAAGCCAATCCGATGTCGTTTATCATCGAGCAGGCTGGCGGCTTGGCCACAACGGGGCGTGAACGTATTCTTGAAGTGCAGCCGACGGGGCTACATCAGCGCGTTCCGGTTATTATCGGTGCTAAAAACGAAGTGCAACGTCTTGTTGATTATCACGCCGAGCATGATGCCGCTAACGGCTGATCCCCAAAGGGGCGGCACCTGATGGCATCAAAATATGGAAGCTGGGTTGTTGAAAAATGTCATCAGCTTTTCAAGCGTTTGTTCGGTGAGGTGGATAGTGGTTTTTCTGCCCTTGCGCTCCAGACGGACGTATTCCTTTTTCTCCCAATCGTGCAGCATTCTGTGCGCACTTGTACGGGGCAGGCTCATGGCTGCGGCAAAAGCCGTAATATCCGTCTCATAACCTTGACGTGCAGAGCGGTAGAGCATCGTCATGGCCGTCATGACGACGACACCGTTCTTTTCAGCCCATAATCTATTTAAAGATGAGATTGTTTTAAGGTAAGCCTCAGCCGGTTTGAGCATATCGTCGTTGGAGTAAGCGGCATGCGGAGAAGATTGAGAACCTGAATGCTGTGCGTTCAAGGTAACCTCTTTCAAGTGTACTTAAACTTAATCACAAGTTCCCGTTTAGATGATCAAAGGCCTGGCGACCACATTATTCGTGTCCAATTTGGTATATGGAAAAATAGGTTCAGCGCCCAACTTGAATTAAGTCAAAAGATTGTCATTTTATATCTAAGTTCTGGAAATTTTATTTACTAAATTCCTATTTAATAAATGAAATACCTATTCATGATAAGTGAATATAATAGATGCCTGAGACGGCAGCTCGCAAATAAAATGTGTGGGCACACATCTTGCGGTAGCGATTCTTATTCATAGTTCGATTGTTCGAAATTTAAAGGGTATACTACTTAAAGATGAAATTAGTTTTTTGAAAAATCATTATATTTAATCAATAACGAGGCATTCTTCCGATATCGGCAGCCTTAGGAGATGCTTTACGCGGATTTTAGTGCTCGCGGAACGATGCGAAGACCACCTTGCCTGCTTCCCGAACATGAGCGACAGCGGCCTTGCGTGCCTGGCTTGGCGTACCGTTCAAAAGGACATCGACAAGTTTCTCGATCTCGCGGAGACTGACGTCGATGCGTCCCGGTGTCTTCATCGAGCGTGCGCGAAGTAAAATGGCACGCGCATTCAGCAAGCTGAGGGATCGTCCCAAAGCATCATTTCCTGCGCCACGCATGAGGCAGTCGTAAAACTTGTTTTTTGCCTCAAGCCAGCGAATTGGGTCGTCTACTTTAAAAGAATCGCGCATGTCTTGCAGAGTTTCCCGAAGTTCCTCCTTGGAATCGTCCGAAGCATTCCGCACATAGAGATCTGCAGCCAGGCCCTCCAGAACCTCACGGACCTGGTAGATTCCCCTGGCTTGTTCTTCGGTGATGACGGCGACAACCGGTCCACGATGCGCAACAACTTCGATAACACCTTCACTTTCCAACTGCCTGAGGGCTTCTCGAACAAGCGTTCGGCTGACCCCTGTCATTTCACACAGATCGCGTTCACGCATACGCTCACCCGATGCGAACCTGCCCACGGCGATGGCAGTACGGATACTTTCTGTCACATCATGTCGCAGTGGCGTGGTCGGTTTTATGACTTTGAAGCTGTATTCGTGGCGCGCCATTCTTGATGTTGCCCCTTCCTGTTATCCTGCCCGGTCCGTTGTTTCGGCCGTGACGTCCGATCGGAATTCATAAGCGCTGAGCCATGTGTACATATCGGTACTGATCGCCTTTAGTCACGTTCAAAACAAGCAGAAACAAAACAGTGCCTGACGGATCGGCTCCGTCATGTGTGCTTGGTTGATCATATAGATGCCGCCGAAGCTTCCCAAGTGTCAAACAGCTGCAGGGTTGATCTTGGCCCGTCACACTAAGATTGTATAATCGCATGATTAAAGGGTTATCTTGTAAAAATTACCTGCTTCTAAACGGTGCAGACACAATCACCGGGCAAGGAAACGGCGAACAAAGACCGGGAGCAGAATGTAATGCGGAAAGCCGATCTCATCGGCGGTATCGGGCTGCTTCTTGCCTGATTACTTCTGATCTTCTATGTGATTTCGTTGAAACCGAGGAAGGAATTTTCTTCGGCCTTTTACCCAAGGTCTACCCGACCGTGATGGCGTCGGGCATGACATTGTGCGCGTTCGTCCTGATCGTTCAGCCCTTGCTGCAGCGTGCACATGACGATGAACTTTTTCCCATGACCGCTTGGCAGTTTGCGATATTTCTCCTGTCTGCCGTCATCGTGCTGTGCGCCGTCCTGACCATCGGAGAAATCGGCATCCGAACAGGCGGCCCGGTTCTCATCTCCTGCCTCATGCTGTTTCTGGGTGAACGCAACATCCCCCTGATTTGCGTCACCGCCATTTTGCGCAAGGTATCGGCAAGAAACGGGACATCGACCTAACTTTCCACGACACCAAAACGGCCGATGAAATCATGAAAAATCAGCGCGGGGTCTATGTGAAGATTCAAGAAGCCGTCAAGTAACACACCCTATCAACTTGTAGACTTTGCCCGGGCCATGAAAACGGTCCGGGTTTTCTTTGCTTTGCAAGAAAGTTCACGGCCATATTCTCGTTGTGCTGGGTGCGCACAAATACGATCTGGTCCGGCGTTCGGTCAGGTCGTTAAACTGGCGTTCGCGGCGCGGTGGCCCAACTCGCGCAGCTTGGCAATATGGAACGGACAGTATGGATTTCTCACTCAGCGACGAACAAAAAGCCATTTGCGACACCGTAAGCCGTATCTGTGCCGGATTTAACGATGATTACTGGCTCGCGCGGGACCGCGACGGTGTCTTTCCCCACGATTTTTATCACGCCCTGGCCGAAGAGGGATGGCTGGGCATTTGCACGGCGCAAGCAGAGGGCGGTGCCGGGCTGGGCATCACCGAAGCCGTCATGATGATGCGGACGATCTCGGAATCGGGGGCCGGGCTGTCCGGTGCCTCTGCGGTTCACATCAATATCTTCGGTCTGAACCCGGTCGCTATTTTCGGCACCGAAGAACAAAAGCAACGGATGATCCGCCCGATGGCCGAGGGCCGGGAAAAAGCGTGTTTCGCGGTTACCGAACCCAGCACCGGGCTTAACACCACGCAACTGAAGGTCCGGGCCGAACGGCATGGCGATAAATATCTGGTGAATGGCCAGAAGGTATGGATATCCACGGCGCAGGAAGCCGACAATATCCTGCTGCTCGCGCGAACCACGCCGCTCGAAGACGTCGACAAGCCGAGCCATGGCCTGTCGCTGTTCTACACCCCGTTCGATCGCAAGCGCGTCAAGGTCGTCGAAATCGACAAGATGGGCCGCAAGGCCGTCGATTCAAACGAACTGTTCTTTGAGGATTTTGAAATTCCCGTCGGCGATCTGATTGGCGAGGAGGGACGGGGGTTCGAATACATCCTGCATGGCATGAACCCGGAACGGATGCTGATTGCCGCCGAGGCCGTCGGTCTCGGCTTTGCGGCGGTGCGCCGCGCTGCTGCATATGCCAACGAGCGGATCGTGTTCAATCGCCCCATCGGTAAAAACCAGGCGATCCAGCACCCCCTGGCCGAATGCCAGTCGGCTTTGGAAGCCGCCTGGATGATGACGCTGAAAGCGGCCTGGGAATACGATCAGGGGCTGCCCTGCGGTGCGACGGCAAACATGGCCAAATATCTGGCCGGCGAGGCCGGTTTCAATGCCTGTCAGACGGCTGTGATGACGCATGGCGGCTTCGGTTATGCCAAGGAGTACCATGTCGAACGTTATCTGCGTGAAAGCCTGATCCCAAGGATCGCGCCTGTCTCGCCGCAGCTCGCACTGTGCTACATCGCCGAGCGTGTGCTTGGTCTGCCGAAAAGCTATTGATGATCCAAAACGACAAAAGCCCGCCGGAGGGCGGGCTAGCGTCTTTGGCTGAATGGCGTCCCCTACGGGACTCGAACCCGTGTTTCCGCCGTGAAAGGGCAGCGTCCTAGACCGCTAGACGAAGGGGACACGGTCAGCGAGGGTGGTGGTACCCACTCAGAGCGGGGAAATCAAGCGAGAAACGATGCCAAGGCAATAATTTTTTTGAAATCCAAGCCTGCTGCAACGAGGGCAGGGATTTCTCCCTTAATTTTCGTCGCGTACCTGATTGACCAAGGCTTCCAGCCCGGATTTCTGCTGCACCGGAGCCGTGTGCTTTTCCAGGTAATACGCATAAATCTGCAGGAATTCCTCGGCGAAGAATGTCGGATCGATTTCGTCCGGTTTCTCGGAATTGGCGATGGCAAATGCCGAGAAATTGGCAGCGGCATGACGCAGACCGGCGGCGATATCGACCGGGTTCATGCCTTCCTGCAGGCGATTGTTCGCCATGTTGATGACCTGATTGGCAAGTTGGATGCTCAGGGTTTGGCGGTCTTCTTCTTCACTCATATCGGATTTGCCTCAAGTAATGGGGGCGGCACTTTAACGGCCTGCCTTTTTCGGTGAAAGGGCGACGTGGCGGGCTTTGTTCAATCGGCCCGCTTGATCGCCGCAGCGAACATATATCCGGTGCCACGAACGGTCTTGATGATTTCAGGATGGCGCGAATCCTGCTCGACCTTGCGGCGCAAGCGCGTGACGAGTACGTCGATCGAACGGTCGAACGGTTCCCAGTCACGACTGTATATTGCACTCAGCAGGTGATCGCGCGACAAAACCCGGCCGGCTTTTTCAATGAACTCGTTCAGAAGGCTGAACTCACCGGATGTCAGTTCAATTTTTTCACCATCCGGATTCTTTAGCTCCCGGCTGTCGAGGTTGAGAACCCATCCATTGAAACTGACATGACGTTGTTCGCCATCCAACGGGATAGCCGCCGTTTTACGCCGCTCGGTGACACGGCGCATGACGCTTCTGATGCGCGCCAGAAGCTCGCGCTCGTCCCAGGGCTTGGTGACATAGTCATCGGCGCCGATTTCAAGGCCGACGACGCGATCGATGGCGTCGTCCTTGCTTGTCAGAATAATGATGCCGACGGCATATTTCTCGCGCAATTGCTTGGTCAGATCGAATCCGTCATCGTTGGGTAACTTGAGATCCATAATCGCCAGATCGGCAGGATCCTTCGCCATCAGAGCGTGCATATCGCTGCCGTTATCGCAGGTACTGATTCGGTAACCTTCGCCTTCCAGATAAAGCCGGAGGGCCTTCTGAACGAAAGTATCATCTTCAACAACAAGAATATGCGCGGAATCGGCCATAATAGGGTATACGTCTTACTTATCAAAAATCGCGTGAAATGGAACTATCGCACGTTTGCCGTGACCCGGTTACACTACGCGAGATGACGGGTAGCCCGCAACTTATTGAAGGGGAAAATAATAATACTCCTGGTTGCGGGACATGAGGTAAAAATGACGAAAAAAGAAGAAAGCGCCGATAATGAAATGCCGAACCCGGGTCCGGGCGTAAGCCTGTGGCTGACGCAGATTCTCGGCCTGCCGCGTGCTTCGAAAGCGAAAACTAAACCGCTTCTTCCCAGTGAATTCGCGTTGCGGAATGAAACCGACAAACGGCTTGCATTCACACCTCCCGACGAAGTCATCCAGGCAGACGGCGGCACACTGCGGCAGCTCGAGATTCGTGGCCTGCCCAAGGGTGTTACCCTGAGCCGCGGCACCTTGACGGAAGAGGGGTTCTGGCTGCTTTCCCCATCCCAGATGCAAGGTGCGATGGCCATTATACCGGCGGAAATTTCTTTGCCATTTTCGGTCATGCTCAAGGGCGTCTTTGTCGGCAGCGATTCCGATGCACCCTGGAGCGAATTGACGGGCTACGAGTTCTCGATAGAAACGCCAGCGCCGATGCACGAAGAACAAACGCCGGCGGCAATACCCGCCCGAAAGCCGGAAGCAATGCCGGAATCAATGCCGGAATCAATGGTTGTCATCGATCTCGACGTTTCCGTCGGCACAGATGATCCCGATATACTGAAGGGCATTACCGTCAGATTTTCCGGGCTTCCCGATGGCGCGCAGCTCAGCGCCGGAAGCGACGACAAAGGCATATGGACAGTTCCGGCAACCGAACTTTCCGATCTCAGTATCATCATTGCTGAAAACACGCGCGATTTTGATCTGAATGTGGAAATGGACATTGCCGGTTCGCCGCCGCAAACAGCCAGCATCCATGTTGAAAATTCGACCGAAACCGTTGATCCAGCATCCTCGTTCACCGTGCATCTGACGCCCAGCGGGTATGCCGCGGACGAGGCGAAAACACGGATCAGTATTTATGCCGACGGTACGGCCATATATGACAGGATCGTCAACTGGTCTGCATCCACGAACCAGGATGTCGAATTATTGGTGCCCTATGGCGATGATGCGCTGCCGTTCGAAATCGTCATGCGTTATGACAGTTTCGGTGTATCGGCGAACGCACCGAAATTACTCGGTTTGAATATCGACGGCACCGCCGTTGCACCGCAATCGTCTGCGATTTCCGGCCAAGGCGAGCTTGTAGGCAGCGGCCTTGTCTGGCGGGGCGACCTCATCATCGATGTGCGTCATGCCCTGAAGCCGCCGGAAGATGTGAAACCGGACCAGGAAATCGAAAACGAACAGCCGCATCTGCCTTCCGAAATCGCCGAGCCACATGCGAACGTCGCATCCGCATCCATGGATGTGCAGCCGGCAAGTGCGGACAAAATTCTCGACCCATCGGATGAACCTCTGTCCCAGACAGTCGATGAGCCGGAGGTGCATCTCAGCGAGCCCGATGATGATGACGGGATTGATGAAGCAGATTTCGATGCCGCACCACCGCCAGAAACCAGCAAGGCCGATGTCGAGCTTCCTGAAAAAAGCGATGTCTTGATCGTCGATGCGTCTTACAGCGATCTGCAGCGCCCGGCATTCCTCAACGAGCTACGCAGTTTGCGGAACTTCATCCGCACCCGGCAGAGTGACGAGACCGGCGAGATTTACGAGCGGCTAGGGATCGACGTTACGAAATGGCATGACATGAGCGTGCGCGGCCCGACCGGTGCCGAAGTTCAGCTCGATCCTCTATTGCCGAAACTTGCTCCCCATGGCGGGAAAGACAATGCACGGGAAATGCTGCCGCTGAGTCTGTCCGATATTCCTTCTGAAACCGGGATTATGATACGGATCACCGGCCTTGCACCGGGGGCATTGCTGTCACACGGGCAAAATCTTGGCAATGGCATCTGGCAGCTCGGTGTCCATGAGATCGAGAACGTTTCCTTGCTGCCTGCCGTTGCCGACAATGCATCCAGGGCCTTGCATATTGCGTGGAACGGGACCGGGGATGAACGCGATATCGTTGAGGTCAGGAAATCCCTGATTGTCGGCCTGCGTCATGCCGGACCGAAAAGGCGCGGCATCGAAATGCACGGAATGCCGCTGCCGATAGATCCGGAAACTTTCGATCCGGACGGGCATGGTTCGATTTCATTGACGCTCGGCGAAATGCCGCCCGGTGCGATCCTGTCACACGGCAAAAATCATGGCGGGGGCGTATGGACAGTGGAACTGGATAGCGGTCAGGGCGTGTCGCTTTTTTCCGCAGCTGCAACGCCTCCTTTCGAGATTTCACTGACATGCGTTGCCCTGAATCCGCAAACAGGGAATAGCACGGTGGTCTCGCGAATTCTCGACGTTACGCCCGGGCAATCGAAAATCCGCCTGCGTACCGATATGGCCGCTTGAACAGGCGCAGTTCATGAGATTCCGATGAAATTCCCAGTTGCCCTGCGGGTCTATACTGTTTTTGCTTTTGTTGCCGCTCTCGCAGCAGGCATCGGCGGAATAATTTTTGTCGATGAGCAGAAACTGGAGCAGCAAGCGCGGGACCTGGCCGAACGGCATCGAACCGTCAGCATTCATGTTACCCGTCTGAACGATCACGTTTGGGAAGTGACGGATATCGCGCTAACGGCCGACATCGCGGGGCCGAATGCGCCGGGAGATACCCTAAAGGCGCTTATCATGTCTACGCTGGCCAGGCACACACCGAGTGTGGAAAAACTGGCTGAAACGCAATCAAGCGAAAATGTCACGCGTTTGGGGGCGGCGCGTACGGCGCTGGAAAACGCACTCGTTTCCGGGATCTCCGGCAAGGCGCTCTTCACACTATCCAAAGAATATACCAGCGTCGTGCAACAGATCGCCGAGGCTGCTGATGCCAAGGTCGCGGCAGAGCGCACGGCGCAGGCAGAACTTAGTGCTAATCTGGAACGTAAAGCCGTGCTGCTTTCAATTGCCGGACTCATTCTCGCGATGCTGGCGATGCTGTACCTCTACCGGAACGTGATCCTTCGCCTGTTGCGACTGCAATCGAGCATGTCGGCTTTCGTCGAGGGACGCGAAGCTGAAATCCCGACATCGGGAAATGATGAAATCGCCAGCATGGGGCGGGCGCTGGATTATCTGGTCACGACTCTGAAACGCCGCGAAGCCCGCTTGGAAGAACAACTGATCTTTCAGCGCACGCTTTTGGACACCATACCGAACCCGATTTTCTATAAAGACGACAACGGCAGGTTCACCGGTGCGAATGCCGCGTTCGAGGCGGTTGTCGGATTGACGCCTGACGAGGTTGTCGGCAAGACGCCGTTCGATATCGACCGGCCTGATCTTGCAGAACGGTATGATCCGCAAGACCGCGCCACGGGACCCGGCAAGAAACGGTATTCCTATGAAACGGATAAGGCATTCGCCGACGGCAAAATGCACCATGTGATGATCGAAAAGGCGCACTTCATCAATGCCGATGGAAAATCAAACGGTGTCGCCGGGGTTATGGTCGACATCACACGTCTGAAGGAGGCCGAACACGAACTGCAGGACGCGAAGGAGATTGCCGAAACCGCAAACCAGGCAAAATCGAGCTTCCTTGCCGCAATGAGCCATGAAATCCGCACCCCTATGAACGGCGTCACCGGCATGGTTGAACTGTTGGAGCAGACCCGCCTTGAGCGCGAGCAGCGGAATATGCTTCGCACGGTGCGTGAATCGGCCGAGTCCTTACTCAGGATCATCGATGACATTCTCGATTTTTCGAAAATCGAAGCCGGTCGCATGGATCTCGAACACGTGCCGGTGTCCTTGTCGGGCATCGTTAACGGTGTCGCCGAGACACTGGCGCCGAACATCCGCCGCCAGGGACGCGATGTCAGCCTGATCACTTATACCGACCCGGAAGTTCCTGCCTGGGTCAAAAGCGATCCGGTCCGCCTGCGGCAAATTCTGATGAACCTTGCCGGCAATGCATCGAAGTTCACGGAAGCCGGCAAGGTCGTCATCAGCGCAGAGTTGGCCGAAAAACGTGAAGACGGCGTCATGGTCAGGTTCCAGATCAGCGATACCGGCATCGGTATTTCAAAGGAAAATCAGGACAAGCTGTTTGAAGCTTTCACTCAGGCAGAGGGATCGATCACGCGCCGGTTTGGCGGCACAGGTCTTGGTCTTTCAATTTCAAGACGGCTGGTCGATTTGATGGGCGGACGCATCGGCGTCGAGAGCGAACTCGGTAAAGGTGCGACGTTCTGGTTCGATATTCCGTTCGAACTGAGCGAACCGCCAGATGTTACGGAACGGAACGATCCGTTACCCGACTTGCACGATATCAGCGTCCTGATCTGTATGCCGGACATGGATGAACGGAAGTTCATAGAAGCGTATCTGACATGCCACGGGATCCGGCATACCGCCGCCGACACGGTCGGCCAGATGCTGGAAAGAAACGCCATGAGCGATGTCGTCATCGTTGACGATTGGCCGGGAAGCGGTGGTTCAGCCGGCGAGTTGGCCCAGGCCATCATCGATGAAACATCGGCGCAAAACCCGCCCGGGATCGTTAAGTTGGAAAATCGGCGGACAGTCGCGTCGAAAGCGAAGAAGCAATCCGGTGTCGGTTTGCAGCGTCCTTATAGCAAGCAGGCACTGATCGAGGCTGTTGCCGCCGCTGCAGGGCGCATCGATACAGTACGGATCAACATCGCCAATGCCGAAAACGACAGCATCCCCGTCGAGACGCCGCCATCGATCGATGAAGCGCGGGAAAGCGGACGTCTGATCCTGGCCGTAGAGGATCATCCTGTGAACAGGCATGTCCTGATGCGCCAGTTGAATACTCTCGGCTATGCGGCCGAGATGACCGAGAATGGCGTTGAGGCCTTGAAAAAATGGCAGGACGGCGGCTATGCCCTGGTCCTCACTGACTGCCACATGCCTGAGATGGACGGCTTCGAGCTTACAGCTGCGATCCGCGCCGCCGAAGAAGCGACGGGGGTACACACACCGATTATCGCAGCCACGGCCAACGCCTTGCAGGGGGAGGCTGAGAACTGTCTCCGCGCCGGGATGGACGGGTATATTGCGAAACCGGTGAAGCTTGACGTTCTGGCCAACGAAATACTCAAGTGGCTACCCGATGCGCCGCCGTCGCCGTATGCCGTTTCCGCCGGCAATACATCTGCAGCCGGAGACGATGTTCTCGACTTCGCTGTACTACGTGGCATTTGCCATGGCGATGAAGCGATGCTTCTGGAAATGCTCGGGGATTTTCTTGATATCAATCAAAACGTGGTTGACGATTTGATGCAGGCCGTCAGGAACAAAAACGGCGACGCTATCCGCTCCCATGCGCACAAGCTGAAAGGTTCGGCCGGTACCGCGGGCGCGAAACGGCTTGCCGAAGCGGCGAAGGCCCTTGAAAAATCCACCAATGATCAGGACGATGCCGATATCGCAGCATTTGCAAAAACGCTGATGTCGGAATTCGAGGCCGTCCGCACAAAGATCGACTCAGTGAAAGGCTGACCCTTATGTCTCCGCGGATTTTATATGTTGAAGACGATGCCTTTGTCGCAAGGATGGCGAAGCGGAGCCTCGAAAGAGATGAGTTTGACGTCACAATCTGCGACGATGGGATAGAAGGTCTGGCACAGGCAAAATCCGGAGCCTACGACATCATCCTCCTCGATCACATGTTGCCGAACATGTCCGGGATCGAAATTCTGAAACAACTCGAAGGACAGGACACACCTGTTGTCATGGTATCCGGTTCTTCCGAATTAAGCGTCGCCGTAGAGGCCATGCGCATGGGCGCCGCCGATTATGTCATCAAGGAAACGGACGGAAGTTATCTCGACCTGCTGCCACGCACCGTGAAACGGGTCCTCAATCACATGCGCCTTCTCGAAGCCAAAAAACACGCCGATGAGCGTATTGCAAAACAGGCTGAAACCATTCAGGGCGTTCTCGACAACATGGATCCGGGCATCACGTTGTTCAGCGCCGATATGAAACTGCTTTCCTACAATGAGCGGTTTGTCGAACTTTTCGACCTCGCACGCGGATCGGTCGGCGAAGGGGTCACTCTGACGGATATCCTCAAGCAAATGGCGTCCGGCGGAGATTTCAGTGAAGAGAGCGCCGATGACGCCATTGCCGAGCGCTTCAACTTGTTCAAGTCCGGTGAAACATTCCGCATCGATCATGCCCGGCCGAACGGGCGGGTGATTGAAATTCGCGGCGGGCCGATGCCGGGCGGCGAGTTCATTGCTTCCTATACCGACATCACCGAGCGGAAAAGCATGGAAGAAGAGCTTCGCCGCCTTGCGACGACGGACCCGTTAACCGGCGTCAACAACCGTCGCCGCTACAATGAAATATCGGAGCGCGAACTTACGCGCTGCAAACGTTACCAGCACCCCCTGTGTGTCCTGATGCTCGACGCCGATCATTTCAAAACCGTAAACGATACCTATGGCCACGATGCGGGAGACCGTGTCCTGCAATCCCTCGCCAAGGCTTGTTCGGCCGAGCTGCGCGATGTCGATGTGCTGGGGCGTTTCGGCGGTGAGGAATTCACCGTCACATTGCCTGAAACGGAGCTTGAAACCGCGCTTGATGCGGCAGAGCGTTTACGCGTAGCACTGTCGGCGATCAAGGTGCAGCTCGATGACGGTCAGGAAATTTCTTTTACGGTCAGCATCGGTGCAAGCGAATTAAGGGATAAGAACGAAACTCTCGCCGATCTTCTGAACAGGGCCGATGCCGCTTTGTATATTGCCAAAGAGCAGGGACGAAACCGCGTTATTTCCGCCTGACGTATTAATCATCCATTCATGATTGTTGCTATAGCCTTAAGTGTTATCCAGAACGGATGCAGGAGATAGAACATGTCCATGTTCCTTGCCGTCGTTGCCTTGTTCGTGGCGTTTGGCGCATTGTGGTTTACCAGCGAAATTGCCCGGCGCGTTGATTTGCGCAACAAGACGGTGCTGGGTGCGCATACGTTTTCTGAAACGGATTCCCTGCAACACGCGGAAAGACGGATCAGGGAACTGTCGCTCGGATTGCAGGCCGCAGAACAAAAAATTCAGTCCCTGAACATGCAAAGCAGCGAGTTGGAAAATGAGATCTCAGTCTCGGATAGCCTGAACGCGAAGCCCGCCAGACCAATCAGCACACTGGATATTCTTCGTGGTGCGCACCGGTTTTACCCCAGTGACAGCCATAATTCCTGATCCCGGCGGAATAATATGCAGGATTGCATATTTTCCTGTTTGCGACCTTTTGGGCGCGTCGTCGCCGTTAACCTTTCAAGGCCGCAGTTTCATTGACCTTTTGGCCTTAAAAATTTAAAATATAAACCGTTTAGTGTAAGTTCTGCTAAGTGTACCCGGCGTGTGGGTGGGCGGCAGAACGTTTTGGGTTGGAATTGGATGAGGGTTTAAGGCTTAAATGGCCAGTGTACCCAAGCCAACGGCTATAGCGACAACGGCACCGGCACACACGTCCCGGACTGTCGGTGCATCTACACGCGTTGCCGCTACCTCGACTTCCCAGGTCGACGCGCTGAATGCGGGCACGAACATATCTTTCGACGCCGCTGCCTCCGGTTTCCAGAACGAGCAGAATCATTCCCAGCTAAGCAGGGAAGGGCACCAGCGCCAACAATATACGGATCCCGGATTTGACCGTTTGTTTACGGCGAATACGCATGACTTTGCACGGATCTTCGAAAATCAGGACAAATCGAATGTCGCAGGCAGCCGAAGCAAGAATCAATCGCAACCGGTTGGCCGCCCTGTTGCCAGCGTCATCAAGACCTATGAAACGAATGCTCTGGTTATTTCGGGGCAACAGCCCTTAAACGGCACAACGTTCAGCTTTAATCTCTGATCTCTGTTTTTATTTGAATTCATTGCGGCGTGACGCATGTCACTTCGCAATTCGCCCTGTCCCGATAGTTTGCCTATCGGAGACATAAAACATGGCACTATCTACGACACTTACAACAGCGGCTTCCGGCTTACGCGCAACGTCCGTTCGCGCCAGCAGTGCCGCCAACAATATCGTCAACATCAACACGCCCGGCTTCGAGGCGAGCACGCTCAGCCAGCAGACGGTCTATAGTGGCAGCAACCCGGGTGGTGGAACGGCGGTCGAAGCGCAACTGATCGGCAGCGGTCTTGCACCGGACCTGGGGCAGGAACTGACGACCTTGATCGAAGCGGAAACGGTTTACCGGGCAAACGCGGAAGTTTTCAGAACCGCTTCCGAACTTTCTCGCCGGACACTCGACGCCCTCGCATAGGTGCGGACAGCATCCGCCTTTTCCCGATGTAAAGATTCGGTTTACCATTCCCGCATATTGTAACGGCACGTGAACTGTTTGGAGTTGCTTGCGCAAATGCCAGCCGATGTCAGCAATGCATTCGATGTGGCGTTCTGGTTCGCCGACACGGCGCTGAACGAGAATGAATACTTGCAGCCGCAGAAATTGCAGCGTCTGCTTTTTCTGTCCCAGGCTTATTATTGCATCGTGCATCCGGGCCGTAAGCTCATGCCGGCGATTTTTGTTGCCGACGAGATTGGACCGATCGAGCCGAATGTGCATATGGCCTTTTCAAGGGGCCGGCCTGAGATCGATGCCGAATTATTTTTGCCATTCGAAGTCGAAGAATTTTTGTCCGGCATCTGGCGCCGCTTCGGGCATATGCCTGTTGAACGGCTCGACGGTATCACGAAGGAAACAAGCGCCTACAAGAATGCCATCAAACGTGGACCGCGTGCCGAGATGACGCTCAAGGAAATGGGCGTGTCGTTCGTTGACAACCGCGAAGCGCCGGCCGCAGAACAGGTCGCCAAAAAGAAAATTTTACGGACTCAATCGGGCAGAGCTGTTCAGGTGAAAGCTTGGGTGCCAGGTGCGAAATAGGTTTTGCATATTTGTTTAAAACAACGAATCGACTTTAAAATATGCGTTGTTTATTTTGTGTGTACGATGACTGTGTAGAAATAATCAATACGTGACTCTGACAATATCTATCGCTTCACAATCAAAAGGATGTAAGGTGATACAGTTGTTTAGGGTATTCTGCTTCGATTGGCTTGCAGGAAAATTTATCAAGTGTGATGCGTTGCACTTCCGATGTTATCCACAAGCTGTTATAGAGTTCTGACTTTTTATTGACGGGAGGTTTTATTTTTATGGCGAAAGCAGCAACGAAAAAAGCAGCGGCTAAAAAGCCGGCTGCTAAGAAGAAGGCACCGGCGAAAAAAACGGTAGCCAAGAAAGCACCAGCTAAGAAGGCGGTCGCGAAGAAGAAGGCTCCGGCGAAAAAGGCAGTAGCCAAGAAGGCCCCTGCCAAGAAGAAGGTTGCCGCGAAGAAGAAGGCACCGGCGAAAAAAACGGTAGCCAAGAAAGCGCCTGCCAAGAAGAAGGTTGCCGCGAAGAAAAAAGCACCGGCGAAAAAGGCAGTAGCCAAGAAGGCACCTGCCAAGAAGAAGGTTGCCGCGAAGAAAAAGGCACCGGCGAAAAAGGCAGTAGCCAAGAAAGCACCTGCCAAGAAGAAGGTTGCCGCAAAGAAGAAGGCACCGGCGAAAAAGGCGGTTGCTAAAAAAGCGCCTGCCAAGAAGGCGGCAGCTAAAAAGAAGGCACCTGCCAAGAAGAAGGCTCCGGCCAAGAAGCCGGCACGTCGTAAAGCGGCCAAGAAATAATCAGTCATTCCGGCGCCGATTGGCTGCCTGATTGGACGATTACAGAATGGAGCGCTGTCCTGGGGGGCAGCGCTCTTTTCATATTGCATTCCTGTAGAAATCTAAAACTCTGACTTTTACGCCCTGCCGCACAAGCATGAGCGGACCATGTTTATGCCCGGCGCATTTGCATGGCAGGCGTTTTTTTCGAGGTGACGATAACCGGTCTGAAATTGAGTCTTCGCTCTAGCCCATGACCTTGCTATAGGCCTTGTCGATCCTTGTTCTCTTTATTTTCAGACATGCACGCTCCCCCAGTTTGCATTATCGTTACCTGCGTCATTCATGTCTGTCACCGTACCGATCAGGGAAAACTCACCATGTCATCAAATACCTTCAAGATCGCCGTCATGCCCGGCGATGGCATCGGTCTCGAAGTGATGGACGCCTGCATAGCCGTCCTGAATACCGTCACCAAAAAGATTGGCGGCCCCGGGCTCGACCTTGAACATGTTCCCGGCGGTGCCGCGCACTACCGCGATCACGGTACGGATCTGCCTGAAGAAAGTTTCGAGGCCGCGCGTGCGGCGGATGCCATTCTGTTCGGCGCCATGGGCTTGCCGGATGTCCGCAAGACGGATGGTACCGAAATAAACCCGCAACTCGATCTTCGTTTCGGGCTTGAGCTTTACGCCGGAGTCCGTCCGGTCCGTGTATTGCCCGGCGCGCCGACGCCGCTGGCCGACCCGCGTGCCCAGGATATCGATCTCGTATTGATCCGTGAAAATACCGAAGGCCTTTTTGCCGATATCCGCAAACCGCGCCATGACGATGGCGAGCAAGCCGAAGACCGCTGCCTGATAACCCGCAAGGGTTCCGAACGGGTTATTGAGTATGCCTTCAAACTTGCCGAAACACGCGCCCGCACGCGAACCGATGCCCGGCGCGTGACATGCGTCGACAAGGCAAATGTGCTGCATTCCATGGCGTTCTTTCGCACGATCTTTGACGAGGTCCGCGCACGGCATCCGGAAGTTGAAGCCGATTACGGATATGTCGACGCCATGGCGCTCAATCTCGTCAAGCGGCCGTGGGATTATGACGTCATGGTGATGGAGAACCTTCTCGGCGATATCCTTTCCGATCTGACGGCGGGCATCGTCGGCGGACTCGGCATGGCACCGTCGGGCGATATCGGCGACAAGCACGCACTGTTCCAGCCGTCGCACGGCAGCGCGCCGGATATTGCGGGGAAAGGCCTGGCCAATCCGGTGGCCATGATCCTGTCGGCGTCGATGATGCTGACCTGGCTCGGCGCAGAGCACGGCGAAGCACTCTGCACGGAAGCGGGTGCGATGATCGACAAGGCCGTCGCGGATGCGTTTGCCACCGGCCAGTTGAAGCCGAGTGAATTCGGTGGTCCGCACGGCACCAGCGACATCACCAATGCGATATTGAATGAAATTTAGGCAGAAAAATTTTCTGAATAAGTTCGCGTCAAAATCTTTTCAAGCTGATAACGCCACATTAAGGTAACAGTCATAAGACGTGGAAATGCACAACAGGGCTGAGTGAGGGGATACTACGCGAGTGACAAACTCGGAACAGGACGACCCCCTGAAACCTTTCGATGAAATGCTCGAGCCGGATGGCACGGTTCGAATGGCCTACGCGCAATATGGCGAATGGCTGGACGGCATCAGCAAAGACACCCTGATCCGCAAAGACCAGCAGGCCGACATGATGTTCCGCCGGCTGGGCATTACCTTCACGGTTTATGGTGACGCCGAGTCGACTGAACGGATGATCCCGTTCGACATCATTCCGCGCATCATCGATCCGGATGAGTGGGATTTTCTGGCCCGCGGTACGGTGCAGCGTGTTGATGCCCTGAACGCTTTTCTGGACGATGTTTATCACGATCAGGCGATCCTCAAGGCCGGTCGCATTCCGCCTGAACTGGTCCTCAACAACGATGCTTACCGGCCGGAGATGTTGGATCTGGATTTGCCGCGGCGAGTTTACGGTCATATCGCCGGCGTCGATGTCGTCAGAACAGGCCCCCGGGAGTTTTACGTTCTGGAAGACAATGTCCGTACGCCGTCGGGTGTGTCCTACATGCTGGAAAACCGCCAGACCATGATGAGGCTGTTTCCGGAGCTTTTCGCTACCAACCATGTCGCACCGATCGGCCGGTATCCGACGGAGCTTCGCAACAACCTGAAATCCGTGGCACCCGTCGGCGTCGACGATCCGACGATTGTTCTTTTGACGCCGGGTCGTTTCAACAGTGCCTATTTCGAGCATGCATTCCTGGCCACTGAAATGGGTGTGCGTCTGGTCGAAGGCCAGGATCTGTTCGTCGATGAAGGTCTTGTTTATATGCGGACCACGGCCGGCCCCAGAAGGGTCGACGTCATCTATCGGCGTATTGACGACGATTTTATCGATCCGTTGGCATTCCGCCCGGATTCCATGCTCGGCGTACCGGGCTTGCTGTCGGTTGTCCGCCGCGGCCGCGTGACGCTGGCCAACGCCATCGGCACCGGCGTCGCTGACGACAAGGCAATGTATGTCTATGTCCCGGAAATGATCCGCTTTTATCTGGGCGAAGAACCGATCCTGCAGAACGTGCCGACGTACAGCCTGCGAAATCCGGATGATTACAAATACGTCCTGGAAAACCTTGAAAGCCTTGTCGTCAAGGAAACTCACGGTTCCGGCGGTTACGGTATGCTTGTCGGACCGAAGAGCACGAAAAAGGAACGCGAGGAATACGCGCTTCGCCTGAAGGCAGATCCTGATTTGTTTATCGCGCAACCGACACTTTCGCTTTCCACATGTCCGACATGGGTCGATCAAGGTGTGGCTCCGCGCCACGTCGACCTCAGGCCATTCGTATTGTCTGGGCAGCGCACCACGGTCATGCCGGGCGGTTTGACGCGTGTCGCCCTCAAGGAAGGGTCGCTTGTCGTCAACTCCTCGCAAGGCGGTGGCACCAAGGACACATGGGTGCTGGAATGATGAACGCGACGACCATGTTGAGTCGCACGGCGGACAGTCTGTATTGGCTCGGGCGTTACGTCGAGAGAGCTGAGAACAGTGCACGCCTGCTTGACGGCGCACACCACCTGAACCTGCTGCCGCTTACTTCTGAAGAGCAGAACCAACTATGGCGTAAACTTTTCCAGAGCGAGAATGAAATTCAGGCATTCATGGAAAAGCATAATCAGTTTACCGACAAGAATGTCATCGAATTCCTGACTCTCGATAAAGATAACCCTTCAAGCATCCTGTCGTGCATCGCAGGCGCACGCGACAATACCCGCGCCGCCCGGGCGGAACTGACGACGGAAATATCCCAATGCATGAACCAGACATGGATCGATATCCGTGGTGTGACCATGCAGAATATCGATGAGCGCGGCATTCAGGATTTTCTCGATTTCGTGAAGGAACGCGCGCATTTGTTCAAGGGTGTGATTTACGGAACCATGCGCCGCGGTGAACCTTTCCTGTTCTGGGAACTTGGAACGGCACTGGAGCGGGCTGAGAATACCTCACGCCTGATCATGACACGCGCGGACGCTTTCCACCGTGTCCATCGCCGCGATGACGGCTTTGATTTTTACCGCTGGGGGACGTTCCTGCGTTCCGCCAATGCGTATAGCGCCTATCGGCAAATATACGGTGATATCGACCCGGTTTCCGTTGCCGAGATGCTGATCCTGAACACGAATATTCCGCGCTCCCTGCTGGCCTGTATTGAGGATACGACGGAAATTCTGAAGACCCTTCGCCGTGAAGCGCCTTGCGCGGAAATGTCGGAGCGGCTGGCCGCCGAAATCCGCGCCATCAGGCTGGACCAGATCCTGCGCTCGGGACTGGACAACTTTTTGAACGATTTCAGAAAACAGGTCCATGCACTGAGCGATCAGATCCGCATAGACTTCATGATGGTCCGCTAGGGGGCAAAGATGCGATTGAACATTGCCCATGAAACCTTTTACCGGTTCGCCGAACCGGCCAAGCATTCCATTCAGTACCTGCGCCTGACGCCGGGACCGAGCACCTGTCAGCGGGTTCTCTCATGGTCGGTATCGACACAGGGGACGATCACACCATGGATAGACGGCTTCGGTAACAGTGCGCATGTCTCGACCATTGACGAAGAACACGACGAAGTGAAAGTCGTCGTCGAAGGCATCGTTGAAACCGTCGATACATCCGGTGTGCTGCCGGCAAGGGACGGGCTTCCTCCTGCACTTTTCCTGCGCGACACGCCGTTCACCACTATCGGCGATGCCACCAAGGCGCTGGCCGCAAATCTCGTCGACGAGATCAGAAACGACACCCTTCCCGGACTGCATAATTTGATGGACCGTATCGCCGACGAGGTGACGTACACACAAGGCGCGACGACCATAGAAACCTCGGCCGAGGAAGCGGTCGCAGCCGGCTCAGGGGTCTGTCAGGACCATGCACATATATTCCTGACATGTGCACGGTGGGCCGGTATACCGTCCAGATACGTTAGTGGTTACCTTCTGGCGGGGCAGGGGAATGACAGCCATGTCGCATCCCATGCCTGGGCGGAATGCCATGTTCCCGGTCTCGGCTGGGTCAGCTTCGATCCGACCAATCGGCAATCGGCCACCGAGGAATATGTGCGACTCGCGATCGGCTTCGATTACATGAGCGCGGCGCCCGTCCGGGGATCACGTCTGGGCGGCGGCGTCGAGGAGATGTCGGTTCGCGTGCAGGTCGAGCAAACGCAGAACTAAAGCCGCTTCCAGGCGCACGACCGGATACCGTTCGTATGCTGCTGCATGTGCGAAAAGATACTTGATCAAACCCGATTTCATGGCCATTGATAGGGCTGATTTTCATCAAAAGGTGAAACATGACCTATTGTTTGGGTATTCGCTTGAACGACGGCATTGTGTTTGCGGCAGATTCCCGCACCAATGCCGGTGTCGACAACATCTCGATGTTCCGCAAGCTTTTCACCTTCGAAACGCCGGGTGAGCGTGCCATCTGTGTAATGACTGCCGGTAACCTGGCAATCACCCAAGCGGTTATCTCGCAACTGGAGGAGGGGCTCGACGACGGCACCGAGGAAGATACCCTCTATAACGTGCCATCGCTTTCTGAAGCGGCGAAGATGGTCGGCCACGCCCTCAGAAACGTTCGTGCGCGGGACGATGAATATCTGAAATCCGAATCTGCGGATTCCAGCGCGACATTTATCGTCGGCGGGCAGATCAAGGGGCGCCGCATGCGCCTGTTTCTGGTTTATTCCGCCGGCAACTATATCGAAGCGACCGAAGAAACGCCGTATATGCAGATCGGCGAGTCCAAATACGGCAAACCAATCCTGGAACGCGTCGTGACCCCGGAAATGGATTTGGCGCAGGCGGCCAAATGCGCCCTGGTTTCGATCGACAGCACGATCCGCTCCAACGTTGCCGTCGCGCCGCCGATCGACATGGTACTGATCCGCGCCGACGAATGCCGTATCGGCATGATGCACCGGATCATGGCGGACGAGCCGTATTATACCGATCTCTCGAAGAACTGGGGCGAGGGGCTGCGCAATCTGTTCGACAGCCTGCCGACACCTGACTGGCTATACGACGAACACTCGGATAAATCCGCCTAGACGATCATCACAACCAGGAACAGGAACAGGATGCTGATGACAATCAGCGCCATGGTTCCTGCGTGCATGGTTTGCGAGATCGGCGATTTGTCACCATGCTGGCGTTCGATCATCGCGGTAATCTCGCCGAGGACAACCAGCGCTTCGTCGCGGATCATTCGGTCCAGTTTGCCGATCATACCGCCGGTACAGCGCAGCACACACGGCAGGAATTTTCGGTATATCCAGTCCGTATCGAGATTCAGCGACGGCATCTCCGCAGGATACCAACCGCTCCTGATCAGCACGATGAATGCCAGTAAGGCGAAAACCAATAACTGTAGCTGGGTAATGACGTGCGCCGTCGTATAGGGCGTGTAATCGACGGGGAACGGCAGGATTGCATACAGCGGGTCCGGATAGACACCGATAAAAATACACAGAAATGCCGTTATCGCCATCGCCAGCAGCATGTTCCACGGCGCTTCCTTGACGCGCCGGCCGCTGTCATGTGCGAAGAAGGCAAAGTAGGGAATCTTGATGCCCGAATGCTCCATCACACCGGCGGAAGCCATCAATAGAACGATCCAGGCGATCCAGTGGCCTTCACCCGCTGCTGCGGTCATGATCATGGATTTCGTGACGAATCCCGAAAACAGCGGGAACGCCGAGATCGACATGGCGCCGATGGTGCAGAAAATCGCCGTGAACGGCATCGATTTGTAGAGCCCGCCCAACTCGGATGCCTTGCAGGTCCCGGTACGGTACAGCACAGCTCCCATCGACATGAACAAAAGCGCCTTATAGAGGATATGCGCAAACGCATGTGACGCCGTGCCGTTCAGCGAAAGTTCCGTACCGACACCGATGCCGACGACCATGAAGCCAAGCTGGTTGTTCAGGGAATAGGCGAGCACTTTGCGAAGATCGTTCTCAATGACGGCAAAGAAAATCGGAAACGCGGTCATCGTCGCGCCGATGGCAATCAGGATTTCCGTTCCGGCGAAGCCGCGCGCCAATGCATAAACGGCCAGCTTGGTCGTAAATGCGCTCAGGATCACGGTCCCGGTTACGGTGGCCTTGGGGTACGAATCCTGCAGCCAGTTATGCAAAAGCGGGAAAGCGCATTTGATACCGAAAGCGATGAAGATCAGTTTCCCGGCAAGGGTTTCGATGCCGATATGATCGAACGACAGTGAGCCGGTCTGTTTGTACCAGAGAAGCACGCCGGACAGCAGAATCACGCCTGAGCCGACCTGGATCAGCAGATAACGCATGCCTGTCTTGTACGCGGCTTCGTTTCTCGATGCCCAGATCAGGAACACCGAAGAAATCGCCGTCAGTTCCCAATACACGAACAGGGTAATCAGATCGCCGGCAAAAACCGCGCCGACCGCGGCCCCGGCATAGATAAGCGCCGATATCTGCTGCATCTGGTCTTTCACATGCAGCGCGTACAACATGCCGAGGAATGCCGCCAGATGGAAAATATAGCCCCAGACAAGGCTCAGCTTGTCGACACGCAACAGTTCTAGGGTGTAACCCAGCGCATCGATCGTTGCGCTGTCGCCGACGTTAAGGCCGAGCGTGTAAATGAAACCGACAATCGGCACCGCCAGCAGCGCCCAGCCGCGGATCGACGCCGGAATCAACGGCGCGACGACACCGGCAACGATCATGATCAGACCGGGATTGAGGCTATTCATCGTAATAATCCTCGTCCCGCTTGATCAGTTTTCTGAGGAATTTACCGGCCATGACGATGCCGAAGAAGGCGATGAAACCGAAAATGCCGTAAAATCCGGCCAATTCCTCGACCGCATAATGCGGATGTTTGTGATAGACGAAGTCCGCGAGGAACAGCAGCGCGCAAATCGCATAGACCGCATAGACGACCTTGTCGACGTTCTTTGGATTATCCAGCCAGTACTTTTTCGGATCGTGCATCTTTGGTGTGTGCTCGCTCATCGATCAGCCTCCGAAAACCGGTGCCAGGAACGCGCGGATGCGGTCCACATAAAAGAACAGGGCAAAACAGCCAATGGTCGTCAGTACAATCGGTGCCAGACACAGGATCGGCGCATCCTGAACGCCTTGTCTGCCGAACGTCAGCGGACGCAACAGCGGGTGCGTCGAAGGCGCATGATGATGGGCGTCATGCCCGTGATCATGATCGTGCTCGGTGGCGGGCGCGGGCGGTTTTTCCTTGCCGAAGAAGCCGTACAGCACCACCGGCATCAGATATGCGATGTTGAGCAGCGATGAGATCATCAGTACGGCGATGAAAATCACCTGATCGGTCTCGGCGGCCGCCAGCGCCAGATACCACTTCGACCAGACGCCGCCGAGCGGCGGCAAACCGATGATCGACAGCGAGGCGATAAAGAAACAGAAGAAAGTGACCGGCATCTTGCGGCCAAGCCCGTGCATGTCGGAAATCTCGGTCTTGTGCGCAAAAACGATGATGACACCGGCACAGAAGAACAACGTAATCTTGCCGAATGCGTGCATCACGATATGCAGCGTCGAACCCATGGCACCGATGTTCGACGCCAGCATGGCGCCCAGTACGATATAGCTGAGCTGACTGATGGTCGAATAGGCGAGCCGCGCCTTGAGGTTGTCCTTGCGCATGGCGACAAGCGACGCCAGCAGGATGGTCATCCCGGCAACATACGCCAGCCAGGTCGATGCGCCTGTATCCCTGAGCGTATCCAGACCGAAGATAAAGACACTCACCTTGATTACGGAAAACACGCCCGCCTTGACGACGGCGACGGCGTGCAGCAACGCAGACACAGGTGTCGGCGCCACCATGGCCGCCGGCAGCCAGCGGTGGAACGGCATCAGCGCCGCCTTGCCGATACCGTAGATATACAGCCCGAACAGCACCACGATGACGCCTTCAGGTGCATTGCCGGCGAGAATGCCGCCCTGTTTGAAGTCGAGCGTACCGACCTCGACATAGGTCCAGATCGTCGCCGTTAGCAGGAAGGTGATCGAAGTACCGATCAGGATGCCCAGATAAACCCGCCCGGCGCGCCGGGCTTCGTCAGTGCCTGAGTGGGCGACCAGCGGAAACGTCGAAATTGTCAGGATTTCATAGAACACGAACAGCGTCAGCATATTACCCGCATAGGCGATACCCAGTGCTGACATGATGGCGATGGCAAAGCAGAAGAAGAAACGAGTCTGATTGCTCTCGTGGTGGCCGCGCATGTAGCCGAAGGCATAGAACGACGTCAAAATCCACAGGAAGCTGGCAATCCCGGCGAAGATCATGCCAAGCGGTTCCAACGTGAACGTGATCGAAAGCCCCGGCAGCATTTCTATCAGGGTAAGGGTCGGCCGCACGCCGGAATCGACAATCTGGATCAGTTGCCAGACGATCCCGAACAAAACCACCGCCGTGATTACGGTCAGCCCGTCACGGATGTTTTCCGAGGCCGGTCCGGAAAGCAAAAGCAGGAATGCCCCCACGAACGGGATCAGGAGGGATAGAAGGACGAGAGTCTCGGGGCTCATTTCGATCCTCCGAGCAGAGTCTGTGCCGCGCTCATGGCGACTTCACCGGTATAGGTCGCATCGATGCCGAACCAGAAGGCGGCACCCAACAACACATACGTCGGCACCAGCAGAGTAAGTGGCGCTTCTGTCCGGTCCTCATTGCCGATCGCCGGGTTGCGGAAATACATGATTTCAACGACACGCCAGACGTAAATCACGGCCAGCAGGCTCGACAGCATGATCAGCAGGGCCACCGGCCACAACCCGGCGGCAAGCGCACCCTCGACCAGATAGAACTTGGAAATGAAACCGACGGTCAGCGGCACGCCGATCAGCGAGAACCCGCCAGCAACGATGGCAGCCGCCGTCAACGGCATGCGTTTGGCAAGCCCGGCCATGTCTTCGAGTTTGACCGAGCCGATGACGTAATAAACGCACCCCAAAGCCATGAACAGACCACCCTTCATCAGAGCGTGGTTGAACATGTGGATGATGCCGCCGGCCAGTGCCGGGGCATTGCCGATCGACATGCCGAGAATCATGTAGCCGACCTGCGCGACGCTGGAATAGGCAAGCAGGCGTTTGACATTAGACTGGTATATCGCAACCAGGGAGCCTGCGAACATACCAACGATGGCTAGCACCATGACCGCGGTCCGCACACCGTATGTTTCCAGCGGATCGACATCGCCGAAAACCGTGAATATCAGCCGGATCAGTGCATATACGGCGACCTTGGTCGCGGTCGCGGCAAGGAAAGCCGTCACCGCCGAGGGCGCAAAGGTATAGGCATTGGGCAGCCAAACATGCAGCGGGAACAGAGCAAGTTTGAGGCCGAAACCGACAACAATGAAGGCCAGTGCAGCATGAATGGTTGCGGTGTTCTGCACGGCAGGCAGCAGGGATGCCAGATCCGTCATGTTCAGGGAACCGGTCATCATATAGACCATGCCGAGACCGATTACATAAAACGTCGCACCGAGGGTGCCCAAAATCAGATATCTGAGGGACGCCGTCAGTGCCCGGCGGTCGTCACCCAAGCTGATCAGCACATACGTCGCAAGTGACGACACTTCCAAGAATACAAACAGGTTGAACGCATCGCCGGTGACGGCCATGCCGATCAGCCCCGCTGTGCAGAGCAGCATCATGCAATATGCGAGATAGTGCCGTTCGCTGGGAATCTCACGTTCGATGCTTTGTTTGGCATAGGGCATGACGACAGCGGCAATGGCCGAAACAATGACGACGACAAGCGCCCCCAATTCATCGACGTGATAGACAATCCCCCAGGGACCATCCCAATCACCCAGATTGTAGACAATAGTGCCATTCGCCATCACCTGCTGGATCAACACCACCGAAAGGAAGAAATTGACGATGGCGATGAGCGTGGCCCACCCCCATGCAAACGTGCCGTTCCTGACAATAACGCAGAACGGCGCCGCCATCAGCGGAACGATCACAACCAGGACGGAAATATGCTCGGCGAGAAACGTCACTCCTGGCGCTCCTCTTGCTCGCGGACTTCATCGTCTTCGATGGTGCCGAAGCTTTCCTGAATTCGTACGACGAGCGCCAGCCCGAGCGCCGTCGTCGCAACGCCTACGACAATGGCCGTCAGGATCAGGACATGGGGCAGGGGGTTGGAATAGACCTCGATCCCGTCAGCCAAAATCGGCGCGGTGCCGCCCTTGATCTTGGCCATCGAGATATAGAAGACGAAAACAGAAACCTGAAAAACGTTCAACCCGACGATTTTCTTGATCAGGTTTTCGTGGGAGATGACGATATACAGGCCGATCATCATCAACAGGAAGACGATCCAGTAATTCAGCAGCCCCGGGAATTCATATTCAATCATCACCGGCGCCTCCTGTGGCATCCTTCGGCACCGGATTTACATCCGTTGCCGCACGTCCGGCAAAGGCGCAGAAAATGGTCACGATACCGGCAAAGACCGTCATGCCGACGCCAGCCTCGACGAGAAGAATTCCAATGTGCTGACCATGGGTCGGTTCGTGCGAAAGAATATTGTAATCGAGGAATTTGCTACCCAGGAGCATGCAGACAACGCCGACGCCCGAATACAGCAGTACACCGAGCGAGAGCAACAGCCTTGTCAGCCATGAGGGCAGGGCCTTGCGTAACGTACCGAGACCGAAAATCAGACCATAAAGTATATAACCGGAAGCGAAGATGACCCCGGCCTGAAAGCCGCCACCCGGCCCGAAATCGCCATGCCATTGCACATAGAGTGCAAACAGGAGAATGAACGGGATCAGCAGCTTCGAGACAACACGAAGGACGCTTTTGCGATGCATCATGACTTCGGCCCTCCATCGCCGCTGCCCTTTTTGCGGCGTCTGTTACGTCCGATCAGGGTCAGAACACCGACGGCGGCGGTAAAGATGACGAAAGTCTCTCCCATTGTGTCGTAACCGCGGTAGCTGGCCAAAACCGACGTCACAACATTGGGCAGGCCGATTTCTTCCGCAGAATCATTCAGATATCGTGGCGCCACATGATTATGAATAGGCGCGCTTGGGTCGCCGTAGAGCGGCATGTCGATACTGCCGTAAACCAGGGCCGCAAACATCAGCACACACACGAACAGTCCCTTGATCGTCCGCGTGCTCGGCGTCACGTTTTCACGATCAGACGTCAAAGCCAGCGTCCCGATCATCAGCACCGTGGAAGCACCCGCACCGACGGCGGCTTCGGTGAAAGCGACATCGACAGCGTCCAGGATGACGTAAAGCGTGGCGCCCATCAGCGAGTAGATACCGCTCAGCATGACGACCGCGAACAGATTGCGGATACGCGCAATGGCAATGCCCGTGATCGCCATGATTACCAGTGTTGCCACGTTCAGCAGGTCAGAAGTGATGACTTCTATATTCATCAATCGCCCCCGACAACGGTCTTGGTCTTGCGGGCAAGTTCGCGTTCTTCATCCGTGTCGACTTCCGGCAGCACATCGTGATTGATGGCGGCACGCGCCAACGCATATGTTGCGGTCGGGCTAGTGAAGAAGACGAAAATCAGGATCAGCACCAGTTTAGCGCTTACCAGCGTGAAGCCGGCCTGAAACATCAAACCGACGAACACAAGACCGATACCCAGTGTATCGATCAGCGATGCTGCATGCAGCCGCGCATAAACATCTTTCAGTTTGAGGATTCCGTAACCGCCGATCAGGCAGAACACGATCCCGCCGACAATGAAAGTCCAGCTCACGACATCGAGGATCTGGTCCATCAAATGTCCCCCGCCGGGTCGCCGTCGTCACCATGCCCCATGTCGGAATATGTAACGTATTTGGTGACGGCAATGGTGCCGATGAAGTTGATCAGTGCGTAGACCATGGCGAGGTCAAGAAATTCCGGCCGCCCATCGACGAATCCGTAGATGGCGATCAACATGACGGATAGCGTCCCGAAGATATTAACGGCCAAAATCCGATTATAGATGCTTGGGCCGATCAGCGCGCGCACGAGAACCAAAAGCATGGTCACGACAACACCGGCAGCAGCGGCGGTGAACATCATGAACCCGGACTCCCGATTTGCGGCACGGGATCGCCGACGAGCTTGCACACTTTTTCGTTCATCTCGCCGGTTCTGAGACCGTCGGCCGTATCGTCCATGATTGCATGCACGACGATATAACCGTCTTCAGCCGCCAACGAAACCGTACCGGGCGTCAGCGTAATCGAATTCGCATAAATTGTTTGTCCTAACTCATCGGACTGGCTAGCCGGAACGCTGAGCACCTGTGGGCGTATGCCCCCGCAAAGGATTGCCCTGGCAACCGCTATGTTGGACATAACGATTTCTTTTAATAGCCATGGAAAATACGTCAGACCGGGCAGGGTCAGATGTATCGGGTGGCCTTCGTGGTCAACGATATCCAAGCGCCGTGAGATCAAGACGCATAAAGCGATTGAAGCGACACCTAGGATGATAATCAGAGTCAGCCAGTACCCCGATAAAAGAACCCAAAATCCCGCTAATGCAGCAGCCAGTGCAATGGCTTGAAACACACATGCTCCCCTTTGTGCCGTCCCTTGAACGCCCTCGGCTTGAAACCGAATTACCTTGTACCCATACGGGTTTAGCGCTTTCCTTTAAAAGCAATTTAAGGGGTGGGACTTACAGTGACCAGCAGATTTTTAACGATACGGCGACCAAAAAGACATTTTTCAGTTCCACTTATGCTGATGGTGGCATTCGCAGCTATTCTCGCGACCGTATCCGAGGCCGGCACGCCTGTCGTGAGTATAGAAACGCCGACCGCCCGGCATGAATTTAAGGTTGAAATCATGCGCACAGCCGAAGATCGCGCGCGCGGCTTGATGTACCGCATGCACATGGATACTGATCACGGCATGCTTTTCGATTTCGGAAGCACCGTCATCGCGCGTATGTGGATGAAGAACACATATATTCCGCTCGATATGCTTTTCATTCGAACTGACGGTACGATCAGCAACATCGCCCGCAACACCATCCCGCATTCGACGGAGGTGCTCAGCTCGGACGGTGAAGTCCGCTATGTGCTCGAAATCAACGGCGGAATATCGGACCAACTCGGCATCTCTGCCGGCGATGTCGCCAAACTTCCCAAATAAGGAAAAATTACTCTGCGCTATCGATAGCTCTTGCGGATGGAAACAGTAACTTGATTTCCGTGCCGACGCCGATCTCGCTGGATATTTCCAGTTTACTTTCATGCAGATCCATCAAGGCACTGACGATCGGCAGCCCGAGACCAGTCCCTGGTGTTTCCTTGGTCAAAGGATTCTCGATACGCCCGAACGGCGCCAATGCAGTATCGGTCTCATCAATATGGAAACCGCATCCTGTATCCTTGATCGAAACACATACACCGCCGTCCTGTACCCTGAAAATCATGACATTGATGGCACCGCCCTCGACATTGAATTTTTCGGCATTTGAAAAAAGGTTGAACAGAATCTGCGCCAGCGCGCGCGGGTCGGCATACAGTTTTTGCGCATCTTCACTAATCTGTACATTGAAGCGGATCTGCCGTTGCGAGAAACGATGCGAAAAAAGGCGCTCAGACTGCATGACGGCCTCACGCAGATTAACATCCCTTTCTTCAAGCTTGAACTTGCCGGCTTCGATCTTGGAGAGATCGAGCAAATCGTTAATCAGACTCAGCAGATGTTGGCCACTATTGTGAATATCCCCGGCATAATCGATATAGGACGCGTTGCCGACAGGGCCGAAAAGCTGTTCCGAAATGATATCCGAAAATCCGAGAATGGCATTAAGCGGCGTTCTCAGTTCGTGGCTCATGTGTGCAAGAAATTCGGACTTGGCACGGCTTGCCTGCTCGGCTCGTTCCTTTTCCCGGCGCAGCGCTTCTTCGGCTTCGATCAGACTGGCGATATTCCGCCCACCACCACGGTATCCGATGAATGCCCCGAATTCATCAAACACCGGCTTGCCGCTGATGGACAGATGGATCTCGTTCCCTGCATCTGTCATGCGCGAATATCGGACATCGCTGAAGCTCTCGCGATTATTCAGAATGTCCTCAAAAGAACGCAGCTTCTTTTCACCGAAGCGGGAAGGGTTGGTTTCACGATGCGTGCGGCCAATGTGCCCCGCAGCAGACAAACCCGTCACCGCCGGATCATCCACCGATATGTATGTATATCTGAGACCGGCATCCATCTCCCAGAACCAATCCGCCGCCGTGCTTGAGAAATCGAGCAGCCTTTGTTGACTGTCACGAAGTGCCATTTCGGTCATTTTTTGCGGCGTGATGTCGTTCGACATCGTGATCGTACTTCCGTCTTCGAGCTTTGCTTCGTTGATCAGGATGGTCATCCCGTTCTGCCTTGAAATCTCGAAGGCACCGCGCGGATTTCTGTGACGGTCCAGGCGGCTTTTAATCCAGATGTCGCGGTCCTCCTTACTGCCAATCAATTCATGGTCAGCGAGGGCATTCAGGTGATCTTCAAAACTGACACCGAGTTTTGTATGTTCAGGTACCGCGGCATTCAGACGCAGGAAGTGATCGTTGTATAGAACCAGCTGGTCCTCACTGTCCCAGATCGTGAAAATACAATCCAGAGAATTGATCGCGGTCATCAGGACATTTTCTGCAGACTTAGCCTTGGCCTCTGTCTGTACCCTTTTGGTGATATCGGCGGCGACACCGTAGTAACCATGAAATGCGCCTTGTGAGTCGAAGACCGGCCGCCCTGTTGCGGAAATTTCCCGGACTTCACCACTGCTGTGCAGTCGCGTATAACGGAAATTCCTGAACGGCCGGTGCGCTTCCAGATCGTCAAGATGACAGCGCCATTCCGGTGAATTCAGATCATCGGCCGAAAGCTCTGCCCGGGTCTTGCCAAGCTGATCCGACATCGGGATGTCGACGGATTCAACAACTGCCGGAGACATGTAGGTAAAGCGGTGCAGTTCGTCCGTCCGCCAGAACATTTCGGAGGACATAAGGCCGATAACGTCATAGAAGCGTTCGTCTTCATCGATCTTGGCACGCAGGCGCGCGTTTTCCGCGCGCAGGGACTCGACCTCCGCCAGAAGCGATTTTTTGGACTTTGTCGAATTTCCCCCAGGCATTTATGACCCTTTTGAAAGCCCAAGCGGGATTGGCAATAAAACGAACTCAGCCCTTTGACTGTATTTTGGCCCACGTATCTCGAAGTGTCATGGTTCTGTTGAAGACCGGAGCCGTGTCGGTGCTGTCCGGGTCCTTGGCAAAATAGCCCAGCCGTTCGAACTGCATCGCTTCACCCGCTGCAAATTCTATCAAAGTCGGTTCCAGTTTGCAGCCTTTAAGGATTTGCAGGCTGTCCGGATTGAGCGTCGAGACGAAATCTTCCTGGCGCCCTGGATTGGGGTCCGTGAACAAGTGATCGTACAGACGCACTTCGGCATCGACGGCATCGATATCGGATACCCAGTGCAGGGTTCCTTTCACCTTTCGTCCGTCGGGCGCATCGCCACCCTTTGTTTCCGGGTCATAGGTGCAGCGCAGTTCGACAACTTCGCCGCTGGCGTCCTTGATGACATCCGTGCAGGTGATGAAATATGCCCAGCGCAGCCTCACTTCGCGGCCCGGCGCAAGACGGAAGAATTTCTTCGGTGCATCCTCCATGAAATCGTCATGCTCGATATAGATTTCGCGGCCGAAGCTGACGGTCCGCGATCCTGCGGCCTCGTCTTCAGGGTTGTTGACGGCGTCGAGCGTCTCGCTTGTGCCTTCGGGATAATTCTCGATCACCACCTTCAGCGGTCTGAGGACGGCCATCCTGCGTTCGGCCACCTTGTTCAGATGCTCACGGACACAATGATCGAGAACCGCCGGTTCCACGGTGCTGTCGGATTTGGTAACCCCCAGGCGAGAAACGAAATCCCTGATCGCGAAAGCCGGAATGCCGCGGCGGCGCAGGCCGGAAATCGTCGGCATGCGCGGGTCGTTCCAGCCTGAAACATGGCCTTCGCTGACGAGCTGTGTCAGGCGGCGCTTCGACAAAACGGTGTATGTCAAATTCAATCTGGCAAATTCGTACTGACGCGGCCGGGCAGGGACCGGCAGGTTATCGATGAGCCAGTCGTACAGCGGCCGGTGATCCTCGAATTCCAGAGTGCACAGCGAATGCGTGACGCCTTCGATGGCATCGGACTGACCATGCGCAAAGTCATACGTGGGATAGATGCACCATTTATCGCCGGTGCGCGGATGCGGTTTGTGCACAATGCGGTAAATCACCGGATCGCGCAGGTTGATATTACCCGACGCCATATCGATTCTGGCCCGCAGCACCTTGGCGCCGTCGGTGAATTCACCGGCTTTCATACGCGTGAAAAGATCGAGGTTTTCCTCAACGCTACGGTTCCGAAAGGGGCTTTCGCGACCCGGCTCCGTCAGCGTGCCGCGATATTCCCGTATTTCTTCGGCGTTCAGGTCGTCGACATAGGCCTTCGCGTTTTCGATCAGATGCACGGCCCAGTCATACAGCGTGTCGAAATAATCCGATGCATGACGGGGCTCTCCGTTCCATTTGAAGCCGAGCCAGCGGACATCCTCTTCGATGGCATCGATGAATTCCTGCTCTTCCTTGGCCGGATTCGTGTCGTCGAAACGCAAATTGCACGTGCCGTTGAACTCGGCGGCGACACCGAAATTCAGGCAAATAGATTTGGCATGACCGATGTGCAGATAACCGTTCGGTTCCGGCGGGAAGCGGGTGACCACGCTTTGCGTTGTGCCGTCGGCAAGATCGGCGCGCACCCGTTCGCGGATGAAATCGCGCGGTTCCGGCGCCGTTTCGGTTTGAGTTTCGCTATCGTTCATCGACATACCGGCCCGTCATTGTCTGTCTTGTAAAGCTATAGAGGTCCCCGAATGCTTACGCATCAATCGGGTGTGTGCGGTGTATGTCTGCCAAAAATGCGGGGAAAGTGAAAGGAAAAGCGATGTCTGGGGAAAGGCAGGGGCTGAAATCAGCCATTAAAAAGCCCCGGCCTTATGAAGACCGGGGCTTTATAAAGCGATGATCATGAGAAATTCCTCAGAACAGGTGAACCACAACTGCGAGAATAGCGACTGCACCGACGAAGGAACCCATGACCGTGTTGAAGACTTGATAATCCATGGTAGGCACTCCAAAAGAGGTTAAACGTTGTTGAGAAACTCTCTCTACGCCTGCACCGGATTCCACACCATCGCTTGTTTTGCTAATCAGTTATGCGTTAAACGCATGGCTAAGCAACCATTCAGTTGACCGCAGGCATTCGCTGAGTCGCTTGTCTGTATTGGCTTACAGCCACCAATGGTTTGCGCGCTCCGGTGTGATCCACATCACACCTGAAATACGACCTTGCCATGCATCAGATGGATGCCAGGGAGGCGTTTTCGGACGCAAATAGAGTGAATAAAATCAGCTTAAATTGACGCGGCATCGTACAATTTGCACAGCCGGGCAGGGATATTTCCGCCGGCCCGGCGTTCAGGGCGAAATGGACACTTGCTAAAATTCATCCGAAACCATAGGTTTCGCGCGCGTCGGGGAGTGGCGCAGCCTGGTAGCGCATCTGGTTTGGGACCAGAGGGTCGCAAGTTCGAATCTTGTCTCCCCGACCATTTCTCCGGAAATCAGCCGCCGACGTCGATCACGCAAACACCTGCTGCGGCGTCGGCCTCAATCATTTCGTGCGCTGAAACGACCCCCTCCAGTGTAAACGGATGATGCGCGGCGACGCGGTGCTTCAAGTGCCCTTTGGCGAGCATGCCGTTGATGGCAGCGAATATCTCGAGGTGTGTCTGCTTGGGCAGGGAATAGATGGTGAATGGCCGCATGGTGATGTTCTTGAACATCAAGGGCAGAAACGGCAGCACCGGCGCCTCGACCGCATCCGAGCTGTAGGCCGTAATCACGCCGTTGCGGGCGACGATTTCCGGAAACAGATTGACGTTGGCGCCGAAGGCAACCTCGGAAACCCGATCCACACCGCGTCCGCCGGTCAGTTCCAGCACCTTGGCGGCAACATCGTCGGTCTTGTAATTGACCACGTGATCGGCGCCGAGTTCCTTGGCATAGATCTCGTTTTCCGGCTTGCCGACCATGGCGATCACCGAGGCTCCGCCCAGCTTCGCCATCTGCACGGCGTAGGAACCGACCCGTCCGGCGCCGCCGGAAACGAGGATCGTCTGCCCCTCGATCGGGCCGTCTGAAAAGATGCTGTAATACGCCGTCACCGCCGGCACGCCCATGCACGCACCATCCAGAAGCGATGCCTGATCCGGCAGCTCCGGCGCCATATAAGCGGGGAGCGTGCAGTATTCGGCAGACGTGCCCATGGGGCGCCCGGCCTGTGCGCCGAAAATCCACGCGTTTTTACCTATCCGGTTCGGATCGATGTTGGAGCCGACGGCATCGATCACGCCGGCGCCGTCGTTGCCTGAGACGATCGGCGAGAACGCCGGCAATTCGCGGCCGCTGGCGCGGCGTTTCGCGTCGGTCGGATTGATGGCCGAGAAAGCCGTTTTCACGCGGACCTCGTCCGGTCCCGGCTCGACCTTGTCGATTTCCACCATGTGCAGCACGTCTTTTGCCGCGCCTGCTTCGCTGAACTGAATTGCTTTCACGCCGTCTTCCCCCGTATTCGTCGTGTTGCCATGTGCCCAGGCCCTGAAATCCATTGCCTTCGGCGATTTCTCGCGTATCTTTCAGAGACTATATTGGTTCCAGCGGAGAGTTTTTCCATGCCCGATGTGCGTATCTATCAGCCGACCAAGACTGCCATGCAGTCCGGGCGCGCCAACGTCAAGAAATGGATCCTCGAATTCGAGCCCGGCTCGCGCAAGGAAACCGACACCCTGATGGGCTGGACCGGATCGCGCGACACCCGCGGCCAGGTCCGCATGAAATTCGACAGCAAGGAAGATGCGATCAGCTTCGCCAAGAAAAACAGCCTGACGTATCACGTCTCCGACCCGAAAAAGCGCAAGATCAAACCGAAAAACTACGCCGACAACTTCGCCTTCGGCCGCAAGACCCTGTGGACACACTGATGCGCCGTCTCTGGCTGGCAGCAACATGCGCCGCGCTTGTCCTTGCGGCTGCGTCCGTTCAGGCGAGTTTCCTCGATAAACTGAAAGGGGCTGTCGACCAGGTTACCAGCGGCTCGAGCAGCGGTTCGAGCGGGACGTCCACGGGTGCGCTCGGCACCGATCAGATCATCGCCGGCCTCAAGGAAGCGCTGCGCGTCGGCGCGGAGCGGGTCACCGCCCAGGTCGGCGCGGCCGACGGCTTCAATGCCGATCCGGCGATCCACATTCCGCTGCCAGAGCAACTGGCCAAGGTGCAGGACCTGATGCGCAAGTTCGGTCTGTCGGCGCTGGCCGATGATGTCGAGTTGAAGATCAACCGCGCCGCCGAGGAAGCCGCGCCGAAGACCAAGGAACTAATCTGGAAGGCCGTCAACGAGATGACGCTGGACGACGCCAAAAAGATCTATGACGGGCCCCAGGATGCCGCCACGCAGTACTTCAAGCGGGTCGCGACGCCGGATTTGAAAGCCACCGTGGAACCGGTCATCGACAATGCCCTGCAACAGGTCGGCGCGATCACGGCTTATGACTCATTGATGAGCAAATACAAGGGCTTGCCGCTCGTTCCAGATGTCAAAGCAGACCTGCAGGCGCACGCCACGCAGATGACGCTTGACGGCATTTTCCACTATCTGGCCAAGGAAGAGGCGGATATCCGCGCCAACCCGGCGGCCCGCACCACGGATATCCTGAAGCAGGTCTTCGGCGGCTCGTAAGTAGCTTCCCGATCACCCCGCGCACGTCTTTCCGTTGCACCTTTTCACCATGCGGATTAGAAAGGCGTCGCCCGCGCGCCCGTAGCTCAACTGGATAGAGCATCCGCCTTCTAAGCGGACGGTTGCAGGTTCGAGTCCTGCCGGGCGCGCCAAATTTTCCAGCAGACACCGCTGATTTCAGAAATTCAGGACTTCCTGCCGCGCGCCATCAAGATCGGTCAGCAGTTTCTGAACGTTCAGTTTCTTATTCAGTTTCTCGATGTCAGCCGGATCACCACGCCGGAGCAACAGGCGTAATTTCTTCGCATCCGAAATGGTCTCGAATGACTTGATGCCAGACAAATACATCAAGGCCGTTTTGTCCTGCCTGAGCATCTCAATGACATTGCTGATGGAGCCCGAGCTTTTACCATCCCATATAACGAGGGCGAAATCGGCGTCTTCGGCCATTTTTTTGTCTTTCACCGTGTAGAAATCACGGCCTTTCAGGTTGCTGTCGACGTCAATCATTTCGACTGGCCATTCGCCCAGATTGTTTCGGCATCTCACCCCGGAGCAATAAACCTTCACATTTCTGTACCCGATTTCGCTCAGATACCCCTGCATCGCCTTGTCGGCACCGTTCGCATCACCAATCACGATGTCGAATTCATTGTTCACGATATTGGAGATCCGACCTCGGATATTCTCGTTCAGCCGGCTGACCGCACGGGACCCCGAAAGAAATACGGTTGTCATCTATTGCTCCGGGTTCGCGTCATTGTCAGCGCGCAAATATCCCCAGCTTTCGCGTCGTCTCTTAAAACTTTCGTACAGGCTTCAAGCGTGGCGCCCGAGCGGAACAAATCGTCGAGTAACAGCACTTTTTTTCCCGCAAGATCGACGTCCCCCGATAAGGAAATGGCGTCTTCCAGCAATGCCGCACGTTCTTCGGGAAAATCGACATTCTTCAATTCTGGTCCCGCTTTTTTGGACAAACAGCCCATAAGCACCTTCACTCCTCTGGATATCCCAAGTGCCTTCGCAATTTCGTCGACCGGTTGAATGGCTCTTTGGGCCGAGGACGGAACAGGCACGATTGCATCAAAGGTTTCAATTCCATTTATCCGGCTTAACAATTTTATGATCCCGGCGACGGCAGACTTATTGCCCTTGTATTTGAGCTGATAGAGCAGCTCACCCATCTCACTGCGTGTATTATCGAAGCGATCATGGCCAAATTGATCCACTCCCAGATACACGCTATCGACCGTATGCAAGTCGAACGCAAATCCCTTTCTCCAGCTCCCTTTGATCTCATGCGCCATTATACCCTCCACGCGGCCTGTTTGAATATCTTTGAGGCTATGGAAGGGTGAGGGCGCTTTTTTGCCCTGCCGCCTGTGTTGACCCGTTCCCATGACAGTGACCGCTTCGGGCACTTATCCCCGGAAATAGCCTGCAAGGCCTCTTGTCAGCGCATCGGCGATTCGGCAATGTTCTATTTATGTTCTCATATGTAAGCAAGCCCCAAGTGATCATCGCCAAGCCGGACCGCCGGTTCGCGCTGACATTGTATCTAAGCCGTGTTGCCGCCGGGTTTCCGAGCCCGGGGGACGACTTCGCCGACGGCACGCTGGATCTGAACGATCTGGTCGAGCATCCGTCGGCGACGTTCCTGGTCCGTGTCAGTGGCGAGTCGATGACCGGGGCCGGTATCGACGACGGCGACCTTCTGGTCGTCGACCGTTCGCGCGAGGCCAAGCACGGCCACATCGTCATCGCCGTCGCGTACGGCGAGATGACGGTCAAGCGGCTGGAGCGGCGCGGCCCGCGCTGGTGGCTGATCCCGGCGAACGCCGATTTTCCGCCGCTGGCGCTGCCCGAGGACGGGGAGATCTGGGGCGTCGTCGCGCACACCATCAAGAGCTACAGATAATGCCGCCCATTATTCCCCCCATCATAGCTTTGGCCGACGGCAACAACTTCTTCGTGTCGTGCGAACGGGTGTTTCAGCCCGATCTCAGGAACAAGCCCGCCGTCGTGCTGTCGAACAACGACGGGTGCGTCATCGCGCGCTCCGCCGAAGCCAAGGCGCTCGGCATCGGCATGGGTGAGCCGTACTTCAAGATGCGTGAGAACCCGGCGTGGCGGGGCGTTCAGGTGCGCAGTTCCAACTACACGCTGTACGGCGACATGAGTGCGCGCATGATGGACGTGTTTGCGCAATTCACCCCGGACATCGAGGTCTATTCCATCGACGAATGCTTCCTCGACCTCAGCCACGCCGCCGCCGGGGACGCGGCCGCTTATGCGCAGGACATCCGCCGCACGGTGCTGCAGTGGACCGGCCTGCCGGTCAGCATCGGCATGGCGCCGACCAAGACGCTAGCGAAGATCGCCAACCGGCTGGCCAAGAAAGCGGACGGGGTCTCTGTATTGCTCGCCCCGGAAACCCACACGGCGGCGCTGGCGGCAACGCCGGTCGGCGATGTCTGGGGGATCGGCCGGCGCTGGACCCGGATGCTGCAGGGGCACGGCATTCATTCGGCGCTCGATCTCAAGCGTGCCGACCGCACATGGGCGCGCCAGTGCATGGGCGTGGTCGGCCAGCGCACCGTCGACGAGCTGAACGGCATCCCCTGCATCGCGCTCGAGGACTGCCCGCCCGACAAGCAGACGACGGCGGTGACACGCAGCTTCGGCAAGATGATGACAACCCACGAAGAGCTGCAGGAAATCGTCAAGGCGCTGGCGTCCCGGGCCGCGGAAAAGCTGCGCCAGGGCGGGCTGATCGCCGAAATCGTCAACGTCTTCGTGCGCGGCAACCCGTTCCGCCCGGACCTGCCGCAGTTCACCGGTTCGGCATCGATCGGGCTGACGCCGGCCGGCAATCACACCGGCGATATCGTCAAGGCGGCGATGAAGGCGCTTCGCCAGGCCTACCGGCCGGGCATCCCCTATAAAAAAGCGGGGGTCATGATGTTCAACCTGCACCGCGTCGACGCCGCGCCGATGACCCTGTTCGACACCGCACGGCCGCCCGGTGCCGATAAGCTAATGCAGGCCTTTGATGCCATCAACGGCCGCTTCGGCGCCGGCAGCATCGGTTACGGACAGGTGTACCGGCCGCGGCACTGGTACATGAATCAGAACCACCGCAGCCGCCGTTACACGACACGCTGGGACGAACTGCCGGAAGTCCATTAAGTGCTGCCTGATATGGTGCCTGAAATAGCGCCTGTGCCGGCGATCACTTCCATTTGAATCCGTAAACGGCTATAACGTTCTGATGATGAAGCAGAATGCTGTCACATTGACCGGAAAAACGGCACTTGCCGCGCTTGCCATCTGTGCGCTCACCGCCACGGACGCGGCGGCGAAAAACCGTATCAAGGGCGAATACGCCAATACCAAATCCTCCATGAGCAGTGTCGGAAAACTCAATCCGAAGCTGTCGCGCATGTGCCGCCAGGGGGTGTTCAAGCAACGCAAGGTACTCAGGTTGTCGATCGGTTATATCGGCGGCAAGGGGCAGGGGATCACAGGTGTCGCCAAGCCGGGCTGGAATCTTTATGACCCGACCGGGGCCGGCGATCCGAAATACACCTATCATTTCTATAACCAGGGGTACTCCAACTGCCGCGTCTACGAGGCTTTGACGCCGCCGCCACCCCGGCGATAAGCGCACAGGCCGCCCCTGCATGACCGACTTCATCGATCTGTTCCCGACCAAGCTGGTGCGCCGTCAGTTGCCCGATTTCGAGGAACCGACCCGCGACCTGATAAAACTCGTTCGCGAGATGGAAAAGGCCAACAAGGCGCTGACCACCGACTACCGCGAAAACAACCCGCTTGAGTACGACCGCGAGGGACCGAATTGGCTGCGTGCACAGATCAACCAGACGGTGATCGATTACCTGCGCGAAATCGGCATCGATTACGCGGTCAACTGGCAGATCCATGCCTGGGCCAACATCAACCGCCAGGGCGATTACCACGACCCGCATAACCATCCGCATTCGTATCTCAGCGGTACGTATTATCTGAAGATACCGGGGGACAATGCGAAGAAGCGCCAGCGTAGCGATGTACGCCCGAACTGCATCACGTTCTATGACCCCCGGACCGGGTTCAACATGTCATCGATCAAGGGCGACCCATACGTCGATCCGGAATATACGGTGTTGCCGGAACCGGGATTGCTGATGATGTGGCCGGCCGCGATGATGCATTTCGTTCATCCGAACCTGAGCGATGAAACCCGCATTTCGCTGAGCTTCAATATCGTCCTCAAGTGGTCCGACGATTATCTGCCACAGCAGTAATTCCGCCGCCTGATTTTTCCAAAATCCTAATACACCCTAACGGCTTGTTAAGAATTGCCGTCGCATACTTGTGGCCGGTTGGGACTGGGACCAGCACAGAAGGTGATAGAGGATTCCCGCAGTCCATGGGGCTTATTGAAGAATTACGCAGGCGTGCAAAACACGTCGTCGGGCCGTTGTTCGGTATCGTCGCCGTCGCTTATTTCGCCTACCACACGGTGCACGGAGACCGCGGTCTGCTGGCCTTGCTGCAGATGCGCGAGCGTGTCGCCGAGGCGGAAAATCGTCTGCACAACCTGCAACAGGAAAAGCAGCACTGGGACAGCCGCGTCAAACTGCTGTACCCGGACAGCATCGATCGCGACATGCTCGATGAACGGGTGCGTATCATGCTCGGATATGCGCGGGCCGACGATCTCGTCGTCCTGACAAGTTCACTGCAAAGTTCGCTGGATAAATCTTTGGCACATTCACTGAGTAGCAAAGGAGAAACCGATGGCCTCACTCGCTGATAAACTGGTGCCGCCGTATTATGCGGCGATCATCGAAAACAATCCGCATACGTCATTCGACGAACCGGCTAACACCGGCGACCGCCTGGTAACGCTTGCCGTCCGCCGGCCCGGTTTCCTGGGACTTGAAACGGCGCGTGCCGGAGACGGTCGCCCCGTTACGGTCGCTTACTGGCGGGAACTTTCGGATGTCGAAGGCTGGCAATCGGAAAGCGGCGCTGTCGGTGCGGCTTCTTATCCGCTGGAAGTCTGCCGAGTTGCTAACACCAACGACAATTCCGTACGCGCACTGTTCAGCAGCGATGCGACAACCGAACGAACCGCACACCATATCTAAGGAGGATTGGGTAATGGCTAAATTCGATCCGCGACGCGATCCGCCGTATTTCGCCGTCATCAATCGCACTGCACCGGCGGGGCTTGATGCCGGGCAGTTCATGGATGCCGGTGAAAAGATGGTCGGTCTTGCCGCCGCCGAGCCCGGGTTCCTTGGCATAGAAGAGGTCACCGACGACGGCGGGAATGCCTATACGGTCTGTTATTGGGAGCGGGTACAGTCACTCAGGCGCTGGCGCGGCGATCTTGCCAATCACATCCCCCCCAAAATCAGCCCCGAGCAGGTGGTCTGTTTCGAAGGTTGTTACTGGCATTGGCTGCGCGATGTTTTCGATGCGATCTCGCGTGTCGATCGTGGAAATGTCGTCGAAGTTGCATTCGGAAAAGCTGCAGCTTAACTTCTATCGCATTAACTTACGGATACATTTCAGGAACAAAAACCAAATCACGGTCACTTTACTTGAATGTAAATAAAAGATCGCCTAGCATCCTTCGACAGAGCGGTGGTTAACCGCCGCAAAACCCAAATCGGGAGGAAGCAATGGCGAGAGCACCGAAGACCGGCGCGAAATCCGCAAGCGCTGCGAAACCCAGTGCGAAAAGCAAGGCCAAGCCCGCGGCCAAGAAATCCGTAGTATCGGGTGAACAAGTTTTATCCTATTACCGTGACATGTTGATGATCCGCCGTTTTGAAGAAAAGGCGGGGCAATTGTATGGCATGGGCCTAATCGGTGGTTTTTGCCATTTGTACATCGGCCAGGAAGCCGTCGTCGTCGGCATGACCCAGGCTGGCACCTCGGATGATAGCGTCATCACATCGTATCGCGACCATGGCCATATGCTGGCCTGCGGCATGGACCCGAAAGGCGTCATGGCCGAACTGACCGGTCGCCGTGGTGGTTATTCCAAGGGCAAAGGCGGCTCGATGCACATGTTCTCGCGCGAAAAGAATTTCTTCGGCGGTCACGGTATCGTCGGTGCGCAGGTGCCGCTCGGCACCGGCCTCGCATTCGCACACAAGTACAAGGAAGATGGCGGAGTCTGCCATGCCTACATGGGGGACGGTGCCGTCAACCAGGGGCAGATTTATGAAAGCTTCAACATGGCAGCACTCTGGAAGCTGCCGGTCGTCTATGTGATCGAAAACAACAAGTACGGTATGGGTACATCGATCGAACGTGCCTCATCGAATGTTGAACTGTCGGAGCGCGGCGCCGCGCATGACATTCCAGGCAAAACCGTCAACGGCATGGATGTCCTCGACGTCGTCGAAAAGGGCTCTGCGGCTCTGGGTCACGCGCGTTCGGGAAAAGGACCAATGATCCTGGAAATGAAGACCTACCGCTATCGTGGTCATTCCATGTCGGATCCGGCGAAATACCGCTCCAAGGAAGAAGTACAGAAAATGCGCAAGGAGAGCGATCCCATCGACAACTTGCGCCACACGATCCTGGAAGCCGATTATGCAAGCGAAGATGCATTGAAGGATATCGATAAAGAGATCAAGTCAATCGTCACCGCTGCTGCGGAATTCGCGCAACAAAGCCCCGAGCCAGATGAACAGGAACTGTTCACCGATGTCCTCAAAGAGGCTTGAGCCCGTAAATTACCCAAAAAAAGGTTAATATCATGGCCACACAAGTATTGATGCCGGCGCTGTCGCCGACCATGACCGAGGGAAAAATTGCCAAGTGGATGAAATCCGAGGGTGATTCCGTTTCCAGCGGCGATGTTCTGTGCGAAATCGAAACCGACAAGGCGACGATGGAAGTCGAAGCTGTCGATGAGGGTATTCTCGGTAAAATCCTGGTGCCCGAAGGCACGGAAAATGTCGCCGTCAATGCGCCCATTGCCGTGCTCGTCGAAGAGGGTGAAAGCGCCGACGACGTTGCCGATGCACCGGCACCGGCCGCCGCCCAGTCAACCCCGCAAGAAGACGCTCCGAAGGACGAACCCAAGGCCGCCGCACAGCCTGCCCAGCCGGTCGCCGCGCCTGCCGCCGAACCTGACTACGACGGGCCGATGAAAACACAGACCGTGCGCGAAGCCCTGCGCGACGCCATGACCGAAGAGATGCGCAAGGACGATACGGTGTTCCTCATGGGCGAGGAGGTCGCCGAGTACCAGGGCGCCTACAAGATTTCGCAGGGCATGCTGGATGAATTCGGCGCCAAGCGAGTGATCGACACACCGATCACGGAGATCGGCTTTACAGGCCTCGGCGTCGGCGCAGCCTTCTACGGTCTGAAGCCGATTGTTGAATACATGACCTTCAACTTCGCCATGCAGGCGGTCGATCACATCATCAATTCCGCAGCCAAAACGCTGTACATGTCCGGTGGCCAGATGGGCTGTCCGATCGTTTTCCGTGGCGCGAACGGCGCGGCTGCACGCGTCGGCGCGCAGCATTCGCAATGCTACGCGTCGTGGTACGCGAACTGCCCGGGCATTAAGGTGGTCGCGCCCTGGTCGGCAGCTGATGCCAAGGGCCTTTTAAAAAGTGCGATCCGAGATCCCAACCCGATTATTTTCCTGGAGAATGAAATCCTTTACGGGCAAAGCTTCGAACTCCCGGACAGCGACGATTTCACGCTGCCGATCGGCAAGGCCAAGATCGAACGCACGGGCGCCGATGTTACCATCGTTGCCTATTCCATTGCCGTCGGCATTGCCATGGAGGCAGCACAGAAGCTGGCCGAGGAAGGCATCGATGCGGAGGTTATAAATCTGCGCACGATCCGTCCGATGGACACCGAAACAATCATTGAATCAGTGAAGAAAACCAATCGCCTGGTCAGCGTCGGCGAAGGCTGGCCGACCTGCGGGATCGGGGCGGAGGTCTCCTCCGTCGCCATGGAGCACGCCTTCGACTACCTAGACGCGCCGCCGGTGCGTATCGCCGGTGTCGATGTCCCGATGCCATACGCCGCAAACCTCGAACGCCTGGCGCTGCCGAAAGCGCCGGATGTGATCGAGGCCTGCAAATCCGTCTGCTACGCCTAGGGGAGACCGCAACATGCCGATCAAAGTACTGATGCCGGCGCTGTCGCCGACGATGACGGAAGGCAAGCTGGCCAAATGGCTGATCAAGGAGGGTGACACCGTCGAAAGCGGCGACGTCATGGCCGAGATCGAAACCGACAAGGCAACCATGGAAGTCGAGGCCGTCGACGAAGGCAAGGTCGGCAAGATTCTCGTCGCCGAAGGTACCGATGGCGTTGCGGTGAATACCGTGATCGCGATGTTGCTTGAAGACGGCGAGGATGCGAGCGCGCTGGACGGTGTCGATACATCCACCGCTGCCGCACCTGCCGCCAAGGAAGCGCCTGAGAAATCGTCTGAGGAAGCGAAAGCCGAACCTACCGCCCCGGCGGCCCCGACCCCTGCAGCCGCTGCTGCGGCGCCTGCGGCAAAATCCGATGGGGGTCGTATCTTTGCGAGTCCGCTGGCCAAACGTATGGCAAACATGGAAGGTCTCGACCTGTCGCAACTTAGCGGTTCCGGGCCGCATGGCCGTATCGTCAAACGCGACATCGAAAAGGCGCTGTCCGAAGGCACCGGCAAAGCCGCGGCAGGTAGCGCTGCGCCAAGTGCATCGGCAACATCGGGCACGGTCGCTGCCGTACCGCCGGCGGGTATCGATGCCGCCATGCTGGAACTGCTGCCTGAATTCGAAAGCGTGCCGAACAGCAGTATGCGCAAAGTCATCGCCAAACGCCTGACGGCGTCGGCGCGCGATATTCCGCATTTCAACGTCACAGCCGATATCGACATCGACAGGCTGTTATCGTTGCGCAAGGAACTCAACGGACGCGACGGGGCGGACTACAAGATTTCCGTCAACGATTTCGTCATCAAGGCCGTGGCGTTGACGTTGAAACGCCAGCCCGACTGCAACGCGGCCTATACCGACGATGCCATCCTCAAGTTCAGCCGTGCCGATATCTCGATGGCGGTTGCCGTCGACGGCGGTCTGATCACGCCGATCATCAAGGACGCCGGATCGAAGGGCCTCGCCACCATCTCGGCCGAAGCCAAAGAACTCGCCGGCAAGGCTCGAGACGGAAAACTGCAGCCCCAGGAATATCAGGGCGGCACGTTCTCGATCTCCAACCTCGGCATGTTCGGGGTAACGTCGTTCAACTCGATCATCAATTCACCGCAGGGCGGCATTCTGTCTGTTGGCGCCGGCGAACAGCGCGCGGTCGTCAAGGACGGTGCTATTTCCATCGCCACCATCATGACGGTGACACTGGCGGTCGATCACCGCTGCATCGACGGTGCGGCGGCGGCGGCCTTTGTGCAGGAACTCAAGGGTATCCTTGAAGATCCGCTGCAGTTGATGTTGTGAGTTGAGCCGGTGCAGAAAGTCAATTTCGCGGAGAAGTTCGACGCGTTTGACGATCATTGGCGTCCGAAGATCGTCGGCAGCTTTGATGACTACGACATCAAATTGGTGAAGGTCGAAGGCGACTTCGTCTGGCATAAGCACGACGACATGGACGAGGTCTTTATCGTCATGGACGGTGAGTTGAACATCGATTTCCGCGACGGCCGCCAGACCTTGGGTTCCGGCGAAATGATCGTCGTGCCGCGCGGGGTCGAACACAAACCGCACGCCACGAACGAATGCAGGATGATGTTGCTGGAACGAAAAGGTGTCGTGAACACGGGCGACGCCGAAAAAAGCGAACTGACGGCCCCCGGAGAGGTGAGAATATAAAATGGCTGATACAAAATTCGACGTACTCATCATCGGCGGCGGCCCGGGCGGCTATGTCACCGCGATCCGTGCCGCGCAACTCGGTTTCAAGACCTGCGTCGTGGAAAAGGCACACCTCGGCGGCATCTGCCTGAACTGGGGCTGCATTCCGACCAAGGCGCTGCTGCGCACGGCGGAAATCTATCACTACATGCAGCATGCCAAGGACTACGGTCTCAGCGCCGAGAAAGTCGGCTTCGATATGAAAGCCGTCGTCGAACGCTCGCGCGGTGTGTCGTCGCGGCTGTCGGGCGGTGTGGCGCACCTGATGAAGAAGAACAAGATCACCGTTGTCGACGGCACCGCCAAACTCAACGGTCCCGGAAAGGTCGACGTCACGGGCAAGGACGGCAAGGCGCTCGGCAGCTATACTGCCGAGCACATCATCGTCGCCACCGGGGCGCGCCCGCGTGCACTGCCGGGGATTGAACCTGACAAGAAACTGATCTGGACTTATTTCGAAGCCATGGTGCCGGACGTGACGCCGAAAAGCCTTCTGGTCATCGGCTCGGGTGCCATCGGTATCGAGTTCGCCAGCTTCTATCAGACCATGGGCGTCGACGTGACGGTGGTAGAGGTGATGAAGCAGATCATGCCGGTCGAGGACGAGGAGATTTCCAAGTTCGCCCGCAAGCAGCTTGAAAAGAACGGCCTCAAGATCATGACCGAAGCCAAGGTGACCGGCGTCAAGAAAGGCGCCGACAACGTCACCTGCACGATCGAGGACGCCAAGGGCAAAACCCAGGAGATCACCGTCGACCGGGTAATTTCAGCCGTCGGCGTGCAGGGCAATATCGAAGATATCGGCCTCGAGACGACGAAGATCAAAACGGATCGCGGCTGCATCGTCGCCGACGAATTCTCGCGCACGGCGGAGAAGGGGATTTACGCCATCGGCGATGTCGCCGGCCCGCCGATGCTGGCGCACAAGGCCGAGCACGAAGGCGTCATCTGCATCGAAAAGATCGCCGGCGTCGAGGGCGTGCACCCCATGGACAAGGGCAAGATACCGGGCTGCACGTATTGTCATCCGCAGGTCGCCTCGGTCGGGCTGACCGAAGCCAAGGCGAAAGAGCAGGGCTATGACGTCAACGTCGGCCGCTTCCAGTTCCTCGGCAACGGCAAGGCGATTGCCTTGGGCGAAGATCAGGGACTGGTCAAAACCATCTTCGACAAGAAGACCGGACAGCTTCTGGGCGCGCACATGGTCGGCGCCGAAGTGACGGAGCTGATTCAGGGCTTCGTCGTTGCCATGAACCTCGAGACCACCGAAGAAGAGCTGATGCACACGGTGTTCCCGCACCCGACACTTTCGGAAATGATGCACGAAAGCGTGCTGGACGCATACGGCCGCGTCATCCATATGTGATCATCGCCCTAGAGAGGCATAATGAGCAAAGTCGAAAACCTCAGCCGCGTCCGCCATCCGGAGAAAATGAAAAATCCGGAGAACGAGCCGCTACGCAAGCCGGCGTGGATCCGCGTCAAGGCGCCGACGTCCGAAGGCTATAACGAAACCCGCAAGCTGATGCGTGCGCGCAATCTGCATACGGTGTGCGAGGAAGCTGCGTGTCCGAACATCGGCGAGTGCTGGTCTGCGGGGCATGCAACGGTGATGATCCTGGGTGATATCTGCACGCGGGCTTGCGCGTTCTGCAACGTCGCCACCGGCAAGCCCGGCGCAGTCGATCCGATGGAGCCGGAAAACCTTGCGATCTCGGTTTCCGAGCTCGGCATGAAGCATCTGGTGATCACCTCGGTGGACCGCGACGACTTGGCAGATGGCGGCGCCGAACAGTTCGTGAAGTGTATCGAACGCATCCGCGAAACGACGCCGGAAACGACCATTGAAATCCTCACCCCCGATTTCCGTGACAAGCCGGGCGCACTGGAGAAAGTCGTCGCGGCACACCCCGATGTCTTCAACCACAATCTGGAAACCGTGCCGCGCCTGTATCCGACGATCCGTCCCGGCGCACGGTATTTTCATTCACTGAAGCTTCTCGATACGGTGAAACGCGAAGACCCGTCGATCTTCACAAAGTCGGGGATCATGGTCGGGCTTGGCGAAACGCGCCCGGAAGTCATGCAGGTGATGGACGATCTGCGCTCGGCGGATGTCGACTTCCTGACCATCGGTCAGTATCTGGCGCCGACCAAACGACATGCTCCGGTTGACCGCTTCGTCACGCCGGACGAGTTCGCGGACTACAAGAAGATCGCTGAATCCAAGGGGTTCCTGATGGTCTCATCAACCCCGCTGACGCGCTCCAGCTATCATGCCGACAGCGATTTTGCGGAACTGCGTAAAAATCGCGAGGCCAAGCTTGCCGCCGGCAAGTAACCCGCGCCGCGTCTTCTGAAAGATGCCGACACACGCCGAAAAACGGGTCCTGCCCTACAGCCGCGAACAGCTGTTCGACCTTGTCATCGATGTTGAAAAATACCCGGAATTCCTGCCGTGGTGTCTCGGCTGCCGGGTGCGCAAACGTGAAGAGCACCTCGTCGTTGCCGACATGATCATCGGCTTCAAGGTCTTCCGCGAGAGTTTTACGTCAAGGGTCAGTCACCAGCGCCCTAACCGGATCGACGTCACCTACACCGACGGTCCGTTCAAGTACCTGAACAATCACTGGATATTCAACGATATGGGGGACGGCACGACAGAGATCGACTTCTTTGTCGATTTCGAGTTTCGTTCGCGCATTCTGCAGGCGGCGATCGGCGCCGTATTCTCGGAAGCCGTCCGGCGTATGATCGCCGCTTTCGAGACCCGGGCCGGTGAGCTGCATGGGTGACGGTATTACGTCGCCCTGAACTCGATTCAGGGCACATGCTTCGAGACGCTCGCGATACTTGCTCCTCAGCATGAGGAGGCTGCTCTCTCCAAAGCCTCATCCTGAGGAGCCCCAAAGGGGCGTCTCGAAGGATAGGCAGAAAAATGTTCTTCAGGTTTCCGCCAACGCCTTCATCATCTCAAGCGCCTTGAGCGCAGAGGCAAGACGCACCGCATGGCGGTCGCCGTCGAACAGACAGCGCTCATGGATCGTTTTATCCGCGCTCGCCGCCGCGATATGCACCAGACCGACCGGCTTTTCAGCCGAACCGCCACCAGGGCCGGCGACACCGGTGATGCCACATGCAATGTCGACCCTTGCCGCCCGGCGCGCGCCTTCGGCCATGGCGCGGGCGACCTCCTCGGAAACCGCGCCGACACTTTCAAACAACGACAACGGCACGCCGATCATTTCATGCTTGGCCTTGTTGGTGTAGGTGACGAAGCCACGTTCCATGACATCGGATGAGCCGGCGATCGCCGTCAGCGCCGCCGCCGCCATCCCGCCGGTACATGATTCCGCCGTGCAGAGTGTCCAGCCGCGATTCCGGCAGGCGCTCAGCACATCTTCAGCAGCGTGGATCAATTCGTCTTCCATCTCTATACCTTACCCTATACCCAATAAACGCGGCGCGCCCTGCATCAAGCCGTATAGACAGGCAGCCGCGGCAATACCGGCCAGGATATCGTCGGCCATGACGCCAATACCACCCTGAACATTTTTGTCGGCCCATGAAATCGGCCACGGTTTCCAGATATCGAATGTCCGAAACAGCACAAATGCGATCAGTGTTCCTTGCCAGGTCAGGAACGCCGCCATCGGCAACATGGCCAGCCACTGCCCGGCAACCTCATCGATAACCACCGGACCGGGATCATGTTCGCCGGCCTGCGCCATATAGGCATCCGCCGCCCATACACCGATCAACGAAATACCGATGGCGGCGAGCGCCAACGCAAGCGGCCCCCCTTCATGTGCCAGGGCCCAGCCGACAGGCAACGCAAACAACGAACCGAAAGTCCCAGGCGCAAACGGTGCGTAGCCCGCACCGAACCATGTGGCCAAGAGAATCCGGATATCCGAAAGCGGTGGGCGCTCAGTCATTTTATGTCCTCAAGTCGCATGTCCGGGCCAAGGATGAACCATGCGCGGCCTCCATGTCGACTGCATACATTGTAAAGTCCAGGTTTTCCGGGCTTTTTCGACTCAATACACAGGATTAATACGGTATTAATCTCTTGCAACAAAATGGCCAAGTAGATACGGTTTGTCGTCGACGTTCGGAAGCGATTCTGGGGTGATTTCGCTTTATATCGTTTACCAATGAAAACCGGGAAACAACGAGAATATCCGGTTAAATAATAAACTGTTCATTCGGTGAAATCCGAAGAATACATTAGGGTGCGCTAAGGGGGTGTTTCAGCATGCGGGATTGGGGTGACAAAGAAACGTTTAGGGACCGTTTGCAGCGGTTCCTCGACCGCGTTTTCCCCGAACGGCAAATCCATCTTCGCACCCGTGGCCGCATCAGCTTTTTCCGTGTCCCTCAATGGGCGCAACTCACAACGACCAGTCTGGTTATCGTATTCACGGGCTGGGTCGGTTATTCCACCTTCAGCTACATCCAGCATGACGAAATCATCGGCGCCAAGAATTCGATGATCACGGATGCCCGTCAGGCATATGACGATCTGCTTTCGGATGTGACCGCGTATCAGCGCCGCTTTGTCGAGCTGACGCGTGAGCTTGAAGACAACCACAATCTGATGCTCAGTCTGGTCGAACGCAATGCGACACTGCAGCGCAGCCTGTCGACGGTCGAGAAACGTTTGGAAAACACCGAGAGCGAACGTGAAAACGTCGCCGGTGCACGGGAAGTTCTGCGCGACAAGCTGGGCCGCCTTGAAAACGATATGCGTTCGCTGTCGACAAAGAACTTTTCTCTTCGCGATAATCTGATGACGGTGGAAACCGATTTGCAGACCGTCGTCCGCGAACGTGATGAAGCGCACCATCATAATACGGAACTGCAATCCCAGGTCGCGATACTCGAAGATCGCCTGAACGGCCTGCAAACCGCGCAGGATACCGCCGTCGAAAAAATGACCGAACGGACGATGGCTTACATCGGCTCGCTTGAAAAAGTGGTCGAGATCGCAGGCATTGAGGTCGATAGCCTGTTGGCTTCGTCAGACGAGATCGTCGGCAAGGTCGCACAGGGCGGCCCTTTCATTCCGATCAAACCGGAAGAAGCGGGCGGTCACCTTATGAAGAAGCTGACCCGCCTCGACGATCATCTCGGACAGTGGGAGACCCTTCAGGCCGTGATGGCCCGGCTGCCTTTGGCGGCGCCGTTGAACACTTATTACGTAACCAGTTCGTTCGGCAAGCGGCGTGACCCGATGAACAAGCGCTGGTCGGCACATTATGGCGTCGATTTCGGCGGGCCGATGCGCTCGCCGGTCTATGCGCCTGCATCCGGGGTCGTCAAACAGGCCGGGACCAAAGGCCGGTACGGTCGCTTTATCGAAATCGATCATGGCTCCGGCATTCTGACTCGCTACGGTCACCTGAATAAGATCATGGTCAAACGCGGCGATAAAATCGACTTCCGCCAGAAGATCGCTGAACTGGGCAGTTCCGGCAGGAGTACAGGTCCGCACCTGCATTACGAAATCGTCTTTAACGGCAAACCCAAGGACCCGATGCGGTTCATCAAGGCAGGACGGCATGTTTTCCAAAAGCAATAAGAAACAGGCACCCAATAACAAGCCAACCCCCGTACCGGCGCCTCCATCGATCGTCAGCCGGGATCTCAGCATTGTCGGCGACCTGCTCAGCGATGGTGAAATCCAGATCGACGGTAAGGTCAACGGCGACATTCGCACACGCATCCTGATCGTCGGCGAAAGCGCCAAGGTAAAAGGCGAGATCGTTGCCGAAACCTGCCACGTTCTTGGACGTGTCGACGGGCAGATCAAGGCCAAGGTCGTCAAACTGGCCGATACCGCCCATGTCGTCGGCGATATCCTGCATGAAGACCTGTCGATCGAAACCGGCGCCTTTCTGGAAGGTCACTGCAAGCGGATGGTCATCCCCGAGGATGTCCACAAGTCCGATAAGGAAGCAGCGGCCGATGCGGCCAAGCAAAAAGCTCACGCCCCACAGAAACCGGCGGCCGCAAACGCAAAATAGCCCCGGCTTTCTCTGATTTCCAAGCTTTCCCGGCCAACGGCGCATTGACGAAATCGCGCCGATAACTACTATATCTCGTCACCATCGGATATTTGGGCCACTAGGGGTGCGCCATGAGTAAACACGTCGATCCAGAGGAAATCCGCGAAACACGACTCGCGGATGCACTGTCCGAACGCTATTTGTCGTATGCACTGTCGACGATCATGTCGCGCTCGCTGCCGGATGTTCGTGATGGCCTGAAGCCGGTGCACCGGCGCCTCCTGTTTGCGATGCGGCAACTCAAACTCGACCCGGCTTCGGGGTACAAGAAATGCGCCCGTGTGGTCGGCGACGTCATGGGTAAATATCACCCGCACGGCGATCAATCGATCTACGACGCCATGGTGCGCCTTGCCCAGGAATTCGCGCAGCGCTACCCGCTTGTCGACGGACAGGGCAATTTCGGCAACATCGACGGCGATAACGCCGCCGCCATGCGCTACACCGAGGCACGCCTGACCGAAGTCGCAACACTTCTGCTCAAGGGCATCGACGAAGACGCCATCGATTTCCGCGACACCTATGACGGTGAGGAACATGAGCCGATTGTCCTGCCGGCGGCTTTTCCCAATCTTCTGGCAAACGGTGCCGCCGGGATCGCGGTTGGCATGGCGACGAATATTCCGCCGCATAATGTCGCCGAGCTGTGTGACGCCATGCTGCACATCATCAAAACCGCGAAGCATACGACCGAAGCGGTGATGAATTCCCGCGTCACCTTTGAAAAACTTGTCGAATTCATCCCTGGTCCCGATTTTCCGACCGGCGGCGAGCTTGTCGAATCCCGAGATAATATCATCGAGGCCTACCGCACCGGACGTGGCAGTTTCCGGCTTCGCGCCAAGTGGGAAGTCGAAAAACTGGGGCAGGGGCTTTATCAGATCGTCATCACCGATATTCCGTACCAGGTGCAGAAGTCCCGCCTGATTGAAAAGACGGCGGAACTGCTGTTGGCACGCAAGCTGCCGATGCTGGCCGATATTCGCGATGAATCGGCGGAAGACGTGCGCATTGTACTGGAACCGAAGTCGCGCAATGTCGAACCGGATATGCTGATGGAACATCTGTTCCGCGAAACCGACATGGAAACGCGGATCAGCCTGAACCTCAATGTTCTGAACCGCGAAAACATTCCCGGCGTCATGAACCTGCGCGAAGCGCTGGTCGCCTTCCTTGAGCACCGCGAGGATGTCCTCGTCCGCACTACCAAGCACCGTCTGGAAAAGATCGAACATCGGCTCGAAATTCTCGGCGGCTTGCTGATTGCGTATCTTAATCTGGACGAAGTCATCCGCATCATCCGCGAGGAAGATGACGCCAAGAAAGTCCTCATGAAAACCTTCGAGCTGACCGATGTGCAGGTCGAAGCGATCCTCAATATGCGGCTGCGCCAGTTGCGGAAACTGGAAGAAATGGAAATCCGCAAGGAAGACAAGAATCTCAAGGCCGAGCGCAAGGACCTGAAGGATCTGCTGAAAGACGAAACCAAGCGCTGGAAAACGGTTGAGGGCGAGCTCAAGGACCTGAAGCAATCGTTCGGGCCGAAAACCGATCTCGGCCGCCGCCGGACCAAAGTCGGCACCCCGCCGACCACCGTGATCGTTCCCATCGAAGCCATGATCGAGAAAGAGCCGGTAACCGTCGTGTATTCCGAAAAAGGCTGGATACGCGCCGCCAAGGGGCATCTGGACGATGTTTCAGGCCTGAAGTTCAAGGAAGGCGACAAGCTCAAGTTCTGGCTGCATGCCGAAACCACCGACAAGGTGATCATTTTTGCCACCAACGGCCGCTTTTACACCATCGGTGTCGATAAGCTGCCCGGTGGCCGCGGTCATGGTGAGCCGATCCGCCTGATGGTCGATATTCCGAATGGCCACGACGTGGTCAAAATCATGAAATTCGAGGGGGGACGGAAATTCCTGGTGGCGTCCGATGTCGGACGCGGCTTCATCGTTCCCGAAGACGAGGTCGCGGCGCAGACCAAAAACGGCAAACAGATACTGAATGTCGGATCCAGTGACGAAGCGACGGCCCTGTCCGTTGTGCCCGATGGCGCGGATCATGTCGCCGTTATCGGCACCAACCGCAAGCTGGTCATCTTCCCGATCGACGAATTGCCGGAAATGGGCCGGGGCAAGGGGGTCATCCTGCAACGCTACAAGGACGGCGTCCTGTCCGACGTGCAGGCGTTCAAGCTGAAGGAAGGCGTGTCTTGGCAAACCGGCTCGGGATTGCGCTCGGAAACCGACCTCAAGGCATGGATCGGCAAACGGGCAGGCGCCGGGCTGGTTAAACCGAAAGGTTTTCCGACCAATAACCGCTTTTCGTAATCCGGCGGATAACTGGACAACAGATCGATTCTGCGCCAGACAGGTATCGTTATGGAACGCGGTTTAGGCTACTTGCTTGGCGGTATCGTTGCCGTTCTCATGTTATCGACCGTCGCCATGCTTTTCAGCGGCGCGATTGTCGGGATTCTTTCGGCTATTATTGCATTTCCGCTCGCAGCCCCGCTCACGACATCGGCCGTGCTCATAACCCTCGTCGGTGCTGGCGTCTTATACTGGTGGAGGCGGCGGTAAACTCGGCACGTACTTGATTTCCAGCCGCTACTTGTCCATCCGCTCCCAACCGTCCGGGGTAATCCGTTCCAACGGTTTGAAGCGCGATTTATAGGACATGTTGGAACAGCCGCCGATCCAGAATCCCAGATACATATACGGTAATTCCTGTCCGTAGGCTTCACCGATCAGCCACAGGATCATGTATGTCCCCATGCTGCGCTCGGTATCGCTCTCGTCAAAGAAACTGTAGACTGCGGACAAACCATCACTCAGGCGGTCTACCAGGCAGGCCCCGGCAAGCGTCCCTGACGGCTTGCGGAATTCGACCACGAACGTGTTGACGGGCGTATCCTCGATCAAAGCCTGATAATCCAGGAAATCCATTTTCGACATATCGCCGCCTTGGTGGCGCGAGCGCTGATAATCGCTGAAAAGCGCATACTGTTCATGCGTTGCGATGGGTTCAACGATTTCCGCCGTCAAATCGTTGTTGCGCCGTAAAATCCGTTTGAAAGACTTACCCGGTTTGAATTCGTCGACCACGACCCGCACCGCAACACAGGCATTGCAGTTTGGGCAGGCCGGGACATAACAGATGCCGTGCGAACGCCTGAAACCGGCCATTGAGAGCTGATCATGCAGGGCGTTGGCGTCACGGCCGACAAGCTCCGTCACAACACGCCGCTCAATCCGGCCCTCGATATACGGGCAGGGCAGGGGGGCCGTGGAAAAGAAAAACCGGGTGTCGGGTAACGCCTGGTGACGCATCTGCTATTCCGCTTTCGGTATCATCAGAATGAAAACGTTACGGCATTTAAGGGGGCAAGTGCAATTCTCACGAATGCATCCGCCGTATCGCAATGATCAGCGCGCGATATTCTGGTCGAGTTCAAGCCCAAGGCTCGGCACGGGAAGAGACCCTGACTGCGGTTTACGGGCCTGCGACGGCACAACGCTGGCTGGGGCTGGCGGCGCGGACTGTTCATTACGGATCTTATTCAGACCAGGCAAGGCTTCCGGTTCCCCCGGCTTGGCGCCACCGGCTTCTTCGGCCTTTACCACAGGATTATCCTTGCCGGTTCCACGCAGCATGATAACGGAAAGCCGACGGTTCGACGGGTGTGTCGGGTTATCCGCGACCAAAGGCTCTGTCGCCGCTTTACCGACGACACGGTCAAAGCGGTCTTCGGGAATGCCGATCTGCATCAGCCAGCGGCGAGCAGCATTGGCTCGGTCCGCGGACAATTCCCAGTTGGAATAGTCATTGCCGCCGCCAAACCGAGTCGAATCCGTATGTCCTGAAATAGAAATGTTTTGCGGCAAAGACTTGATGATTTCCGCGGCTACTTCCAGCAGGCGCTTTGTATGCAGGAACAATTCCGCCGAGCCGCTCTGGAACATCGAAAGGCCGTCCTTGTCGACAAGCTGAAGGCGTAGACCTTCGGGCGTGTTGTCGATCAGAAGGCTGTCCTTCATGGCCTTCAGTTGCGGAATGCTCTCGAGTGTCGCTTCAAGCTGTTCTTTCGCTTCTTCGAACTGCTGCTGCTCTTTCTGTTTCAGGACTTCGGCGGCGGCTTCCTCATCGGGCGCACTGCCGTCCTGGTTTTCCGCATTGTCCGAACCGCCTGTCCCGGCTTTCGGTGGGGGCAAGTCGACCGTAACGCTATCGCGTGACGTCGTGTTCTGCGCAGCGCCTTCTTCGGTAATTGTCTTGCCGCCAAGGATATCGCCGGAGCCGCTGGTCGATTGTGAGGCCGTCACGGGGGCGAAATAGTTCGAAATACCTTCCAACTGCTCTTGCGTGACCGAGTTCAGCAACCACAACAGCAGAAAGAACGCCATCATGGCGGTCACAAAGTCGGCATACGCAATCTTCCAGGCGCCACCGTGGTGACCGTGCCCGCCCTTGTTGATCTTCTTGATGATGATCGGGCTTTTTGATGCGCTTTCTTCGGCCATTCGTGGCCCCCGTTAGCCCGGCGCCGGCAGGTTCTGGGTAATTTCTTCAAGTTCCGCAAAGCTCGGACGGTATTCATCCGGGAGCACCTTGCGGGCAAATTCGACCGAAACCTGCGGGGCGTAACCCTGCATGTGCCCCATCAAACCCATTTTCATACACATGAAATAGTGATGTTCCGAGTTGTATGCCGCTTCAAGATTCGACGCCATCGGCAGAACGAAACCGTATGCCACGAGAATCCCCGAGAACGTACCGACCAGTGCCGCACCGATCAGGCCGCCCAGAACTTCGGGCGGTTCGGTAATCGAGCTCATGGTGACGATAACACCCAGCACGGCTGCAACGATGCCGAGGGCCGGAATGGCTTCACCGATACTGCGCATCGCCGACGAGACCATGAGTTTCTCGTGGTGATGGACATCAAGCTCCTGGTCCATGATGGATTCGATCTCGTGCGCATTGCTGGCCCCCAGTGTCAGAAGGCGCAGATAATCACAGAAGAAATCGATGGCATGATGGTCATGCTGAAACTTCGGAAAATTAGCAAAAAGCGTGCTTTCATGTGGTTTTTCAACATGTTGCTCCAAAGCAAGGTCGCCCTTGGATTTGGCCAGACGGAACACGCTGTAAATGCAGCTCAGCAATTCGACATAGGCGTCTTTCTTGTATTTCGGCCCCTTGACCATGGTGCCGACAGACTTGAAGGCACCTATGACAACCGGCTTCGGGTTCCCGGCCAGGAACGCGCCAAGTGCGCCACCAAGAATGATGACGTATTCGATTGGTTGCCAAAGGATGCGCAAGTCACCGTGAACTGAGTAACCACCGAATACGCAACCGATAACAAGAACGATACCGATGATGAAAAACATCTAGCAGGCTCTCAAACGTTAATATTTTCGCGCCCGCTTATCGCGTGGACGGGCAAAGTGACCCCTATCACCGCTATAGAGGGATTTTGGTTGAAACTCAAGTGTTTGGCACTATTTAGAAGCATTATTCGAAACGGCCTTGATGTTTCATTTCAGTCCGCCGGCATGCTAAAGAAAGTAGATGTCTGTCGAACCCCAACAGTTCCGCCAAGCACTCGCTAAATTTGCCAGTGGCGTAACCGTCATCAGCGCGCTTGGGGCGGACGGTGTGCCTGTCGGGGTGACAGTCAGTGCCTTCACGTCGCTTTCCCTGTCACCGCCGCTGATTCTTGTATGCCTTGATAACATGACGTCGCAAATAAGGACTTATACGGATGGCCCCGGATTTAACGTGAATATTCTTTCGGCAGAGCAGGAAGACATCTCCAACGCCTTCGCCTATCCGGGTCCGATACCGCCTTTCGATACAGTCCCTTATGAACTGGGCGTCCATGGGCTCCCGCTTATCCGCAACGCATCGGCAAATCTTGAATGCCGCCGCGAGGCCGTATATCCGGGGGGCGATCATGTCATTGTCGTCGGGGAAGTCGTGCATGCCCTTTGGGACGATTCTCTGGACCCGTTGGTGTATGCTGCCGGCAAGTACCGGACGCTCAGGCATCTGGAACCGACGGCATGACGCGCGAGGCGCGCTGGCCGGTGCCATGCACGCTCACGGCATCAATCGTCGCCGCCGGCGCCGCCCTTGCGATCTGGGGTTTTGCCCCGGCGGAATTTCCCCGCTCGCATACAACGCTTCTGGGCTTGGCCTTCTTTGCCGGTATCCTCGCCGTCGTTATCGGTCGCATCATGCATCTGGGTACGGCATGGCTGGTACTGTGCGCCATTGCCACGCCGGCCCTGGTTCTGGTGCCTGTCTATCAACCGCCGGTGTGGATATTTCCGGCGATCGTGCTCGTGCTTGCCGGGTTTTACATCAATGGCGTCCGTGAGCAGGTGCCGCTGTATCTGTCCAATGCAATCACCGAACGTGAAATTTCAGCGCTTTTTGAGCGGGCAGGGGGCCGATTGTTCATCGACCTCGGCTGCGGGCTTGGCGGCGTCGTCGCTGCCGTTGCGAAGTCCAATACGGATGCCCGCGTAATCGGCGTCGAGACAGCGCCACTGTCGTTTCTGGTTTCATGGCTCAGGATCGCGGCACTCGGACGGCAGACCGCCCGGATCCAGTTTCGGAGTATCTGGGATACGGATGTCAGCGATGCCGATGCGGTCTATGCGTTTTTATCGCCGGCGCCGATGGCTCGGCTCTACGAAAAGCTCAAAACCGAGATGAAGCCCGGTTCTCTGTTCATATCCAACAGTTTCGCCGTTCCCGGCGGTGAACCGGATGAAATCGTGCAGGTCGACGATTCACGCCAGACGCAATTGCTGATTTGGCGTATGTGAGCGCGCCTTAACGCATATCCGACAGCAGACGCGTGCCGAAGCCCTTGGCCTCCAACGCCGCCATGATCTCGCGCACATGGTTGGCATTGATGGTCTCGATGGCGATATCGACATCCGCTTCCTTGACCGGGACATCGCGGAACATGCGCTGATGCAGGACATCGACGATATTGCCGCCCTTGTTCCCGATGATCCCTGCAACGGCAGCAAGCGCACCAGGCATATCGATCAGCGATATGCGCAGTTTGGCCAGCCTGCCATCGTGAACCAATCCACGCATCAACACCGATGACAGCAGTCTCGAATCGATGTTGCCGCCGGAAATCATCAACCCGACCTTGCGTCCCTTGAAGCGTTCGGGGTCGGCCAGCACCGTCGCCAGCGGCACGGCTCCCGAGCCTTCGACGATCAGCCGTTGAACTTCGACGAGAATCTGCACCGCGCGTTCGATGTCGGCTTCGCTGACCACGGAAATGGATTTCATATGCCGCTTCAGGATCGGGGTCGTAATTTCCCCCGGCTCCTTGACCGCAATCCCGTCGGCGATGGTCTGCCCACTGCCGTGCGGCGGCTCACCCTTGAAAGCCTGGCACATGGAAGGGTAGGCATCTGCCTGCGCACCGACGACTTCAAGAGCCGGATTGTGCGCGGCTGCGGCAATGCAGCACCCAGCGGCAAGCCCGCCGCCACCGATCGGCACGATAATCGCATCCAGATCCGGCACGTCTTCAAGAAATTCCGCCGTCGCCGTACCTTGTCCCGCGATCACATGCGGATCGTCATAAGGATGGATGAAGACCTTGCCCTCGGCCTCGGCGGTCTGCATGGCAAGAATTCTGGACTCGGCAACCGTTTCACCTTCAAGAATGACCTTCGCGCCAAGCGCTTCGGTGCGCGCGACCTTGGTGAACGGTGTATTGGCCGGCATATAGATTGCCGCCGGGATACCCATCTTTTGTGCGTGAAAACCGACACCCTGGGCATGGTTGCCGGCAGAAGCGGCGAGCACGCCTGCCTTGCGTTCGGCATCACTCAACGCCGCCATGCGCACATAGGACCCGCGCACCTTGAAGGACCCCGTCACCTGCTGGCTTTCGAGTTTCAGATAAACCTCGGCACCGGTCAGTTTCGATAGCGCCGGCGAGGCAATCGACGGGGTGCGGAGGACATGCCCCGCCAAAAGTTCCCGTGCATCAGTGATATCCTTGAAATCGATCACGCGCGCCTCCGTCACAGAAGGCGGGTCATACACCCCGGATGCGGCTCTGTCACCGATTTTGAAGGGAATTCACATCGACAATGCGCGGGCCAGCATCTCCGGATCGGCATTGCCGCCTGAACAGACGACGACGACCGTCTTGCCCGCAAGATCGATTTTCTGCGTCAGTGCACAGGCCAACGCCACGGCGCCGCCCGGCTCGACAACGATCTTGAGCGACAGCATCGCCGTTCTCATGGCCATTAAGACCTCATCGTCGCTGACACTGAGGCCGCCTTTCAGCAGACGGCTGTTGAGCGAAAACGTCAGTTTGCCCGGTATCGGCGCCAACAGCGCATCGCAGATGGAAAATGCACCGGCAGGCACCGGTTGGCGCGTTCCGGCTTCGAGCGAACGTTTGTGATCGTCATAGGTTTCCGGCTCGGCGCTGTACACGGGGCAGGCGAGGGTTTCCGAGATTGCCAGGGCGGTACCGGAGATCAGACCACCACCGCCCGCAGGCACGATCACGGCATCGGGCTTGATATCCATCTCCTGCGACTGCTCGGCGATCTCGAGACCGATGGTCCCCTGACCGGCAATGATCAGCGGTTCGTCATAGGGTTTGACGAGGACCGCGCCCTGTTCCTTCTGCAACTGCTCGCCAATCTCCTCGCGGCTTTCCGTCATACGGTCGTACAGCACGACGGTTCCGCCGAGCGCTTTGGTATTCTCGATTTTCGCCGTCGGTGCATCCTTCGGCATGATGATGGTGGACTTCATTCCCATCAGGGTCGCCGCCGCGGCCACGCCCTGTGCATGGTTGCCGGACGAGAAAGCGACGACACCGTTGGCGCGCATATCTTCGGGGATGCGCGATATCTTGTTGAAAGCCCCCCGGAACTTAAACGAACCGGTGCGCTGAAGACATTCCGGTTTGACGACGAGACGAAAACCCAACTGCTCGTTGAGGATCGAGTTTTCAAGCAAAGGCGTGCGCCGGGTCCACCCTTGCAACTGCCGCTGGGCATCCTTGATATCTGCAAAGACCGGGGGTTCAGAACTGTTCAAGGAATCCATTCAGCGCCTCTATACTATTCGGTTCAGCAAGGCCCGGAGGATGCCCGACCCCGGGCACGACGACCGCTTGCATGTTACTGTGACGTGCCGACATCTCGGCAAGTTGAGTTTCGTCGAGAATATTCGACTTGGCGCCGCGGAGCGTCAAGACGGGGATGCGCTCCGTGGCCATGAAAAGATGCCACAGATCAAGCGCCTCGGCCGGATCGGCAAGGATCGGCTTCAGGATATTCTCATCCCAGTCGAAAGTAATGGTGCCGTCGGCGCGTTCGACGTAACTCAGTTTCGCGGCACGCGTCCAGTCTGCGTCTCCGGACAGCGGGTATTCTCCCATGAACGCATCGCGTAAATGCCGGCCGGCGGCAGCCCAGTCCGGCAGGGACGGCGGCGATTTCATATAGGCGACGATCTTGTCGAGGTCGTGCAGGCGCACGACGGGCCCGATATCGTTCAACACCAGCCCCTTCAGGGTGCTGGGAATTGCTGCAGCCATGATCATCCCCATGATCCCGCCCATGGATGTGCCGATGACAACGACGTCATGGATACCGAGCGCGCAAAGGATGTGCCGGACATCGCCGACATAGGTCTCCGGATGATAATTCCGCCAGTCAGGATCGTAATCGGAAAAACCGCGGCCCCGCGTGTCCGGGCAGATCACCCGGCGTTTACGGCTGTGATACTTGCCGATCCCGGCGAAGTCCTTGGAATTTCGCGTCAGCCCGCCAAGGCAGAGCAGGGGCGTGCGCGTACCGTTCTTCGGCCCCGGATAATCCCGCACGTATAGCGAAAGCCCGTCCTGAGACGTTATACGGCGCTCGATAAAGTCCTTCGGCATCAGGTCTTGTCGCTCAAAGACCCAGAAGCGGCGGCAGACCGTTCAGATCGCTGATCATCTCACGGATTTCACCGGGCAGACGTTCCGGCGGTTGGTTGAAGCGATTGACCCAGACGACCTGGAAACCGAAATTCGCTGCTGCCCATGCATCCCATGCATTCGACGACATGAAGCAGATGCGCTCCTTGGGAACATCCAGATCGTCACACGACATCTGGTAGATACGCGGATCGGGCTTGTAGATACCGATCCTGTCAACCGACGATACCGCGTCGAGGTCGAGCTTGGCGTTGTTCACGGCTGCATTCAGCATGTCGGGCGAGCCATTGGACAGCGTCGCGACTTTTTTCCCACCGGCTTTCAGGACCGCAAGGACGCTCGGCACTTCGGGGTAGGCATCCAGTTCGAAATAGATATCGAGCAGTTTCTGACGCAGATCGGCATTTTCGACACCATGCAGCGCAAGCGCATAGTCCAGGCTGTCTTGCGTGATCTGCCAGAACGGCACGTATTCGTGCATCAGGCTGCGAAGCCAGGTGTATTGAAGTTGCTTTTCCCGCCACGTCTGAGCCAGCGGCGCCCATTTATCGCCGAGTTCTTCCTGGCAATGCGATGCAGCGGCGGCAACATCGAACAGCGTTCCATAGGCATCGAAGACGCAGGCATCGATGTTATCGATTGCGGCCATGTCTGAATTCTCCCCGTTTTTGAATAGGCTTTGATTGCAGTTTGGTGCTCGGCTGATAGGGGGTCAATAGGCACACGGCCACAGCTTCGAAAACTGCAGCAAACCAGCAACCCCGGCCTCGCCGAATGATGCCATCTTCTCCCGGAACAACTGTCCGGTGGTCCCAAACACCTGTCCGGGTATCCTGAAATACAGAGAATTACCCCTTGTCGCGGAGCAGGCGGCCCTTTTCACGGCTCCAGTCGCGCTGCTTGACGGTATCGCGCTTGTCGTAGGTGTGCTTGCCTTCGCCCAGCCCCAGTTCCAGCTTCGCCATGCCGCGTGCGTTGAAGTAGATTTTCAGCGGAATCAGCGCCATGCCTTTCTGTTTCTGTGAACCCAACAAATGCGACATCTGCTTTCTGTGCAGCAACAGTTTTCGGTCATGTACCGGTTCGTGATTGAAGACTCGTGATGCGCCTTCGTAGGGGGGGATATGCGCGTTGAACAAATACATTTCGCCGTGCTTTTCACCGGCGAACGCCTCGTTCAGGCTGGCGCGGCCGGCGCGAAGGGATTTCACCTCCGTGCCGGTCAGCTGAAGACCCGCTTCTACGGTTTCGAGAATATTGTAGTCCCGCCGCGCGCGCCGGTTTTGCGCCACGACATTGCCGCTGGTCTTCTTCTTTTTGTTTTTGCCGGCCATTGCATATCCGTTCACGCCCCAAAGGGGCGTTGCCGTTGGCGCCCTTAGTTCAGAAGCCCTGCGGACTGCATCGCGTCACGCACCTGCGCTTTCGAGCTTTCGGCGATCTCGCACAGCGGCAGACGCGTATCCGGATCACACTTGCCCAGAAGACTGGCCGCATACTTGACCGGGCCCGGGCTGGCTTCGCAGAACATGGCGATGTGCAGCGGCATCAGACGCTTCTGGATTTCCATCACCGTATCGAGGTCACGGGCCTGCCACGCATCGTGCAGTTCCGCACAGGCACGTGGCGCGACGTTCGCCGTCACAGAAATACAGCCATCACCGCCTCCTGCGAGGAACGGCACGATGGTGCCGTCTTCACCGGAAAGCTGTGCAAACTCTGGTCCGATCTGCATCGCCGTTTTCATCGGCCGCATCGGATCGGCCGACGCATCCTTGACGCCGACGATATTGGCGATCTTGGAAAGCCGCGCCATGGTTTCAACGGTCATGTCGACCACACTGCGTCCAGGGATGTTGTAAACGATGATCGGAATATCGACCGCATCGGCAATGGCCGCATAGTGACGGTACAGACCTTCCTGCGTCGGCTTGTTGTAATACGGTGTGACGATCAGCGCCGCATCGGCACCCGCCTGCTTGGCGTGCTTGGTCAGCCGGATCGCTTCCGCGGTCGAGTTCGAGCCGGTGCCTGCGACAACCGGCACACGACCGTTATTCGCCTCGATGCAAAGCTCGATCACCTCGTCGTGTTCGTCGTGCGACAACGTCGGGGATTCGCCGGTCGTCCCAACAGGGACGAGACCATCGGTCCCTTCGGCAATCTGCCAATCGACGAAGGATTTGAACGCCGATTTGTCCACCGCACCATTTTTGAATGGGGTGATCAAAGCGACGAATGAACCCTTAAACATCGTTCCCTCCTTGGGACTAAAGATTAAAACAGCCCCGGAACATATATCTGCATGCGCGCCGGGGCAAGACTGCTGGTATCTGCCGCCACCGCTTATCTCGGGGCTTTCTTGCGGTCATCCGCTTAATATTAACAAGTTCGTGACATTTTCAGGACGATGTTGTTCGGATAAGCATGCTAGACGTATGATACGGCTTGTCTTAACGACTGCCGGTTTTTTGATTTTTTGAAGAGGCATGAGCGAAAGTTTGAGGTCTCTGTTTTCACTCCTTCTGATTTGCATACTGACGGTGCCAGGCGCCGTCAGCGCTGACGTCTTGACGGCTGCGGAAGCGCGCGAATTTTCGGCCGCACTCAAAGAAGTCGAACGCGGCTCCAAGGCCCGGCTCGATGTCCATGCCCGCCGTCTGCACGACCCCTTGGCACGCAAAATCGTATCCTGGTACGTATTGTTTCAGGGCGGTTTCGGCACCGACTTCGAGGCCATAGACGCCTTCATCAACCGCAATCCCGACTGGCCGCGCGGCAACCGGCTGCTGGCACGCGCCGAGGAAGCCATGGACGCCAATGCCGATCCGGCATACGTGATCGGCTGGTTCGGCGATCGTTCACCGGTTTCGACCGCCGGTCGCGAGAAACTGGCCAATGCCATCATTCGCTCGGGCGACGTCAAAAGAGGCGTCGCCATGATCAGGGACATATGGATTCATGAAAACTTCGCGAAGTCGCATGAAAAATCTTTCTACCGGAAATTCCGCAAGCACCTGACTCTTGGCGACAATCGCGCCCGTGCCGATCGGCTGATGTGGGATGGCCGCTACTGGCCCGCACGGCGCATGATCTATCGTGTCGATGCGCAGTACCGCAAACTGATCGAAGCCAGAACCTCGCTCAGACGTATGAAGGGCAATGTCGATCTGTTGGTGTCGCACATCCCGAAATCGCTGCAGAATGACGCTGGGCTGGTTTACGAGCGCATGCGCTGGCGCCGCAAGAAGGGGCTGGAGTCCGCTTACGACCTGTTGAGGTCACTGCCGGAAGGCATGCCTTATCCAAACCGCTGGTGGGATGAGCGCGCAATCATGGCGCGTCAGCTTCTGCAAAAGGGCTTCATTACCGAAGCTTATCGGGTCGCTGCACAACACGGCCTGACCGAGCAACATGCGGCGGATCATGCCGAGGCTGAATTCCTCGCAGGATGGATCGCGCTTCGGTTCCTGAACGAACCGAAGCAGGCGCGTGAGCATTTCCAGCGCCTTTACGATGCTGTCAACTACCCGGTCAGCCTTTCCCGGGGGGCATACTGGCTGGCGCGCGCCATAGAACAGGACGGCGATAAGGAAACGGCCAAGACCTGGTACGCGAAGGCCGCACAATTCCCGACGGCCTATTACGGACAACTGGCAACGGCAAAGGTCAATCCGGGGCAGGGGCTTCGCCTGCCGCCCGACCCCAGCGTCGATGCCGATGTCAGAAAACGATTCGATGAAAATGAACTGGTCCGCGCCGTGCGCATGCTGGCTGCGGCAGGCGAGGAAGAGCGCCTGTTTTCGCTTATCATGCATATCGCATCGCTAGAGGATACGGTCGACTGGCACATCCTGACGGCGCGGCTGGCGCGGTTGAGCGGGCGTCCCGACCTGGCCATTCGTGTCACCAAGAAAACACTGCAGAACCACGGTCATTTCGTCGCCGGCGGGTATCCCACCCTTGTCCCGCCCAGACTTCCTAAAAAGGTTAAGGCAGAGACCCCGGAAACCCCGCTGATCCTGGCCATCGTGCGCCAGGAAAGCGAATACGACACCGAAGCCATCAGCCATGCCGGCGCGCGCGGGCTTATGCAGTTGATGCCGGCAACGGCGCGCACCGTCGCCAAACGGGCCGGGCTGCGCTATTCCAAGGTCAAGCTGACCACCGACCCCGATTACAACCTGACCCTCGGCCAATCCTACATCGCCGAGCTGATTGACGATTATAAGGGGTATCTGCCGATGGCGATTGCCGCTTACAACGCCGGTCCGCACCGGGTCAGACAGTGGGTCAAACAAAACGGCGACCCGCGTGATGGCGACGTCGATGCCATCGACTGGGTAGAGCTGATCCCCTTCACTGAAACACGCAATTACGTGCAGCGGGTCCTTGAGAACGTCCAGGTCTACCGCATGCAGCTTGCAGGCACTGAAGTGGCGCTCAGCCTCGAGGAAGATCTCAGAAAGTGAGCGATGAAGACCGTTTCCAGGCTTTGTTCGCCGGCAAACCCGGCTCTGTTCTCGGCGAATTCATAGATCCCCCCGATGAAGCGCGAACCGGGTTCATTGACGCCAAGAAGAAAGCCCTCAGCGAGCGCCGCGATCCGCCGCGCCGGGACCGCGGACCTCGGGTGCCGCCGGGTCAGGAAGTCGTTGATAAATGGCCGGTGCTCGATCTTGGCCATCAGCCGCTGATCCCGCTCGATCAATGGTCGCTTGATATCAAGGGTGCGATTGCACGGCCGCTATCGATCAGCTGGGCCGCATTCAGGGATTTGCCGCAATCAAGGATCGCCGCGGATATTCACTGTGTCACGGCCTGGTCGATGCTCGACAATGCGTGGGAAGGGGTTACGGCACGGCACCTGGTCGAACTGGTGCAACCGAAAGAAACCGTGAAACACGTCATCTTTCATGCCCATGACGGCTATCGCACGAACGTGACGATGGAACGCTTTAGCGCCGAAGATTCGCTGCTGGCGCACAGTTGGAACGGCGAGGCCATCACCCGCGAGCACGGCGGTCCGGTGCGTGCCGTCATTCCGTCACTGTATTTCTGGAAAAGCGCCAAGTGGGTTCGCCAGATCACCTTTCTGGAACAGGATGTGAAAGGCTACTGGGAAGCGCTCGGCTATCACAACGAGGGGGACCCATGGCGGGAAGAGCGCTACGCGTAACCGTGCTGCATTCGGTGAACAGCGATGACGGCCACTTGTGCGTCGATGTCTTCAGACGGCCGGACGGGTCGATCGGGTTCGAGGAATTCCGCCGGGATGTCGAAGACCCGTCCGGCTGGTTCGCTGTCGGCGGCTTCCGGGAAGTCCGTTACGATGACGAGGAAACCGCTATCCGCGATGCCATTGACGCCGTTTCATGGTTTCAGGGGATTTGAAATCCAACACCGGATACGCCACGTATCACTGGTATGATGATCAACACCACGGACAACAAGATGACGAGAATCCTCCGACCTTTGATCCTGATACTTTTCGGGATTTTGTTCGCACAACCGCTGAAAGCTGAGCCGATGTCCTTTTACGATTTCGATTTCACCGCCATTGAGGGTCAGCCCATGCCGGCCAGTTCGTTCGCCGGCAAGGCCGTTCTGGTCGTCAACACGGCATCGTTCTGCGGCTATACCAAGCAGTATGCCGGACTGCAGGCGCTGTACGATAAATACCGCGACAGGGGACTGGTTGTACTGGGCATACCGTCGAACGATTTCGGCTCGCAGGAACCCGGCAAGGAATCCGAGATCAAGGAATTTTGCGAGACCAACTTCGCCATCAATTTCCCGATGACCACCAAGCAGAAGGTCAAAGGCAAGGATGCGCATCCGTTCTATAAATGGGCCGGCGACCAGGTCGGTATCATCGGATCGCCGAAATGGAACTTCCACAAGTATCTGATTGCACCGGACGGCACGCTCAAGGACTGGTTCTCGACAACCACCTCGCCCGATGCGGCCAAACTTGTCAGTGCAGTGGAATCCATGCTGCCGAACTAACGCATCACGAGACCAATCGCGTACAGCGCAGCGGAATCAGCATTATCGATATTGCTCTTCCCCCATGCCGCTTATTAAAGTCCATTTGGGAGAAAACAGCATGAACCTGAATATTGAACCTTTCGGCAACGGTCTTGGTGCGCATGTCCACGGTGTCGATTTTTCCAAACCGCTATCCGCTGAAATCGCGGATGCGCTGATCGCCGCTTTCGCCGATCACCACATCCTGTCATTTCCGGAACAACACGGCCTTGGTACGGACGAAGTCGTGGCAGCCAGCCGCGTCTTCGGCCCGGAAATGGAACCCCACGTTTTCACACAGTACCACCATCCCGACGAACCGCTGATCATGGTGCTTTCCAACCGCATCAAGGGCGAAAAGCCGGCCGGCCTTAAGGACGCCGGGTCTTTCTGGCACTCCGATGTTGCCTACAAGCCGGAACCCGCCAAGGCGACCATGCTGTATGCGCTGGAAATCCCCGATCAGGGGGGCGACACGCTGTTTTGCAACATGACGGCGGCTTACGACGGCCTGAGCGACGAGATGAAGCAGCGCCTCGATGGGCTTAAAGCCTGGCATTTCTATGCGCATCAGAAACGCGATCTTTTCGAGACGGGGCAGGTGCAATCACCGCCGGAGTGCTTGCACCCCGTCATCCGCACCAATCCGATTTCCGGACGCAAGGCGATCTACATCACGCCGTCCTACACGGTCCGCATCGACGGCATGGACGAGGACGAAAGCCAGACCCTGATGCAGGAGATTTTCGACCATTGCCTGCAGGACAAGTACCGCATGGATTATCAGTGGAATGCAGGCGACCTGCTTGTCTGGGACAATGCGGCCGTGATGCACACGGCGACGACAAAGAACCTGGACCCCAGTAAATACCGGACACTGTGGCGGACGATCATCTCCGGCGGTCCGACTTTCTGACGCTGCCGCTTTAAGCAATTGACGGTTTGTTTGCGTGCAGGCGCTCCGTTAAGGTGCCCGAAAATAACCTGATCTTGTGCTGAAGGACGTCGAAATGAGCGATAAGCCACTCTTGCATCTGGTCTTTGGCGGCACGGTTGCCGACCCGTCCGGAACCGATTTCGTCGACACGGAAAACCTCGATATCGTCGGGATTTTCCCGGACTACAAAACCGCGCTCACAGCGTGGCGGGGCGCCAGTCAGGCCCATGTCGACGATGCCGACACGAAATACGTGATCGTGCATATGCACAGACTTCTGGAACCCGACGAAAAACACGAACACTGATCGATCCGCACGCTCAGGCAGGGGTTTCCCTGTCATCTTCACCCGTGTCGGCGTCGCTCAGTTTCTTGCCGGCCAGCAGGCGTTCCGATTTTTCACGGCCCTTGCTGTCGGCAAGTTTCTCGGCCTTGCTGCGGCCGAATTTCTTACGGTTTTCAGCCGCTTGTTCGCGTTTCTCGTCTTTCTGCCGCGCTTTGCGGAACTGATTCAGATTGATGATGTCAGCGCTCACGATAATCCCCGTGGAAATGGACGTTTGCCAAAAGAATAACGCCAACCGCCGGGCGCGGAAAGAGGTGTAACGGCTTCAATCGTCCAGAAACGCACGAATTTTCACGAACACGTCCGAAAACATCTGCTCGTTCAAGCGGCCCGTGTTGGTGTTGTAGCGCGAGCAGTGATAGCTGTTGAACAGGGAAAGGCCATTGTCCGTTGTGTGGCGCGCCGCGTGGGCGAATTTAAAGGCGGATTTCTTCATGCCCAACGCAGACAGCACGGCACCATGCGACAGCGTCCCCAAAGCAAGTATCGCCAGAAGATTCGGCATGGCGGCAATTTCCGCTTTCAGAAAGTCATTACAGGTCGACGTTTCCGCACCGACCGGCTTGTTTTCCGGCGGCACACACCGCACCGCATTGGTGATGCGGCAGTCCAGCAACTTCAAACCGTCTTTCTTGTGCTTGGCATATGCGCCTTCGGCGAAACCGTGGCGATGCAGGGTGGCATACAGAAGATCGCCTGCATAATCGCCGGTGAACGGCCGCCCGGTCAGGTTTGCCCCTTTAAGACCCGGCGCCAGACCGACAATCAGCAGCCGTGCGCCTAAATCGCCAAAAGCCGGCACCGGACCGTTATACCAATCGGGATGCGCACTGATATTGGCGTCACGAAAGGCTTTCAGCCGGGGGCAGAGGTCACACGCATACGCCGGTTCGTTGAACATCAGATCAACACATCAGGGCAGTAAATCACGCAAGATGCGGCTCGTTTTCAAAATCGATACCGTCGTCGATGTAATCATCTTCGGGAAACCCTTCCTGTACGGGTTTGCGCGGTGCACCGGCACGCTGTATCTGGTTTTGAATATCGGAAAGCTCGATGAAATTGTCAGCTTGTCGGCGCAACTCATCGGCAATCATCGGCGGCTGGCTGTTGATGGTCGAAACCACGCTGACCCGCACGCCCTTGCGCTGCACGGCCTCGACGAGTCGGCGGAAATCGCCGTCGCCTGAGAATATCACGATATGATCCAGATACGGCGCCATTTCCATGACGTCGATGGCCAGTTCGATATCCATATTCCCCTTGATCTTGCGGCGTCCGGCGGCGTCCGTAAATTCCTTGGTCGGCTTGGTGACCATGGTGTAGCCGTTATAGTCCAGCCAATCGACCAGAGGGCGAATTGGCGAGTATTCCTGGTCTTCCATCAGAGCGGTATAATAAAAGGCCCTGATCAGCCGACCGTCTTTCTGAAAAACATCCAATAAGCGCTTGTAATCAATATCGAATCCAAGCGCCCTTGCAGCAGCGTACAGGTTCGATCCGTCGATGAAGAGCGCAACCCGTTCATTCAAATTTATTTGCATGTCAAAACCTCAAAGAATATGTACGCGCAATAATTCGCGTGGCGTAATCAAAACCCATTTCGTCGCAAAAATGATCGACGCGGGGCGTTACAATTTATTAGGTAGGCACTTATCAACTTTCGAACAAGGATATTTGAAAACGTGATTTTTATTGGCCTCGGCGGGAATTTGACCTGCCCGACATTCGGCCCGCCGCGCGCCACATGTGGTGCTGCCCTGCAGATCATGGAACAGCGCGGCATCAAGGTCCGGGCGCGATCGAAATGGTATGAAAGCGCACCGGTCCCGATCAGCGATCAGCCCTGGTACGTCAACGGTGTCGTCAGCGTCAAGACCACGCTAAGCCCGGAGAATCTCGTGGATGAGGTACTTGAAATTGAAGCTGAGCTTGGCCGCAGGCGCACAGCGGTGAACGCGCCCAGAACCATCGATCTTGACGTCATCGCACACGACATGAACGTCATTACCGGCGATGAGCGCCATCATGTCACGGTGCCGCATCCGCGCATGCAGGGCCGCGCATTCGTAGTGCTACCGATGGCGGAAATCGCTCCGGACTGGCGCCACCCCATCACAAACGAAACGCTCGGTGACATGATTGCCGTGCTGCCCGCCGGTCAGGAATGCCGGCCGATGCCGGACGGCCTGGGCTTGTTCGGTACGGAATGGACCGGATGATGTCCGCTTTAATCCTTGCATGGCAGAGCTTAAATCCCTATAAACCGCGCAAATTCCCATGATATTTAGCTGGAGAGCACCCGATGGCTCGCGTCACAGTCGAAGATTGCGTTGAAAGAATTCCCAACCGTTTTGAACTCGTTGCCATTGCCGCGCAACGTGCCCGTCACATTTCCGCCGGCGCCGCGCTGACGATCGACCGTGACAATGACAAGAATCCGGTTGTCGCGCTTCGCGAAATTGCCGATCAGACCGTCGATCTGGATGAACTCCAGGAAGACCTTATCAAGAGTCTGCAGCGCCACGTTGAGCAGGATGAGCCTGAAGAAGACCTGGTCGATGACATGGCCATTCGCCAGGAACTCGCCGGTCAGGGCAATGCCGGTGACAACGAAATCGAAGCGCTGACCAAAACCATGTCGATCGACGATGGGGCTTCGGATTCCGATAGCGCCGGTGAGGTCATGTTTGAAGATGTCGATGAAGAAGTCGACGACTGATTTACCGCATATATCCGGTCACAGCGGGAGCCTTTCGGCTCCCGTTTTTATTGCGCCGCAACAATAGCTTGGGCGGCAACATGGAAGCATGATAAGCTGAACCATCATGATGCGGCAGTTTGAACTCGTCGAAAAAATAAAATCCTACGATCCCGGCGCGGACGAGGATGCAATCAACCGCGCCTATGTTTTCGCCATGAAAGCGCACGGTTCCCAGAAACGCGCCTCCGGCGACCCATATTTTTCCCATCCGATCGAGGTTGCCGGCATTCTGACCCACTACAAGGTCGATACCGCGACCATCGTCACCGCACTGTTGCATGACACCATCGAGGATACCGATGCAACGTATGACGAGATCGAGCGGATGTTCGGCGAGGAAACGGCGCGCCTGGTTGACGGCGTCACCAAGCTGACACGGATCAATTTCGTTTCAGACAAGGCCAAACAGGCGGAAAACTTCCGTAAATTCCTGCTCGCCATGTCGGAAGATATCCGTGTCCTGCTGGTCAAGCTGGCTGACCGCCTGCACAACATGCGTACGCTTCAGTACGTCAAGAAACCGGAAAGCCGCCAGCGCATCGCCATGGAGACCATGGATATCTATGCCCCCTTGGCGGAACGCATCGGCATGGGTGAAATCAAGATTGAGCTTGAGGATCTTGCCTTCACCGAATTGAATCCGGATGCCCGGAAATCGGTAGTGCGCCGGCTTGAGTTCCTGCGCAATCAGGGCGGCGACCTAGTCAACCGCATCATCAAGGAATTGCAGCATCTCATGCAGGAGCAGGGGGTCAGCGCAAGCATTCAGGGACGCGAAAAATCACCGTACTCGATCTGGTGCAAGATGCAGCAGCACGATGTCGGCTTCGAGCAGCTTTCCGACATCATGGCATTCAGGATTGTCGTCGACAGCATCGAGAATTGCTACCGTGCGCTCGGCGTCGTTCATGGCGCCTACCGAACCGTTCCCGGCCGCTTCAAGGATTACATTTCGACGCCGAAGCCGAACGGATACCGCTCGCTGCATACCGGCGTCTTCGGCCCGGAAAATCACCGGATCGAGTTGCAGATACGCACGCAGGCGATGCATGAAATCGCCGAGAGCGGAGTCGCCGCACACTGGAACTACAAGGAAGGCGGTAACATCGACGCCGCGCGCCGGGACGGCCCACAATACCGCTGGCTTCGCGAACTGCTGGAAATTCTCGAACATGCCTCGAACCCCGAAGAATTTCTCGAACATACAAAGCTCGAGATGTTCAAGGATCAGGTTTTTGCATTTACCCCGCGCGGTGAACTGATCAGCCTGCCATCCGGTTCCACGCCCGTGGACTTTGCCTATGCCGTCCACTCGGAAATCGGCGACCGATGTGTAGGTGCCAAGATCAACGGCCGCATGATGCCGTTGCGTACCACGCTCCACAACGGCGATCAGGTGGAAATCGTCACCTCCAAGGCCCAGACCCCGTCACCGACCTGGGAACGTTTTGTTGTCTCAGGCAAGGCCCGGGCGCGCATCCGCCGCTTCGTGCGCATGCAGGAACGCGATCAGTATCAATCCCTCGGCCGCTCGATCCTGCAACGCGCGTTCAAGGAATCCGGCAACGACATGACCGAAAAGGGCCTGAACGGCGTACTTAAAACGTTCAGCCAGCCCACTGTCGATGATCTGTGTGCCCAGGTCGGCGCCGGCCACATCACGGCACGTGCCGTCGTCGAAGCCGTGTATCCACGACTCAAATCCACAGAAAAATCCGACAAGATCGTTCCTATCTCGCGTTCTCAATCCAACAAGGGAAAGAGCGACGGTGTCCCGATAACCGGTCTGATACCGGGTATGGCCATGCACTATGCCGGTTGCTGTCATCCGCTGCCGGGCGACCGGATCGTCGGTATCGTGACGACCGGCAAGGGTGTCACCATCCATACCATCGATTGCGAAAAACTGGCGCAGTATCAGGAAGAACCAGAACGCTGGCTCGACGTTGCCTGGGACACAAGCGGTGCGGACCAGAACCACGTCGCCCGTGTGAACGTCACCGTTGTCAATTCACCCGGCACACTGGGCGACCTGTCGACACTGATCGCCAAGAACGGGGGCAATATCTCGAACCTCAAGATCGTCGACCGGCAGATCGACTTCTTCGACATGCTGATCGATATCGAGGTCAAGGACGTCAAGCATCTGGCGGACATCATCGCCGCGCTTCGCGCCTCAACGGCGGTCAATACGGTGGAACGCGCGCGCGGCTGATCCGCAGGCTAGCGCCGCCGCCCCAGTCCAAGGCTGTGCCGGTCGATCGACGACGTTTTCACCGAAACAAACACCTTCATCCCGGCTTCGAGACCGTATTCAGCGACCGAACGGCGCGTAACCCGGGCGATAATCGGCGCCCCCGCATTGACCAGCACATCGACGTGCGGACTGACCCCCTCGGCAACGTTTTCGATATCGACAATGGTGGCTTCGAAAATATTCAACGTCATGCTGCCCCGGGGGCGCTCCAGCGACAGGGAAACATCGCGCGCCCTGAGCCTAAGGCGAAGCGGAGTGCCGCGTTCAAGTTCAAGCCGCGGCACCCAGACGGCCCCCGCGCCGAAGCCAAGCTCCGTCAGCATGTATTCATCGTCATGGCCGGACACCCAGACATGGATCACGGCCCCCGCCTCGAAGCGGCCCGTATGCGGACGCAGATCCAAGCGGCTCATGATGTCCTCGACATCGCCGAAGGCGATGGTATCGCCGTCTGCCAGAACCACCATCGTGTCGGCAAGCCGGACAACTTCCTCGACGGCATGACTGACATACATGATAGGCACGCCCGCATGGTCGCGAAGCTTTTCGATAAACGGCATGATTTCGGCCTTCCGGTCGAAGTCCAGCGCCGCCAGCGGTTCGTCCATCAGCAGGATTTTCGGACTGGCAAGCAGGGCCCGGCCGATAGCGACACGCTGCACCTCACCACCAGACAGGTCGGCGGGGTAACGCTCCAGCAGTTTTGAAATGCCCAGCATGGCCACCACGTCGTCGATACTGTGACGGCGTTCCGCCGGGGCGATCCGTTTCATGCCGTATTCCAGGTTACTGCGCACACGCATGTGCGGGAACAGTCTGGCATCTTGAAAAACATAGCCGACGCGTCGCTTTTCCGGGGCCAGGTCAATACCTGCCGATTTGTCGAAGAGCGTCTCGCCGGCAATGCGGATATGGCCGCTGTCGGGCCGGGCCAGACCTGCCAGACAATCGATGATCGTCGATTTGCCGGCCCCCGACCTGCCGAACAGCGTCGTCAGGCCGCCTTCTGTTTCGAATCTGGCCTTGAGTTCGAAATTTCCGCGCCTGAGACGGAAATCTATGTCGACGATTTTATCGTTCCCGTTCATCCGCCGAGCTTCACTTTTAACCGTCGTGCCATCAGTTCGGAGGCCAGCAGGGCCGCAAAAGCGACAACAACGGAAATCACCACAAGCCGAAACGCACCGGCTTCACCGCCGGGGATCTGCGTCAGGGTATAAAGCGCTATCGGCAGCGTTCGCGTTTCACCGGGGATGTTCGAAACGAAGGTGATCGTCGCGCCGAATTCACCAAGGCTGCGTGCAAAGCCGAGGATCGCGCCCGTGAGGATACCCGGACTGGCCAGCGGCAGCGTCACGGTCGCAAAAACATGAAGCGGCGAAGCCCCCAATGTTCGCGCAGCCTGTTCAAGTCCGTGATCGACGCTTTCAAGCGAAAGCCGGATCGCCCGCACCATGAGCGGGAATGCCATAACGGCAGCCGCGACGGCGGCGCCTTTCCATGTGAAGGCGAGGGTGATGCCGAAAACATCGTTGAGAAACCCGCCGACAATACCGTTTCGTCCAAGCCCCACAAGCAGCACATAACCGACCACGACCGGCGGCAGGATCAGCGGCAGATGGACCAGTCCGTCGATCAAACTTTTGCCGGCGAACTGCTTGCGTGCCAGAAGCCAGGCAACAAGCACGGCTAGCGGCAAGCTGAATCCCACGGCGGCGAAGGCTACCTGGATACTCAGCTTCAAGGCTTCAATTTCAAGATTGCTCATCAATCCGCTGCGACCTCGAACCCGGCGGCTCGGAATGCCGCCTTGCCGGTTTCAGACAGAAACAAATCGATCAGACGATTCACGTCCTTGCTGTCCCGGCCGGTAAGCGGCGCCATCGGATAGCGGATCGGTTCATGCAACGACGGATCGAACCTGTATACGATTTTAACGTCCCGGCTGACCGCCGCATCCGTCGCATAGACGATGCCGGCATTTGCCTCGGCATGCGCAACCACGGCCAGGGCGGCACGAACATTCGGCATCCTCAGCAAGTGGCCTTCAAGAGTCTGCCATGCCCCCAATGCCTGCAAAGCCTGTTCTGCATAGATACCCGCCGGAACATGTACCGGATCGCCGACGGCAACCCGGTCACCTGCAAGCCAGCCCAACAGTGTCTCGTCATCCATGTCGGGCACTTCCAGGGACTTCGGTGCAACCACAACCAGACGATTCGAGGCGAGTACGCTCACCCGGTTCGATACTACGTACTTGTTGTCGGACAGATAGCGCATCCATTTCAGATTGGCGGAAATATAGATATCGGCGGGCGCGCCACCGGCAATCTGCCGGGCGAGGGTAGAGCTTGCGGCAAACACCCCCCGGCAAGCTTTTGAAATCAATTGCGGGCACCTGGAAAGAACGGCCTCGACGGCCTGCTGCGTGCTGGCGGCCGCGAAGACCGTCAATGGCGGTTCATCGGCCCGGGACAGGCCCGGCAAAAGCACTAACGTGCAAAATAAGATGAAGGTCCTGAAGAGACATCGCATGCGCGGATTATAACGGTGGACAATGTAATTGGTATCGGGAATTGCATATGCGCGTCATCTCGGCAGCCGGGTTTCGAAAGGAAATCTTAACGCCTTGCTCCTAGCGTCATTTCAATAAAATTGGTCCCCGGAGGGCAGAATGTCCGCGTTGCAAATATGGCCTGATCACGAGACTTCGGATATCGGTGCCCAGTCGGGATACCGCAGGCGAACATCGTCGCGGGTCAATAACCCAAAACTTTGTGTCACGATCCGCGGCAAGCTGTATCAGTCCATCAACTGGTCTCTCGGCGGTATATTGGTTGGCGATTATGATGGCGTGCTTGTTGCCGGTGACATGTTCGAAATCGACAGCATCGGCCGCGCCGGCAAAAAAAACTGGCCGGTACTCATTTCTGCCCGTGTCATCCGCACCGGAGGTGAAACAGGTATGGATCTCGCGGCGCAATTCATAACCATCAGCGCGCCTGCTTTCGATATCCTTGAAGGGATTCTTCTGCGCCGCCCGCAATTTCAAAACGCTTCATAAACAGCGCATCCCAATACATCCATACTTAGAACGATAGCGAAGTGTTTTTCTGTAGTCCGTGCCTATTCTCTGCATTCCTTACCAGCGGGAATGTTCCGGATAACTATTAAATACGCGTACAAAGGCACGGAATATATTCTGCTGCTCACCCTCGAAGGCTTGGCGGGGAATGCTGATCAATCTTCCGGCGCGCCGTAACCTGATGTCCTGATGATCAGGAATAAAGCTTGTCCGGATCGGTTTTGACATCGGCAATAATGACGATCTCGCCATCTCTGACGGCATTGAAAAAACAATTGCGCCGTCCGGTGTGACAGGCGACGCCTGTCTGATCGACCTGCAACAGGATCGTATCGTTATCGCAATCCCAGCGAAATTCCTTGAGCATCTGAATTTGCCCCGACGTTTCGCCCTTGCGCCAAAGCGCACCTCTGGAGCGTGACCAGTAACAGACACGGCCCGTCGCCAGCGTCTCGCGCACAGCATCCGCGTTCATCCAGGCCATCATCAGGACCTCACCGGTATCTGCCTGCTGGGCAATTGCCGGAACAAGTCCGTCCGTGTTGAATGCAAGATCCTTGATAATGGTATTTGCTATGTCGTCGCTCATCATCATCTCGCTGCGTTGAAGCGCTCGAAGCCGTCGGCAAGGTTTGCGATCAGATCGACCGGGTCTTCCAGACCGATGTGATATCGCACTACAGGGCCGGTGCCGGCCCATGGCGTCGCCGTACGGATATTCGCAGGGTATTGGGCAAGCACCAGACTTTCATATCCGCCCCAACTGGCGCCGATGCCGAACAGATCATAACTGTCTATCATCGCCGCGACAGCGGCCTTGGGTGCGTCGATCAGTTCCACGCCGAAAAGTCCGCTGGCTCCGGTGAAGTCGCGTTTCCAGAGCGCATGGCCCGGGTCGTCGGGCAGGGCGGGGTACATAACCCGCTTGACCTCGTCGCGGCCCTGCAACCAGGTCGCGACCTCAAGCGCGTTCTTTTGGTGTTTTTCCAGACGCACGCCGATGGTCCGGAGGCCACGCTGGCCCAGATAACAATCATCGGGTCCAGCATGATAGCCATAGCTGTTCGCCATACCCTTGAGCGCCTGGAAATGCTCTTCGCTCGCGACAGTCACGGTACCCAGCATGGCGTCGGAATGTCCGACCGTGTATTTCGTCGCCGCCTCGATGACGACATCGACTCCAACCGCCAGCGGTTTGAAGAAATAACCCGACGCCCAGGTGTTATCGATCAGCGTCACGATGCCGCTGCCTTTCAGCGCCTCGACGATTGCCGGTACATCCATGACTTCAAACGTCACCGAGCCCGGACTTTCCAAATAAACGACAACCGTATTGTCGCGCACCAGGTCCTTGATACCGGCGCCGATATGCGGATCGTAAAACTCAACCTCGACCCCGGCACGTTTGAGGATATTGCCGGACACGCGTGAGCGTGTCGGCCCATAAACCGTATCCGCGACCAGCACGTGATCGCCATTTTGAACGAATGTATTCATGGCCCCGGCAATCGCCGCCAGCCCCGACGGGTACGCAACCGTCTTGTGTCCGCCGTGCAGGGCGGTGACGGCAGCTTCGAATGCAAACTGCGTCGGCGTCCCGGAACGACCGTAAGAAGGACCGTTATATGGCGGCTTGTCACGGGTTTCGAACTGCTCGAGCGTCGGGAAGGTAATCGTCGATGCATGATAAACCGGTGGATTGACAACGCCGTGGTTTTCTTCCGGCTTCAATCCGGCGTGTGCCAGGATGGTGTTTTGCCCGTAACCGCTGTTCTTTTGATCGCTCATTTCGTCCCTCACTTGTATGCAGTGGGGTGACATTAACCGAGCACAGACGGCTTGGCGATAGCCCCTTTTTCACAGCCTGCTTGCGACGTTCAGCTATTTCGCCGATGCGGTAGGGCATTGTGATCCATAAAGGATTGTTATCGTAACATTGCGTTTCGTCTTGAGGGTTGTTCGCGAATCGTGTTACGGATTCGGGTCTGCTGGGAGACTGGTTTGTTTTTCCGGTAAGGCGAAAACCTAAAATGAAGTCTTCAGGGAGCTTTATCACTATGAAGAAAACTCAATTAATCTCAGCTGCTGCTGTTGCCGTCATGGCACTCGGCGTGACTGCTGTTAGTGCAGGGACGTTACAAGACGTACAAGCGCGTGGTGAACTGCGTTGCATCGTTTCAACGGGTCTTCCAGGCTTTGCATACACAGATGCAGCGGGCGTTTATCAAGGCTTTGACGCGGATTTCTGTCGTGCCACCGCTGCTGCGGTCCTCGGCGATGCGAGCAAAGTTAAATACATTCCTGCTACCGGCAAAACCCGTTTCACCCTCCTCAACTCCGGTGAAGGTGATGTGCTTTGGCGCAACACAACATGGACATTCGCTCGTGACGTTGACGTTAAAACTACGTTTGTCGGCGTAAACTACTATGATGGTCAGGGATTCATGGTTCCGAAGTCGCTCGGCGTTAAGTCCGCGAAGGACCTTGATGGCGCCACGGTCTGCATCCAGACCGGTACGACCACGGAATTGAACCTTGCTGACTTCTTCCGTGTTAACAAAATCAAATACGAACCGGTTCCTATCGAAACCAGCGACGAAGCCCGCACCAACTATCTGGCCGGTCGTTGCGACGTTTACACCACGGACGCATCCGGACTTGCTGCCTCGCGTGCAACCTTCCCAACTCCGAAAGATCATTTGATTCTTCCGGAAATCATTTCCAAAGAACCGCTTGGACCAGTCGTGCGACACGGTGATGACCAGTGGTCAGATGTTGTCCGTTGGGTGTTGAATATGACCCTTGCCGCAGAAGAACTTGGCGTGACCAAAGCTAACGTTGCTGAACTCGCCAAAGGGACGAACAATCCGGAAATCAACCGGATGCTCGGCACCGAAGGCGACCTTGGCGCAATGCTTGGTCTGAACAAAGACTGGGGCGTTGCAATTATTACTGCTGTAGGTAACTACGGTGAAATCTTTGAATCTCACATTGGTAGCAATACCCCAATCGGTCTGGAGCGTGGTCTGAACGCGCTTTGGACGAACGGTGGTCTTCAGTACTCGCCGCCGTTCCGTTGATCCGGGACGTGTCGTCGGCATAAGCTGACGGCTTGAGCTTTTTGGGCGGGCACAAACACGATGTTGCCCGCCCATTAAAGCTCTCCTCAAACACCGAATGCCACCAAGGCACAATAAATCGGTGATGGGGAAGGGAGGTATCGCAGGGACGGCCATAAATCGGACGCCCTTGCTGTGTGTATAACCGGGGGACGGACGGCCTATGAATACGACCATTGCGGACCATGATGTGGACGGGCGCTCAGCGTTCAGTAAACTTTGGAACAACCGCGAAGCACGATCAGTCATTTTGCAAATATTGACAATGGCTGCATTGATTGGCTTCTTCGCTTTCATCCTTACCAATGCAGTCGCAAATCTGGCGGCAGTCGGCAAAACTTTCAGTTACGATTTTCTCTCGTCTCCAGCCAGTTACGACATCAACCAATCATTGATCGAATACACCTCGCGCGACACACATTTCCGCGCCGGATTGGTTGGACTGCTTAACACATTGCTTGTGGCCATATGCGGGATCATTCTGGCAACGATACTAGGTTTCATACTTGGGGTTTTGCGGCTTTCGCCGAACTATCTCCTGAACCGCATCAGTTATTGCTTTATTGAATTTACCCGTAACGTGCCGGTTTTGCTGCACATCCTGCTGATCCACGGCATTCTCGTTCATTCACTGCCGCACCCCAAGGTCGCAAGCACCGAATACAATATCGCCGACCTATTCTTCCTGTCGAACCGCGGCGTTTTCGCACCCAAGCCGATCATGGAGCCGCTTTTCTGGGCTACCATCATCGCTTTCTTCGCCGGCATCGCCTTTACCGTCTGGTTCAGGGGCTATGCCAAGAAGGTTCAGGACGCCACCGGTAAAATTTATCCGGTGTTCATGATTTCATTGTGCGCCATCATTGTTTTCCCGGCCGCAGTCTTTTTAATCACTGGCATGCCACTTGTTTGGGACGTGCCCGAATTCCAGCGCTTCAATTTCAAGGGCGGCATGGTTCTGCTGCCTGAATTCATGGCGCTCTGGCTCGCCCTGTCGCTTTATACCTCGGCCTTCATCGGAGAAATCGTTCGTTCCGGCATTCTCTCGGTTAGCCACGGTCAATGGGAAGCAGCCGGCGCGCTCGGCATCAAGCGAGGACGTATCCTCAACCTGGTGATCATTCCCCAGGCTCTCCGCGTGATCATTCCGCCGCTAACCAGTCAGTATCTGAACCTGACCAAGAACTCCTCGCTCGCCATTGCCATTGGATATATGGATGTCGTCGCCACTATCGGCGGCATCTCGTTGATGCAGACTGGCAAGGAAATGGAAACGATGATTCTCGTGATCGTGATCTATCTCGTGATCTCGCTGCTCATCTCGGCATTCATGAACTGGTATAACAAACGCATCAAACTGGTTGAACGGTGAGGGAGATAGATCATGAGTGACGTTACACAATCCTATACTCCCGGCACACACCCGGATATGCCACCACCTGCGGGCCAGAGCGGCATCCTGCTCTGGCTTCGCAAAAACCTGTTCTCGTCATGGATAAACACAATTATGACGATAATCGGGGTGTATCTGCTGTATAAGATCATCCCGCCGATTTTCAGCTGGGCAGTTCTAGACTCTGTCATGGAAGCAGGTAGCCGTGAAGAATGCCATGCGATTAGCAATGGGGCATGCTGGGCATTTATTAAAAGTCGCACCAGCATCCTGATATACGGCTTCTACCCAGAAGAATTAAGATGGCGCGTTGATTTGTCATTTGTGCTGCTTCTAGCGGCACTTGTGCCAATCCTGTTTGACAATGCCCCCATGCGAAAGCTGTGGATGTTATTCTCAGTCGCATATCCATTTATTGCTGGTTGGTTATTGTTGGGCGGTCTGGGATTAGAACATGTAGGTACCGACGAATTTGGTGGCATGCTGCTGAATACAGTGGTCGGTGTTACCGGCATTTCGTTTTCTCTCCCGATTGGCATACTCTTGGCGCTTGGGCGGCAGTCGCATTTGCCAATCGTGAAATCGATCTCTGTGTGTTTCATCGAGTTCATCCGGGGTGTGCCACTGATCACGCTGCTTTTCGTGGCCTCGACCATGCTCAACTACTTCTTGCCACCAGGCACCACGTTCGATCTATTGCTTCGTGTACTGATTATGGTGACGCTGTTCGCTTCGGCGTATATTGCCGAGGTTGTTCGCGGAGGCCTACAGGCTATTCCGAATGGGCAGTATGAAGCAGCCAACAGTATGGGATTAAAGTACTGGCAGTCGATGCGGCTGATTGTTTTGCCGCAGGCGTTGAAAATTTCCATTCCCGGTATCGTCAACACCTTCATCGGTCTGTTTAAGGACACGACACTGGTGTTGATCATCGGTCTTCTGGATATTCTTGGAATCGGACGCGCTTCGATGGCAGATGCGAAATGGAATGGCCTCTCAAACGAGGTTTATATCTCCATTGCAGTATTCTTCTTCATCGCCTGCTTCAGTATGTCGCGTTACTCGATCTACCTCGAAGGCAAACTCGACAAAGGATACAAGCGCTAGTAAGCGCATAAGCTACAGGCGCAAAAGCCAAGCAGGGAAAGGACAAATAAAAAATGGGTGAAGCTAGAGCAGTTGCGACTTCGGTTCAATCATCAGCGGGTGAGGATGCACTGATTCAGCTTATCAGTGTACACAAGTGGTACGGGGATTTTCACGTCCTCAAGGATATCAACCTGAAAGTCAAAAAAGGCGAGCGGATCGTTATCTGCGGCCCGTCCGGTTCGGGTAAATCTACCATGATCCGTTGCATCAACCGTCTGGAAGAACACCAGAAGGGACAGATCATTGTCGACGGCATCGAGCTGACCAACGATCTGAAACAGATCGACGCGATCAGACGTGAAGTCGGCATGGTGTTCCAGCACTTCAATCTTTTCCCGCACCTGACGGTTTTGGAAAACTGCACGCTCGGGCCGATCTGGGTGCGCCAGACCCCGAAAGCCGAAGCCGAAGCAACGGCCATGGAATACCTTTCAAAGGTCAAGATCCCCGAACAGGCCCACAAGTATCCCGGTCAGCTCTCGGGCGGTCAGCAGCAACGTGTCGCCATTGCCCGCTCGTTGTGCATGAACCCGCGCATCATGCTGTTTGATGAGCCGACATCGGCGCTCGACCCGGAAATGATCAAGGAAGTGCTCGACACTATGGTCGAACTTGCGGAAACCGGGATGACCATGCTTTGCGTGACGCACGAAATGGGTTTCGCAAAAACCGTGGCTGACCGTGTGATCTTTATGGATGGTGGCGAGATCATTGAATCCAACGATCCGCACGAATTCTTCGAGAACCCGCAGCATGACCGGACCAAGCTCTTCCTGAGCCAAATTCTCGGTCACTGAGGCAACGACTATCCCAGAGGGGGGATGGTGAGACGGTCCGCATTTCGGAAACGAGGCGGGCCGTCTCTCATTTTGGGCAGGCTATTCCCTGCAATCAGTCGAACAGACCGAGTTCACGCGGATCGGGAATAAGTTTCTTTTTCTGGTCATAAACCTCGAACCCGGCACGCTGGTAAACCTGCAATGCATTCGGGTGGTCCAGATTGCAGGTGTGCACGAATAGCCTGTGCGGTCCCCGCGACCAGGCTTCATCAATTGCCATACGCAGCAGATAGGCACCATAGCCCTGGCCGATGAACTCGGGCATAAGACCGAAATAGGCAAGCTCGATTACCTTGCCGTTCTCGGTTTCAGATAGTTCAAAATACCCGGCCGGCACGCCACCTGCGTACAAGACGAAAACATCGACATTGTCCGCCAGAACAGCCGCCGCAAGCTCCGCGTCCGAGATCATGCGGCGTTCCCACCACATATGATCGGCGCCGACGGTGTTATAGAGAAACCGGTAGAAGGCCACCGTGAGCTTTTCCGCGCGCATGAGCGCGAGTTGCCCCAGGGGCGGTGGCGGAGGCGGCGCGCTTGGCGGCGACGTCATCTCCAGATACGTAATTACCGTCTCCAGCTCGGCCGGCTTATCCACCATACCGCTTAATCGGTTTCGATCGGTGTGTCGTGACGGCTGCCCCATTCCGTCCACGAACCGTCATAAATCGCCATCTCGCTTTGGCCGATCAGATGTGCGGCGAAGGCGATCACACAGGCCGTCACCCCTGAGCCGCAACTGGCGACGGCGGGGGATTTAAAATCGACTCCGGCGTCATTGAAAATCTGCGCGATTTCATCCGCCGAGCGCATCTGGAAGTTGGCATCCTTATCCATCAGCTTGTTGAACGGCAAATTGACGCTGCCCGGGATATGTCCCTTGCGTAGCCCGGCGCGGGGCTCGTCGCCGGTGCCGGCAAAACGATCGGCACTGCGAGCGTCGATGACCGTTTCGCGCCCGGACGTGCAGTTATCGATCAACTGATCAACCGTGCGCACAAGGAAGTTATTCATGCGCGGGGTAAAATGGCGCTCGCGCGGGACAGGCGGCAAGTCGTCCGTCGGACGGCCCTCGGCCAGCCACTTCGGCAAGCCGCCGTTCAACACGGAAACGTCCTCATGGCCATAGAGGCGGAACATCCACCAAACCCGACATGCAGCACTTGAACCGCCGTTGACGTCGTAAACGACGATCCGGTTGCCGTCACCGAGCCCCAGCTTGCGCACCCGGCTCGAGAATTTCTCGGGCGACGGAATCATATGCGGCAGTTCGTTGCTGTCGTCAGCAATATCATCGATATCGAAGAAAACCGCGCCGGGTATATGGCATTCGCGATATTCGGCCTTGGCGTTACGATCGACTGTCGGCAGGAAGCTACTGGCATCGACGATACGCACATCCGGTGCATTCAAATGCCCGGCAAGCCATTCGGTCGAGACGAGCGCATCAGGATTGGCATAATTCATAATCTACTCCAGCCATGAAGGTACCGGCAGGTTCTTGCCTTTCAAGAATGCCGGATTGAACAACTTTGATTGGTAGCGTGTACCGGAATCGCACAAAATCGTGACGATGGTATGCCCAGGCCCCAGGTCCTTGGCGAGACGCACAGCGCCGGCAATGTTGATGGCACTCGAGCCGCCGAGGCAAATACCTTCATGTTGCAACAAATCGAATACCCAAGGCAGGGCTTCTTCGTCGGGAATCATGTAAGGATACTCGACAGTGATATCTTCGATGATTGGTGTCACCCGGCCAAGTCCGATGCCTTCGGAAATGGATCCGCCTTCCGATGCTTTCGCTTCGCCGTTCTTGAAAAGGTTATACATCGCTGCGCCCAGGGGATCGGCGCAACCGATGGCGATCTTTGGATTTTGTTCCTTTAGGTACGTCGACGTCCCGGCCAGCGTGCCGCCGGTCCCGACAGCACATATAAACCCGTCAACCTTGCCATCCGTCTGTTGCCAGATTTCCGGTCCTGTCGTCAGATAGTGCGCTTTGCGATTCGACAGGTTGTTCCATTGATCAGCGAACAGGCAACCGCCTTCGGAATTCTTTGCTGTTTCCTCGGCCAGCCGGCGGGCGATGTGCTGATAGTTGTCCGGGTTGGAAAAGGGCAGAGCCGGCACTTCCAGAAGTTCAGCGCCGCACAACCGGAGCATGTCCTTCTTTTCCTGACTTTGCGTATCCGGCATCACAATCTTGCACTTGTAGCCGCGGGTATTGGCCATCAGCGCCAGGCCGATCCCTGTGTTCCCGGCCGTGCCTTCGACGATCGTGCCGCCAGATTTCAGGATGCCTGCTTCCTCGGCATCCAGAACCATTTGCCGCGCCGGACGGTCTTTGACCGATTGGCCCGGATTGAGAAATTCAGCTTTCCCGTATATTTCACACCCGGTCGCATCGGATGCCGCCGCGAGCCGGATCAGCGGTGTATCACCGACGGTTTCTTCAAAACCGCGCTTAATGTCCATAGAATGATTTCCCCAGTCGGATCTTTAGTCGATTGAACTTGAGCGTTTTTCTGATTTCAGATTATCGGCGGCACCACGGGCGATCAAGCATTGGGGGAATGCTTTGCCGATAACAATTGCGTCAGCCCCATTCGGTATGAACTTTGGACGTGTTCAACATCAACCATTGCAGGGCAATAATCGTCATGCCGTTATTGATTTGTCCGTCCTCAATGCAGGCATATGCTTCCTCTAACGGCAAGGTGAACGGCCGGATATCCTCACCCTCGTGTGCAATACCGTGTATCCCGTCGACATTTGATAGATCTGCACGCCCGACAAAAACGAAGACCGACTCGGTCGTACCCCCGGGACTGACTAGGTAATGACTGATTTTGATCAGATCCTGCAGCGGGGTGTCCGCTTCCTCGATGCTTTCCCGGCGGGCGACATCTTCCGGCGATTCGCCTTCTTCTATAATGCCGGCAATACCTTCATATATCCAAGGCGATACGTCGTCATCAAACCACGGTGATGTCATTGAAAAATAGGCGCCCGGACGGAATTGTTCGATCAAAAGAACTTTGTTCAGAACCGGGTCATAAGGCAGTACCGCCACAGCATGCCCGCGCTCGAAGACCTCTCGCGTGATGTCCTGGGTCCATCCCCCGGCAAATTTTTTATGCCGTAAAGTGTAGATGTTGAGATCGAAAAACCCGCTGTAACCGGATTTTTCTTCCATGACTTCTACATCATGCTTTGTGAATGGTGTTTTTTTCATGCAACTAATAATCGGGATCGAACGCCTTTTGTCCAGACACGAACCGGGCGTCAAAAAATAAACTTCATGAAGTTCACGGAGACTAAAATGCCAGAACAACAACCAAGTGTGCTTTGCGAAATCGATGCACGCGGCGTCGCCACGGTCACGCTCAACAGACCGCATGTCAACAATGCCTATAACGGCGACATGGTGAAGAATCTCCTGGACGGCGCACGCGCGCTGAGCAGTGACGAAAATGTCCGCATAATCGTTATCAAAGGTAACGGTAAGCACTTTCAGGCAGGCGCCGATCTGGCCTGGCTGGACGAAGTCCGCCACGGCACGCCAGCAGAAAACCTCGCGGTTTCGCAACAGACAACCGATGCCGTGCGCATGCTCGATCAATGCATGAAGCCGACCATCGCGCTTGTTCAGGGTGCCTGTTTCGGGGGCGGCACGGGTATCCTAGCCGCCTGCGATGTGGTGATTGCGTCCGACGATGCACTGTTCTCGATTGCCGAAGTACGTTGGGGGTTGCACCCTGGCCCGATCATTCCACAGCTTGCCGCCGCCATCGGTCCCAGACAGGTCCGCCGCTATGCCATTACCGCAGAACGTTTCGACGCCCGGACCGCAGAAAAACTCGGACTAGTGCATACCGTGTGCCCCCGTGAAGCGCTGGCGGAAAATGGCGAAGCCATCATCAATGCGATATTGATGAACGGCCCGACAGGCATGGCGGAAACGAAGCGAATCCTTTTTGAAACGTCCGGCATGTATATGGACGATGCGCTTGCGGCGAATCTGGCCCTTAGCCATTCTCTGCAACGCCAAAGCGACGAAGCCGCAGAAGGGCTCCTGAGTTTCATGGAAAAACGCAATGCTGCATGGTATCCGGATTGATTTACTCGTAAAATATGCGGGCTAATTTATTTTAATTGGGGTGAAGGCAATTAAGATCATAGAAATCGATCCGACGGTCGAATTGCCGATTAATTTCCGGACTATCTACGATGCCTGGAACGCGCTCCCCAAATCACCCGTTCTGCCGCTGGAATCTGCATTCTCTCTGGAATTTGTTCCACCGAGGTTATTACCGTGGTCTGTCCTCGTCGACATCGAGCATGATCCCATGGACTTCAGATTTCGTTTCTGGGGCACGGAACGCACAAATTTGATCGGTGTGGAAATGACCGGCAAACTGCTTTCCAATATTGCCGACGAAACCATGCGAGAAGGTAACCGGGATGAATACGAAGACGTCTTCAGACGCCGTAAGGCCGTGCTGTGCCATACCCCCATCGTGGCCCGCTCGGGCATCGAATCATCCAGGCTGTCCATTCGTCTACCGTTGAGTGTCGATGGAGAAAATGTTTCCAGGATTTTTTCAGCCGTGGATCCGGACTCCATCAACGAAGATCATTACGCATATTACGGCACATCCCCGAAGCGAGGAATTTAGGTGTGAGCAGAAGCGAAAAAATAACTTTTACCGGCGCGCTGGGCGATGAACTGGCGGCACGACTCGATTCACCGGATGGTAAGGTCAGGGCTTACGCCCTGTTTGCACACTGCTTTACCTGCACCAAGGATATATTTGCCGCCAGCCGAATCGCCGAAGGTCTGACGGCACACGGGATTGCCGTATTGCGTTTCGACTTCACCGGGCTTGGCGCCAGTGAAGGCGAGTTCGCCAACACAAACTTTACCTCGAACGTTGGTGATCTGGTCGCCGCAGCGGGCTATATGCGCGAGCATTTATCGGCCCCGAAAATCCTGATCGGTCATTCCCTGGGCGGTGCCGCTGTCCTTGCCGCCGCGCCTGAAATTGCAGAAGTCGAGGCCGTGTGTACCATCGGCGCGCCGGCAGACCCTGGCCACGTTGCCAACAATTTCGGCGACGACATCAAGAAAATCGATGCCGAAGGCGAAGCTGACGTCACACTTGTCGGCCGTCCGTTCCGTATCAAAAAACAGTTCCTGGACGATATCCGCGCACAGAAGCTCAAGGACATCGTCGCCCGCCTCGGCCGCGCACTGCTGATTTTTCATTCACCTGTCGACAATATCGTCGGCATCGAAAATGCCCAGGAGATCTATATCGCGGCGAAGCATCCAAAAAGTTTCGTGTCGCTGGATAATGCCGATCACCTGCTTTCGAAACGCACCGATGCCGTTTATTGCGCCAACGTCATTGCTGCCTGGGCGGAGCGATATATTGAGGCAGATGTCGAAGCGGACAGCGAAGTTGACGTGCCTGCGGTAGCGGATGGAGTCGTCGTGCAGGAAACGGGGCAGGGCAAGTTTGCCAATATCATATCCGTTGGCGGACGACACTTGCTGCATGCCGACGAACCGCTGAGTGTCGGCGGCAACGACAGCGGACCGTCACCCTATGACTACCTGATGGCCGCCCTTGGCAGTTGTAAGGCCATGACCATGCGTATGTATGCCGAGCGCAAGGGGTGGCCGCTTAAGCAGGCTCGGGTAACACTGCGCCATGATAAAATTCACGCCGAGGATTGTGCCACCTGCGATACCGAAAAAGGCATGGTCGACCGGATAGACGCCGAAATCGCGTTGAGTGGCGATCTATCCGCAGAGCAGCGCCAAAAGATCTTCGAAATCGCCGAACGCTGTCCTGTGCATCAAACGCTGACCCACGAAATCAGCCTCACGGCCAAACTTTTCGAATAGCCCGGGGCTATGCCCACAAGCGACCGGTGGAACCGAGAATGACCGTGATCAGGCCAAGAACGAGATTGATCGCGACGATCTTGCGGATGCGCTCAAGATTATGCCGCGCATCATCCCAGTTCTCACCCGCAACTGCGGTCCTGAAGGCCGCATACGGTTTCATATAAAGATAGATGAACAGGACAATCATCAGCCATCCGGTTCCGTGCATCCAGTGGATGTGAAGGCCAGCGCCGGTAAACCCGCCGAAATCGATGAATATCTGCCAATAACCGGTTGCCGGAATCACCACCACGGCGATCCAGACCCAATAAAAGAAACGCCCGAAGACACGATTCCACAGCTTGAGCCGCTCGGGCGGTGGTTCGATCGCAGGGACGCTTGGCCGCAATACCTGATAGGCGAAAAACATACCGCCGACCCAAACGACGGCAAACAGGGCATGCAAGCCCAACATAAATGGTGACAGTTCGATCATTTGGCAGCCCTTTCAAGTTCATGGGCGAGGGCACGGATTTCATCCGCAGCCTGCGAAGACGGCTCGCTTTCCGTGACTCCCATACCATCCATCATGGAAGCGGCGAATGCGACACGGTTGCCGAGCGTATTTGTCGTCAATTTAAGATCATTCTGCCCGAGCAGACCCTGCACCGCTTCAACCAGACGCGAACGCGGCGGCACACGGTTGAGGACCAATCGCACATCGGTCCCCTGATCCTTGGCAAAACTTGCCGTCGGTGTTGTCGCCCAGACATCCATGGGTGAGGGCTGCACGGGTATAACGACCAGATCGGCGGCGCGCATGGCGTTCTTGGTTTCGGTTTCGGCATGCGGCGGGCAATCGATGAGGACGATATCGAAATCATTCTTCAGTCGGTCGAGTTCGGTGCCGACGCGCCACCCGGATACATCGCTGAGGCGGATAGCAGCCAGATCGCGGCTGTTGGCTTCACGGAGCGCATGCCATGCCGTCAGGCTCGACTGTGGATCGATATCCATCAGGGCGACGCGGCGGTTGTTGGCCCAGGCAACGGCCAATTGAGCTGCCAGCGTGGTTTTGCCTGCGCCGCCTTTCTGTTGCGCGACGGCAATGATACGTGCGGGCATCGTTCGTTCCTTCATCCGGTCGCGCTGCCGTTGATTTCGGCAGTGCACAATAACAACCTTAATGGGGGTGCCGGTTTCCCTCAATGCCTGAGCGCGAGGAAATAGCATCAACCAAGAAAAAAGCCGTAAATCACAGCACGTCTTTAGCAAGTGCGAAACTGGGTGTACGATTCCCCCATGTACGGGAATGCACTCTTGAGCGTGGCGCAAATGGGCGCCGCCGACCGGGCCGCGATCAAAGGCGGTGTCGCCGGTCTGTCGCTGATGGAACGCGCAGGCAGGGCAGTTGCCGAACGCGCCCAGCGGCTTGCCGGAAAACGGCCGATCGTCGTGCTGTGCGGTCCCGGTAACAATGGCGGTGACGGCTATGTCGCCGCGCGGTACCTGAAAAACCGGGGTTACAGGGTGCGCATTGCCGCCCTCGGCGATCCGGAAAAGCTCTCCGGCGATGCACTGGCCAATTACAGGCGCTGGAACGGCACCGTCGAGCCGCTGGCGCCGATGGTCCTCGAAGAAGGCTGCATTATCGTCGACGCCTTGTTCGGCGCCGGTCTGGCCCGCGAAATCGAAGGCGTTTGCGCCCATGTGCTGAATGCAGCGGCGGCGCTTGAACTCCCCGCCATCGCGGTCGACCTGCCGAGCGGGATTAACGGCGATACCGGCGCCGTCATGGGCTGCGTGCTGCCGGCACTGGAGACCGTTACATTTTTCAGAAAGAAACCTGGGCATCTGCTGTATCCGGGCCGGGGCACGTGCGGCGGCATTCATGTCGCCGACATCGGTATTCCGCCCGGTGTCCTGCATGACATCCAACCGGAAATTTTCGAAAACACGCCTGCGATTTGGTCCGCAAACGTTTTCGCAGGCCATCGCCCGACCCGGCATAAATATGACCGCGGCCATGTGATCATTGCCGGGAGCGCCGTCATGCCGGGCGCCGCGAAACTGGCCGCCCGCGCCGCGCGCCGGGCGGGTGCGGGGTTGGCAACATTATCGGTGCCGGAACCGGCGCTCGGTATTTATCTTGCCGGCGATCCCGGCAATATCGTCGAAGCCCGGCATGATTTTCAAGAAACCCTCGCCGATCCGCGCCGCAACACGGTCCTTGTTGGCCCCGGCATCGGTGTCGGCGAGGAAGCACGAGGCCTGGTACTTCAGGCACTCGCCGGCGGCGCGCGCTCGGTCGTGCTGGATGCCGATGCCCTGACGTCCTTCAGCGATGCGCCGAAATCCCTGTTCAAGGCCATCCGTGGCCCTTGCGTCCTGACTCCGCACGAAGGCGAATTCCGCCGTCTGTTCGCGTTTGAAGGCGACAAACTGTCGCGCGCCCGCGCCGCCGCCAAGCAATCCGGGGCAATCATCGTCCTGAAAGGGGCAGATACCGTGATCGCCGCACCGGATGGACGTGCCGCCATCAATGCCAACGCACCTGAATGGCTAGGCACTGCCGGGGCAGGGGACGTGCTGGCCGGCATCATTGCAGGTTTCCTGGCCACCGGCGCCCCTGCGTTCGATGCGGCAGCGGCGGGTGTATGGTGTCATGGCAAGGCTGCATCGTACATCGGACTCGGTCTCATCGCTGAAGATATCACCGAGGCCTTGCCTCAAGTGTTTACAGACCTAGACTGCGGCTGACACATACGAAGCCGCCTTGAAATCGGCACATAATAAAGGCAATTTACCGGCATGGATGGTGAACCGACTAGTTTTCTGGACCGCACGATCAGCAATCTCCGCGACGGCTGGCGGGCGATTGCGGGTTCGGGATATGACATATCGACCGCCATGGCACGGCCCGATCTGCCGGACTCAGATATCGAGACGCTACGCAAGCAGATGCTGGCCTGCCTCAACAACAAGGGCGGCGAAGTCTCAGCACGCGCCGAAGCAGCAAAGCTCGGGCAGGTTTATCTGGCGCTCGACGAAACCGGCCGCAAACGCTTCCTCAGCGTGCTTGCGCGTGAATTCGACACCGATCCCGCCCAGGTCGACGCCGCCATGGACGCGGTACAACTGGCCGATGACGACAACGACCGCCGCGACGCCGAATATCTGTTGCGAAAAGCGCTGGAAGCACCACGCACCAAGCTGCTGACGCAATTCAATGCACTGCCGGACGGGGTTAAGTTCCTCGTCGATATGCGTGCCGAACTGCTGCGGTTCTCCAGGGAAGATCAGGCCCTGAAAGCGCTGGAGCGCGATCTGCGCGCTATTCTCGTTTCCTGGTTCGATGTCGACTTCCTCGAATTGCGGCTGATTTCCTGGGACAAGACGCCGGCGACCATTCTCGAAAAACTGATTGCCTACGAGGCGGTTCACGCCATCGCCAGCTGGGACGACCTGAAGAACCGTCTCGATTCCGATCGCCGCTGCTTTGCATTTTTCCATCCGCGCATGCCTAACGAGCCGCTTATTTTTGTCGAGGTTGCACTGGTCAACGGCATTGCCGGAAACGTTCAGGAACTTCTGGATGAACATGCACCGGTGCAAAATTCCAGTGAAGCCGACACGGCGATTTTTTATTCCATCTCGAATGCACAACAGGGGCTTGCCGGTATCAGTTTCGGAAACTTCCTGATCAAGCGCGTCGTCGGCGAATTGCGCGAGGAATTCGAGAATCTCAAAACCTTCTCGACCCTGTCGCCGATCCCGGGTTTCCGTAAATGGCTGGATGGCCTGTTCGCTGCCGGTGATCCGAAGATCCTGCTGCCTGCCGAACGCAAAGCGCTCAAGGCCGTCACAATCAAGGACACCGGCCTCAAAGGTGTCGTGAAGGAAACCCTCAACGATCCGAACTGGTTCCATGATGAAAAGCTCGCAGAGGCACTGAAATCGCCGCTATTACGTCTTTGCGCCCGTTATCTGGTTGAGGAAAAGCGCCGTGAAGGCCGTGCGGCCGATCCGGTTGCGCATTTCCATCTTTCGAACGGCGCTGCCATTGAGCGTATCAACTGGCTTGGGGATACAGCATCCAACGGCATCAAGCAGTCCGCCGGCATGATGGTCAATTACGTCTATCACCTCGGCAAGATCGAGGATAACCACGAAGCATACAGTGCTCGCGGCAAGGTTTCGACATCCAGTACTGTACGGGCACTCCTCAAAGGCTGATCGTTGGCGCCTATAAGCCCTTAAATTCTGCCGTTTCCTTGCGATTGACAGTGTAGGCTAAATAAGTAGAGTGTCGCACCGCTTCGGGGCGGGGCGCTTTGGGCACATTTGCCCGTGGTGAACTCGGGCGGGCGTGGTGGAATTGGTAGACACGCAGGTTTTAGGTACCTGTGACGTAAGTCGTGGGGGTTCAAGTCCCTCCGCCCGCACCAAATTTTACCCATGCGCCGGCCACCCGATGCGACGCGGTAAGTACCGCGAGTTGTCATAAACGTATGAATGTCTGGAAATCCGATGCAGGTCACTGAAGTCAAATCCGAAGGTCTGAGCCGCGAATACAAAGTCGCGCTCCCGGCAAAAGAAATCGAAGAGAAGGTGTCGCACCGTCTCTCTGAAATTGCCAAAACCGCCAGCCTGCCGGGCTTCCGTCCGGGCAAGGTGCCGGTCTCCTTGCTGCGCAAACGCTACGGCCCGTCCGTCATGGGCGAAGTGCTCGAAAGCGCCGTTTCGTCTTCCGCCGAACAGGCGATTGCCGAGAAGGGCGTTCGCCCGGTCGGCCAGCCGCAGTTCGAAGTGACGTCGTTCGAAGACGGCAAGGACCTCGAATACACCATGACCTTTGAGATTCTGCCGGAAATCACGTTGCCTGATTTCGCCAAGATCAATGTCGAACGCATGGTACCGAAGGTCGAGGAAAAGGACGTCGAGGAAACGCTGCAGCGGATCGCCGACGCCAACAAAACCTCCGACCCGATCAGCGGGAATCGCAAATCAAAATCCGGCGACATTGTCGTGATCGATTTCATCGGCAAGGTCGACGGCGAAGCATTCCCGGGCGGTTCAGCCGAAGGCTACAACCTGGAACTCGGTTCCGGTAACTTCATCCCGGGCTTCGAAGACCAGCTTGTCGGCGTGGCCGCAGGCAGCGATGCCGAAGTGAACGTCAAATTCCCTGACGAATACGGTGCGGCCGAACTGGCTGGCAAGGATGCCGTGTTCGAGGTCAAGGTCACGGAAATCCGTGAAACCAAGCCGTCGCCGATCGACGACGAACTGGCGAAGCTGGCGGGTGCCGAGAATCTTGAAAAGCTGCGCGACATGATTCGCGAAGAACAGGGCCGCGAGTTCAAGGAATATGGCCGCATGCTGGTCAAGCGCCGCCTAATGGACAAACTCGCCGACATGATTGATTTCGAAGTCCCGCCGCGTATGTCCGAGCAGGAATACAATTCCATCATCCACCAGTGGCAGCATGAACAGCATGGTTCCGACGCCCAGCATGGCGATGCACACGACCACGAAGAAGCGCACAAGATCGAACCCGACAAGGCACAGGCCGACGAGTTCAAGGAAATCGCCGACCGCCGTGTCCGCCTTGGTCTTTTGCTGAATGAAATCGGCCGCACTAACAATATTCAGATCGGCCAGGACGATCTGAACAAGGCGATGATGAACGAAGCGCGTAAGTATCCGGGCCAGGAACAGCAGGTCATGGAATACTTCAAAAACAATCCGCAGGCGCTCGAACAGGCCGCGGCGCCGATGTACGAAGACAAAATCATCGATTTCATTCTTGAAATGGTCAAAGTCACCGATAAGACGGCAACCATGGAAGAACTGATCAAAGAGATCGAAGCCGAGAACGAAGCCGAAGAGACAAAGCCCAAGAAAGCGGCGCCGAAGAAAAAAGCTGCGGCCAAAAAGGACGATGACGACGACAAGCCGAAAAAGAAAGCGGCACCGAAGAAAAAAGCCGCCGCCAAAAAAGACGAAGGCTGATTCCTTATCTGAGGGGCGCCGGAACGATCAACGGGACCGGGGTAAATCCCCGGGACCGGTATTTCTGACTGGATGGCATTCTGCAACTCCGCCCTTGCATGGCGGGGCTTCGGGGATTATCTCGGAACGACAAGTTACACAAGGAGAGACGCGGAATGTCTAACGCTATGGACACCTACATGAACACGCTGGTGCCGATGGTTGTCGAAACGACCAATCGCGGCGAGCGTGCTTACGACATTTATTCGCGCCTCCTCAAGGAACGCATCATTTTCCTGACCGGTGCCGTCCATGATGAAGTAGCGAGCCTGGTTTGCGCTCAGTTGCTGTTTCTGGAATCCGAAAACCCGGACAAGGACATTTCGTTCTATATCAATTCACCGGGTGGGGTCGTGACCTCGGGGCTCGCGATCTATGACACCATGCGGTACATCCGTCCCGACGTATCCACGGTTTGCATCGGTCAGGCCGCCTCCATGGGGTCGCTCCTGATGTGCGCCGGCACCAAGGGCAAGCGCTATGCGCTACCGAATTCGCGGATCATGATCCATCAGCCTTCGGGCGGTGCACAGGGTCAGGCGACGGACATCGAAATCCAGGCGCGCGAGATTCTGAAGTTGCGCGAGCGTCTGAACAACATGTACGTCGAGCACACCGGTCAGAAGCTTGATGTCATCGAAAAAGCCGTCGAACGCGACACCTTCATGAGCGCGGATGAAGCCAAGACATTCGGCCTGATCGATGAAGTCGTCGCCGAACGTCCGCGCCCTGAAGAAGATAGCTGACGGGATTTAAAGGCTTGCGGGTGCGTTTTAATGGCGCGGCGCTAATATCCATCCCTGCCACAGGCAGGGATATTGGGGATTGTACGGCCCCACTCGCGGCGAGTAACATAACGATTCTGAATTAGTATCGGATCAAGGAGTCCAAATGAGCAGCAAGTCCGGCAGTGGTGGAGACGCAAAGAACACGCTTTATTGCTCGTTCTGCGGCAAAAGCCAGCACGAAGTCCGCAAGCTGATCGCCGGCCCGACCGTATTCATCTGCGATGAATGCGTCGAGTTGTGCATGGACATTATCCGTGAAGAGCACAAAACCAACCTGGTGAAATCGGGCGAGGGCGTTCCGACGCCGATGGACATCTGCCAGGTGCTCGACGATTACGTCATCGGCCAGAAACGCGCCAAGCGCGTTCTCTCGGTTGCCGTGCACAACCACTACAAGCGGCTCGGCCACGGCGGCAAGTCCAACGATGTCGAACTGGCGAAGTCCAATATCCTGCTGATCGGTCCGACCGGTTGCGGTAAAACGCTGCTGGCGCAGACGCTGGCGCGGATACTCGATGTGCCGTTCACAATGGCAGATGCCACGACGCTGACCGAAGCCGGTTATGTCGGTGAAGACGTCGAAAACATCATTCTCAAACTGCTGCAGTCCGCCGACTATAACGTCGAGCGCGCACAGCGCGGCATTGTCTATATCGATGAAGTCGACAAGATCAGCCGCAAATCCGATAACCCGTCGATTACCCGCGACGTATCCGGGGAAGGCGTTCAGCAGGCTTTGCTGAAAATCATGGAAGGTACCGTTGCTTCGGTGCCGCCACAGGGGGGCCGCAAGCATCCGCAGCAGGAATTCCTGCAGGTCGACACGACGAACATCCTGTTTATCTGTGGCGGTGCATTTGCCGGTCTCGACAAGATCATCGCCGGCCGCGGCCGTGGGACCAACATCGGCTTCGGTGCAGACGTGCGTGGTCCCGAAGATCGTCAGACAGGTGAAATCCTGGCCGAAGTCGAGCCAGAGGATCTGCTGAAATTCGGACTTATTCCAGAATTCGTCGGTCGTCTCCCGGTCATTGCGACCCTGGAGGACCTGGATGAAGAAGCCCTGATTGAAATCCTCACCAAACCGAAAAATGCATTGGTGAAGCAGTATCAGCGGCTGTTTGAAATGGAAGACGTCAGCCTGACGTTCCGTGAAGAAGCGCTCGAATCGGTCGCCAAGAAAGCGGTAGAACGCAAAACCGGTGCACGCGGATTACGCTCGATCATGGAAAATATCCTGCTCGACACGATGTTCGATCTGCCGGGTCTGGATGGAGTCGAGGAAATCGTCATCAACGAGGACACCGTCGATGACGGCGCACCGCCGTTGTTCATCTATGCCGACCGTAAAAACGACATGGAATCCTCGGCTTCCTGATTAGCTTCCTGTTTTCAGGGATTTAGCCTTACCGATCCGATTATTCGGCCGTTTTCGCATGTCGATTTACAGGTAAACCGCTATCACGCGCATGGCCGGTATGACCGGGATTTCACAGCGGCAAATCCAGTTCCGTATTAACCGCAATATATACCGTTAGCCCTTGCACAAAAGGGGTAAACGGCCCACTTTTTAGGTAATCAGGCACATCGTCGGAATTCCGCAAGGGACGGGGATTGCGGTGTTTTCCGAACTAAATGGAGCGAATGTATGACCACGAACGAACAAAAAGATCAAAAAGAAGATTTTCCGGTTTTGCCGCTGCGCGACATCGTTGTTTTCCCACACATGATCGTCCCGCTTTTCGTCGGCCGGGAGAAGTCCGTGCGCGCCCTCGAAGACGTCATGAAGGACGACAAGCAGATTCTGCTCGTGGCCCAGAAAAACGCCGCCGATGATGACCCCGGAAAAGACGAGATTTACCAGATCGGTACGGTATCAACGGTTCTGCAACTTCTGAAGTTGCCCGACGGGACGGTTAAGGTTCTGGTCGAGGGTATTCAGCGCGCTCGTATCGAGGATTTTACCGAAACCGAGCAGTTTTTTCAGGTCGAGGCGAGCCGCCTGACCGAGCAGCTGGGCGATGAGCGCGAGCTTGAAGCGATTTCACGCTCGGTCGTCAACCAGTTCGAAAGCTACATCAAGCTGAACAAGAAGATCCCGCCGGAAGTTCTGGTGTCGTTGAACCAGATCGACGATCCTTCGAAACTGGCCGATACCGTTGCTTCGCATCTGGCGATCAAGATTTCCGAGAAGCAGGAGCTTCTTGAAGTCGAAAGCGTGATTGAACGCCTTGAGCGCGTGCTCGGCTTCATGGAAGCCGAAATCGGCGTGCTTCAGGTTGAGAAGAAAATCCGCAACCGTGTCAAGCGGCAGATGGAGAAAACGCAACGCGAGTACTATCTGAATGAGCAGCTCAAGGCGATCCAGAAAGAACTCGGTGAAACCGACGATGGCCGCGATGAAACCGCGGAAATCGAGGAGAAAATCGAAAAGACAAAGCTGAGCAAGGAAGCCAAGGAAAAAGCCCTGGCCGAGTTGAAAAAGCTCAAAAGCATGTCGCCGATGTCGGCCGAAGCAACCGTTGTGCGGAACTATCTCGACTGGATGCTCGGCATCCCGTGGAAAAAGCGCACACGTGTTAAAAAAGACATCAAGATCGCCCAGGAGGTCCTGGATGCCGATCACTACGGCCTGGAAAAGGTCAAGGAACGGATCGTTGAATACCTTGCCGTGCAACAGCGTACCAACAAGGTGACCGGCCCGATCCTCTGCCTCGTCGGGCCTCCGGGTGTCGGCAAGACCTCGCTTGGCAAATCCATCGCGGAATCGACCGGACGTAACTTTGTCCGCATGTCGCTCGGCGGTGTGCGTGATGAGTCGGAAATCCGCGGTCACCGCAGGACCTACATCGGTTCCATGCCGGGCAAGATCATCCAGTCGATGAAGAAAGCAAAGTCCTCCAATCCGTTGTTCCTGCTCGATGAGGTCGACAAGATGGGGAATGACTGGCGTGGCGATCCGGCGTCGGCGCTACTCGAAGTTCTCGACCCCGAGCAGAACACGAACTTCAACGATCATTATCTTGAAGTCGATTACGATCTGTCGGATGTCATGTTCGTCACCACGGCGAATACCCTCAACATGCCCGGGCCGTTGCTCGACCGGATGGAGATCATCCGTCTTTCCGGCTACACCGAGCATGAAAAAGTCGAAATCGCCAAACGCCACCTGCTTCCGAAGCAAATGGAAAAGCACGGCATCAAGGATGGTGAGTGGTCAATTTCCGATAACGCGCTTCTGCACCTGATCCGTTACTACACACGCGAAAGCGGTGTACGTAACCTTGAGCGTGAATTGTCGAACCTGATCCGTAAGGCGCTCAAGGAAATCCTGATGGGCGAGGCTACTGACGTGAAAGTCACGGTCCAGAACATCGACAAGTACGCCGGTATCAAGAAATATCGCTTTGGCGAAATCGAAGCTGAAGATCTGGTCGGCGTCGTGACGGGCCTTGCCTGGACCGAGGTCGGCGGGGAACTGCTGTCCATCGAATCCATCATGGTACCGGGCCGCGGCAAGATGACAATCACCGGGAAACTCGGCGATGTCATGCAGGAAAGCATTCAGGCTGCCAAATCCTATGTGCAATCCCGTGCGCACACTTTCGGTATCCGCCCGACTTTGTTCAATCAGCGCGATATCCATGTGCACGTGCCGGAAGGCGCGACGCCGAAAGACGGTCCGTCCGCCGGCGTCGGCATGACGACATCCATCGTGTCCGTGTTGACGGGGATTCCCGTGCGCAAGGAAGTCGCAATGACCGGCGAAGTCACGCTGCGCGGTCGCGTCCTCGCAATCGGCGGCTTGAAAGAAAAGCTGCTGGCAGCGTTGCGGGGTGGAATCAAGACCGTGCTCATCCCGCAGGAGAACGAAAAAGACCTCGCCGACATCCCGGACGTCGTTAAGAAGGGACTTGAGATCGTTCCCGTAACGACCGTCGATGAGGTTCTGGAGCGCGCACTTTCCAAACCGCTTACACCAATAGAATGGTCTGAGGAAGACGACGCGAAAGCTGCTGCGCTCGCAGCCCAGACCCCGGACGAAGCAACAACGGCCAACGGTTTGGTGAAGCACTAAACTTCAATCACGATGCAGAACAATTCAGGGCGCGCTCTTCGGGGTGCGCCCTTTTTGCTGGGCACAAGCTGATACCAGCCAATGCATAAAATTGTAAGGAAACGAATCGGAGTCCCGGATTCACGTGTTTTCCGCAGAAATCCGCGCTTTCACAACCATATCGGCATGTTTTGTGAAAATCATCGTTAATAATTGCTCCGAAATAATGCTTTGTTTACCGTAGGTTACGCTGTAGCCCGCAAAAAACCGCAGAAATCTGCGGCTTCCAAGGGGTGTTGAATTGACGCTGTGAGAGCGCTGGCACTAGATTCATCGCGAGAGCCGCACTCTGGAGAGCGATAAATTTTCGTTTGGGAGGCGGATGTAAGTTTTAACTTAAAACCTTGTAAAAGGGGGCATGAGCCGTGAATAAAAATGATCTTGTCGCCGCTGTCGCGGATTCTGCGGGCCTGACGAAAGCCGACGCAGCCAAAGCCGTCGACGCGGTGTTTGATAACATCAGCAGTTCTTTAAAAGGTGGTGGTGAAGTCCGTCTTGTCGGCTTCGGCACGTTTTCCGTTGTTAACCGGAAAGCAACCACCGGCCGCAATCCGCGGACGGGTGAAACGATTCAGATCCCGGCCTCGAAGCAGCCGAAGTTCAAAGCCGGTAAAGGTCTTAAAGACGCCGTCAACTGATCGACGTCAAAATTCCTTGCGAAGACGCCGGCCCACGTGGTCGGCGTTTTCTTTTATATTTCCCGTTCAGCCCTTGCCGTCCCTGACTCTGCAAAGTATATGGAGCCCATAGGGCGGTTAGCTCAGCTGGTAGAGCATCTCGTTTACACCGAGAGGGTCGGCGGTTCGAACCCGTCACCGCCCACCATTTCCCTTATTTCAGTTCAAAATTATCTACGTATTCACCGTAGCTTGGGATAGCTGCCAGAAGGCTGCTATGATTCATTCGTTTCTGAATGAAAGTTCATTTATGTCAGATACTTTTCAATGTCTCGAAGCCGGCACGATACATGATTGCCGGCTCCCCACCACAATAGCTTTAAAGGAATACTGGGAATCGAAATACGCGATTGAGAATCGGACGCCCCGATACAAAGACGTCAATCTGATGGATCTCTACAAGGTTGCGCGCTTGATGTTCGTCAAAGACGTCGTCGATGATGGAGAAGACTTCGTCAACCGGTTCTGGGGCACTGAATTAAGTAGCGTTCTAGGGATGGAACTGACGGGGGTTTTGGTCAGCGAATATCAGCCAGAGGAAAGAAGTAAAATCCTGCTGACGCGCTACCGGCAAATGGTCAAAGACAGGCAACCTGTTTCACGCCGCGCCATAATCAAGCACCTCGTGGAAAAAGAATTCGTTACTTATGAAGTGCTGCACGTGCCGTTTCTCGATCCCGACGGCAAGAATGTCAGCCATATCATGGCTGTGTATGCGTTCAATTTCCCGCTTGATGAATAAGCACCGGCATTAATTCAAAGAATGTTCTCCCGGGCGTTATGACGCCGCTTGACACCCCGATAGGGGTGCTTTAGATCATCGCTTCCGCCAAGCGCAGTCAGCCTTGGCGATCCCTGGCAAGGGGGTGTAGCTCAGTTGGTTAGAGCGCCGGCCTGTCACGCCGGAGGCCGCGGGTTCGAGTCCCGTCACTCCCGCCACTTTCCAAATCATATTTTTCACTGTTCAGCCTTGGCAGGTATCGACTTTCGCCATGATTTCGAAGACAACCGCCGTCGCGTAGCTGTTTATATGCAACTGCGAAAAAAACCGATCCGGCAGGTCGTTAGGGCATTGAAAAATAGGACCTTGTGAGGCATACCTTAAACGCCTACCGTTGACTTAATTCGTGATGCCCGCACTGGGCTAATACGAGCCATTGACCGGTAAAAAACCGGGGAGAGAAAACTTTGGAAGGCTTATTAAGCGAGTATCTTCCGATCCTGGTTTTTCTGGGGATCGCCACCGCCATCGCCTGCATCGCGGTTTTGGGGTCATTTATCGTCGCACCGCAGCGTCCTGACGCCGAGAAATCTTCCGCTTATGAATGTGGCTTCGAAGCTTTCGAGGATGCGCGTCACAAGTTCGACGTACGTTTTTATCTGGTGGCGATCCTGTTCATCATCTTTGATCTCGAGGTTGCATTCCTGTTCCCGTGGGCGATTTCGCTGGGCAACATCGGCGTTTTCGGCTTCTGGTCGATGATGGTTTTCCTCGGAATCCTGACCATCGGATTCATTTACGAATGGCGTAAAGGAGCGCTCGAATGGGAGTAAGCAACACAGCCCACAATGAGCCGGCGCCGCTGCCACCGGGCGAAGAACAGGACGCCATCCTGCGTCAGGTAACCGGTGAACTGCATGACAAGGGGTTTGTCATCGCGTCTGTCGACAAACTGGTCAACTGGGCACGTACCGGCTCGCTCTGGCCGATGACCTTCGGTCTGGCCTGCTGCGCCATTGAAATGATGCATGCCTATGTCAGCCGTTACGATCTCGACCGTTTCGGCGTTGTCCCGCGCCCGAGCCCGCGCCAGTCCGACGTGATCATCGTCGCCGGTACGCTCACCAACAAAATGGCCCCTGCATTCCGCAAGGTCTATGACCAGATGGCGGAACCGCGATATGTCATTTCAATGGGATCGTGCGCCAACGGCGGCGGCTATTATCACTATTCATATTCTGTAGTTCGCGGCTGTGACCGGGTCGTGCCTGTTGATATCTATGTTCCAGGCTGCCCGCCGACTGCCGAAGCGCTGGTTTACGGCGTGATGCAACTGCAGAAAAAGATTAAACGCACCGGAACCCTGTTCCGCTAACGGCTCACGAATAACAACGCACGGATCATCATGGATCAGGTTCTACAGGAATTGGGCGGTTATATCCGGGACACCCTTGGTGACTCGGTTGAGGACGTCAACGTGCGTCTTGGACAGCTCACGGTCGAAATCAGACGCGATGATGTGTTGAAAGTCCTGAAATTCCTGCGTGATGACGCAAACTGCCAGTTTTTGACGCTGCTGGATGTTTGCGGTGTCGATTATCCCGATGACGATGAGCGGTTCGAAATCGTCTATCACCTGCTGTCGATGACCCATAACAACCGTATTCGCGTCAAACTGCGCACGGACGAAGATACCCCCGTCGATAGTGCAACCGGGCTGTTCAGCGCCGCCAACTGGTGGGAGCGCGAAGTCTGGGACATGTTCGGCGTAGCCTTTAACAACCACCCGGATCTTCGCCGGATACTGACCGACTACGGTTTCGAAGGCCATCCGCTGCGCAAGGACTTCCCGCTGACCGGTTATGTCGAAGTCCGTTATGACGACGAACAGAAGCGGATTGTTTATGAGCCGGTCAAACTGACCCAGGAATACCGCTCCTTCGACTTCCTGAGCCCTTGGGAAGGCGTGCAGCGCATGCTGCCGGGCGACGAAAAGGCCGAAGACGCCACCGAAGAGGAGGCGAAATAATGGCCGAAACCCAGATCAAGAACTACAACATCAACTTCGGCCCGCAACACCCTGCGGCGCACGGCGTGTTGCGCCTGGTCCTCGAAATGGACGGCGAGGTTGTCGAACGTGCCGATCCGCATATCGGTCTGCTGCACCGGGGCACGGAAAAGCTGATCGAGAACAAGACCTATGTGCAGGCCGTCGGCTACTTCGACCGCCTCGATTATTCATCGCCGCAGTGTCAGGAACATGCCTTTGCGCTTGCCACCGAGAAACTGCTGGGGATCGAGGCTCCCGCGCGCGGGCAGGCGATCCGCGTTCTGTATGCGGAAATAGGGCGGCTTCTGAATCACCTGATGAATATCTGCGCCTTCGCGATGGACGTCGGCGCCATGACGCCGATGCTGTGGGGCTTCGAACACCGCGAAAAACTCATGGAATTTTGCGAACGGGCCTGCGGTGCACGCATGCACATGCATTATTTCCGTCCCGGCGGCGTGGCCATGGATGTGCCTCAGCAGTTGCTGGACGACATTTATGAGTGGTGCCCGAGCTTTCTTCAGATCTGTGACGATATGGAAAGCCTGCTGACGGAAAACCGCATCTTCAAGCAGCGCACTGTCGATATCGGCGTGATCAACGCCGAGCAGTGTCAGGACTGGGGGTTTACCGGCGCCAACCTGCGGGCATCCGGGATTGCCTGGGACCTTCGTAAATCCCAGCCTTATGACGGCTATGAAAAATACGATTTCCAGATTCCCGTCGGCAATAACGGCGACTGCTACGACCGCTATCTGGTGCGCATGCTTGAAATGCGAGAAAGCATTAAGATTATGCGCCAAGTGATTGAAAACATGCCAATTGGCCCCGCCAAGTCCATTGATCACAAGATCACGCCACCCTCGCGCGGCGACATGAAGCATTCGATGGAATCGCTAATTCACCACTTCAAGCTCTATACCGAGGGCTTCAAGGTGCCGGCCGGCGAAACCTATACAGCCGTTGAAGCACCGAAAGGCGAGTTTGGCGTCTATCTGATATCGGATGGCTCCAACAAACCGTACCGCTGCAAGATCCGCGCACCCGGCTTTGCCTCTCTGCAGGCGACGGAGTTCATTTCCAAGGGGCATATGCTGGCCGACATCGTCGCCAACATCGGCTCCGTCGATGTCGTATTCGGGGAGATCGACCGATGAGCGATGCACCTGAAACCTTCGAGTTCACTGCCGACAGCAAGGCCAAGGCCGATGCCGTGATCGCCAAATATCCTGAAGGGCGCCAGCGCTCGGCCGTAATGCCGCTTCTGGATATTGCACAGCGCCAGTGCGGCGGCTGGCTGCCGATGCCAGCCATCGAACATGTCGCCGATTACCTGAGTATGCCGGCGATCCGGGTGCTGGAAGTCGCATCGTTCTATACGATGTACAACCTGAAACCGGTCGGGAAGCATTTCGTGCAGGTCTGCACGAACCTGCCGTGCTGGCTGAACGGCTCCGATAACATCATGCGCGCCTGCCAGAACAAGCTCGGCATCAAATCCGGCGAAACCACCGAGGACGGCGAATTCACGCTGCTTGAAGTGGAATGCCTGGGGGCCTGCGTGAATGCGCCGATGATGCAGATCAACGATGACTATTACGAGGATCTGGACAGCGAAGCGACGGCACAAATTCTCGACGACCTGCGGGCCGGCAAACAGCCGAAGACGGGCTCCCAGCTTGAGCGCCATACCTGCGAGCCTCTGGGCGGGCTGACAAGCCTCGCGCATCAGGAAGAGCTTCGCGCACAGAAAGTCTCCGAAAAGGGGGATAACTGATGCTTAAAGACGCCGATCGCATCTTTACGAATATTTACGGGCTTGAAGACGTTGGTGTTTCGGGCGCGCGCAAGCGCGGCGACTGGGACAATACCAAAAAGTTGATCGAGCTTGGCCGCGAGACGATCATCGAGCAGGTCAAGGGATCGGGCCTGCGCGGACGAGGCGGCGCCGGATTCTCAACTGGCATGAAATGGTCGTTCATGCCGAAAGAAGTCGGCGAGCGCCCGCATTATCTGGTGATCAATGCCGACGAGGGCGAACCCGGCACCTGCAAGGACCGCGAGATCATGCGTAACGATCCGCACAAGCTGATCGAAGGCGCACTGATCGCGAGTTTCGCGATGCAGGCGCACGCGGCGTATTGCTATGTCCGGGGCGAGTTCTTCCGCGAGACGGAAGCCCTGCAGCGGGCCGTCGATGAAGCTTATGAAAACGGCCTGATCGGTGACAATGCATGCGGCACGGGCTGGAAATTCGATTTCTACATCCACCGTGGCATGGGGGCCTATATCTGTGGCGAGGAATCGGCGCTGATCGAAAGCCTGGAAGGCAAGAAGGGCCAGCCGAGGCTGAAGCCGCCGTTCCCGGCCAACGTCGGAGTCTGGGGCTGTCCGACGACGGTGAATAACGTCGAAAGCATCGCCGTGGTGCCGACGATCCTGCGCCGGGGTGCGGAATGGTTCGCCGGCATCGGCCGTCCGAACAATACCGGCACCAAGCTTTTCAATATCTCCGGACACGTCAACAAGCCGTGCACCGTCGAGGAAGAAATGGGCATTCCGCTCAAGGAACTGATCGAAAAACATGCCGGCGGCGTACGCGGCGGCTGGGACAACCTGCTGGCGATTATTCCGGGCGGTGCATCGGTGCCACTGCTGACGCAGGAAATGAGTTCGACGGTCCTGATGGACTTTGATTCCCTGAAAGAAATGCGATCCGGGCTCGGCACCGCTGCCGTCATGGTCATGGACAAGTCGACCGATGTGATCCGTGCGATTACGCGGCTGTCGCGCTTCTATATGCATGAAAGCTGCGGACAGTGCACACCGTGCCGCGAGGGATCGGGCTGGATGTGGCGCATGATGGAGCGTATCTGCGCCGGCGATGCCACACCGGCTGAAATCGATCTTCTCGAAGAAGTCACCAAACAAGTCGAAGGCCACACGATCTGCGCACTGGGCGATGCGGCGGCGTGGCCGATCCAGGGTCTTATCCGTCAGTTCCGTCCGTTGATGGAACAACGCGGCGCCGGGCAACAGCCCGCAGCGGCCGAATAACGCAGGAAGGTAAGGACAACCGATGCCGAAGCTGACCATTGACGGTAAGGAAGTCGAAGTCGACGCCGGATTGACGGTCCTGCAGGCTTGCGAGCAGGTGGGGATCGAAATTCCGCGTTTCTGCTACCACGAACGCCTGTCGATCGCCGGTAATTGCCGTATGTGTCTGGTGGCCCTTGAGCGGGCGCCGAAGCCCGTTGCATCGTGCGCGATGCCCGTCGCCGACGGTATGGTCGTGCACACCAACACGCCGGAAGTGCATAAGATGCGCAAAGGCGTGATGGAATTCCTGCTGATCAACCACCCGCTCGATTGCCCGATCTGCGATCAGGGCGGTGAATGTGATTTGCAGGATCAGGCCATGGGCTACGGTCTCGATCATTCGCGCTACAAGGAAAACAAGCGCGCCGTCGAAGACAAGGAAATGGGGCCGCTGATCAAGACGATCATGACACGCTGCATTCACTGCACGCGTTGCGTCCGCTTCACCACTGAAATCGCCGGCATCACCGACATGGGTATGCTGTTCAGGGGCGAGCACGCCGAGATCACGTCTTATCTTGAAAAGGCCGTCGATTCCGAGCTTTCCGGCAATGTCATCGATCTTTGTCCGGTCGGTGCGCTGACGTCGAAACCGTATGCCTTCGTGGCGCGGCCCTGGGAACTCAAGAAAACCGAAACAGTCGACGTCATGGACGCGCTCGGCTCGAACATCCGTGTCGATGCGCGCGGCTCGGAAGTCATGCGCATCCTGCCGCGCCTCAACGAAGACGTGAACGAGGAATGGATTTCCGACAAGACGCGTTTTGCCTGTGACGGCCTGCGTCGCCAGCGCCTCGACAAACCGTATGTGCGCAAGGACGGCAAACTTCAGCCGGCAAACTGGGACGAGGCGTTCGCGGCTATCAAGGCCAGGGTCGATGGCCTCGCCGGATCGAAAATCGCCGCCATCGCCGGAGATCAGGCCGATTGCGAAGCAATGGTGTCGCTCAAGGCGCTGATGAGCAATCTTGGGTCCGCCAATATGGACTGCCGTCAGGACGGATCGCAGATTGATCCGTCACTGCGCGCCGCCTACATCTTCAATTCCTCAATCGCCGGGATCGAACAGGCGGATGCGCTGCTGATCGTCGGGGCCAATCCACGCCTCGAAGCCGCCGTCTTGAATGCCCGCATCCGCAAACGCTTCATGGCAGGTGATTTCCCGATCGGTGTGATCGGCGAAGCCGCCGATCTGCGCTATGACTACGAACATCTCGGCACCGGTCCCGATGACCTGAAGGCGGTTCTCGGCGCCAAGTCGGCGTTCGGCAAAATCCTCAAGAAAGCCAACCGGCCGATGATCATCGTCGGACAGGGGGCACTGGCCCGTGAAGATGGCGCCGCCATCCAGGCGATCACGCACGAGATCGCCGAGGCTTACGGCATGATCGACAAATCGTCGGGCTGGAACGGCTACAATATTCTGCATACCGCAGCATCGCGCGTCGGCGGTCTCGATATCGGTTTCGTGCCGGGCGCGGGCGGTCTGGCCACGAATGAGATCGTTGCCGCTGCCGGGAAGGGGGATATCGACGTCCTTTACCTGCTGGGCGCCGATGAAATCGACATGAACGCGCTCGGCAATGCCTTTGTCATCTATCAGGGGCATCATGGCGATGCCGGTGCGCACCGTGCCGATGTGATCCTGCCGGGGGCTGCCTATACGGAAAAGAATGCAACCTGGGTCAATACCGAAGGCCGGGTGCAACTGGGCCGTCTTGCGGCATTCCCGCCGGGCGATGCGCGTGAGGACTGGACCATTATTCGTGCGCTTTCGGATGTGCTCGGTAAAACAATCGCGTTGAATGACCTCAGGGCCGTTCGCGGCAAACTGGTCGAAGCCAGTGCAAACTTCATGAATATCGACACCGTCGTACCGGCGCCATGGGGCGCATTCGGCACGGCCGGTGACATATCCACTACACCTTTCCAATCTCCGGTCACGAATTTCTATATGACCGATCCGATCAGCCGGGCCTCGGAAACGATGGCCAAGTGCACCGAAACGTTCTCGGGTGCCCAGGAAATGAAGACCGGCACCGATGGCTGAGCTTTTCGAAACCCATATCCTGCCGGTCATCTGGCTTTTGGCCAAGATCGTCGCCATCGTCGCGCCGGTCATGCTATCGGTCGCCTATCTGACGCTGTTCGAGCGCAAGGTCATCGGCGCCATGCAACTGCGCAAGGGTCCCAACGTGGTTGGCCCGTTCGGCCTTCTGCAGCCGATCGCCGATGGTGTGAAACTGTTCCTCAAGGAAACCATCGTGCCGACAGGCGCCAACCGCGGCGTCTTTATCGCGGCACCGATGATTACCTTCATTCTGGCGCTGGTGGCATGGTCGGTAATTCCGTTCGATGCCGGCATGGTGCTGGCCGACATCAACGTCGGCATCCTGTATCTGTTCGCAATTTCGTCACTCGGCGTGTACGGCATTCTGATGGCCGGATGGGCGTCTAACTCCAAATACGCGTTCCTGGGCGCCATGCGTTCGGCGGCACAAATGGTGTCGTACGAAGTCTCGATGGGGCTGATCATCATTACCGTGCTGCTGTGCGCCGGGTCTTTGAACCTGTCGGCAATCGTCGAGGCGCAGCGGGACGTCTGGTTCGTCATACCGCTGTTCCCGATGGCGGTGATCTTCTTTATCTCGACCCTGGCGGAAACCAACCGCCACCCGTTCGACCTGCCCGAGGCCGAAGCCGAACTGGTCGCCGGTTACAATGTCGAATACTCGGCAATGACGTTCGCGCTGTTCTTCCTCGGTGAATACGCCAACATGATCCTTATGTCGGCGATGACGTCGGTGCTGTTCCTGGGGGGCTGGCTGCCACCGATGGATATTGCGCCATTGAACTGGATACCGGGACCGATCTGGCTGGCGCTGAAAATCGTTTTCTGTCTGTTCATCTTCGTGTGGGTGCGCGCGACGTTCCCGCGTTACCGTTATGACCAGTTGATGCGGCTGGGCTGGAAGGTCTTCCTGCCGCTTTCACTGCTCGCTGTTGCGGTCGTCTCCGGCGTGCTGGTCGCTTTTGATCTGGCACCGGTGCTGTAAGTATGGAAAGAGGCACACAATGAGCTTCATAGGACGCGGCGCACGGGCGATCTTCCTCTCGGAACTTGTTTCCGGGATGTCGCTGACGTTGCGCTATTTCTTCCGCAAGAAAGTCACCGTCAACTATCCGTACGAAAAAGGACCGCTGTCGACCCGGTTTCGCGGTGAGCACGCACTGCGCCGCTATGCGAACGGCGAGGAACGCTGCATCGCCTGCAAACTGTGCGAGGCGATCTGCCCGGCACAGGCCATCACCATCGAGGCCGAGCCCCGCGATGACGGCTCACGCCGGACCACGCGCTACGACATCGACATGGTCAAATGCATCTATTGCGGTCTCTGTCAGGAAGCTTGCCCGGTCGACGCCATCGTCGAAGGGCCGAACTTCGAATTCGCGACGGAAACCCGCGAAGAGCTGCTGTACGACAAGGATAAACTGCTGGCCAACGGCGACCGTTGGGAAACCGAGCTGGCGGAACGTTTAAGGATCGACGCACCCTATCGTTAAGGGGTGTTTTTGGGGGTTATATGATACAGGCATTAGCATTCTACATGTTTGCCGTTGTTGCGGTCGCCGCCGGCGTGCTGGTGATTTCGGCGCGCAACCCCGTGCATTCCGTGCTGTTCCTGATCCTGACGTTCTTCAACGCGGCGGGACTGTTCGTCCTCATGGGCGCGGAATTCCTGGCGATGATCCTTGTTGTCGTCTATGTCGGCGCCGTCGCCGTGCTGTTCATGTTCGTCGTCATGATGCTGGACATCAATTTTGTCGAAATGCGCCAGGGTTTCCTGCAATACCTGCCGGTCGGCGCGCTGATCGGCCTGATCCTGTTCGTCGAACTGGCGCTGGCCGTCGGCGGATGGACGTTTGCACCCGAAGCCCTGGGGCTGGCCGGAGCACCGATGCCGCCGCCGGATCAGCTCACCAACACGCACGCCATCGGCCAGATCATGTATACCAAGTACATCTATCTGTTCCAGACAGCGGGCCTGGTTTTGCTGGTCGCCATGATCGGCGCCATCGTCCTTACGCACCGCCGTCGCGACGGAGTCCACAAGCAGCGCATCAACGACCAGATTGCGCGCGATCCGAAAGAAGCGGTCAAACTGCGCGACGTCGAGATCGGGAAGGGGATCTAATTGATGGAAATTACATTAGGTCACTATCTGACGGTTGCCGCGATCCTGTTCGTACTCGGCATTTTCGGGATTTTCCTGAACAGGAAGAACGTCATCGTCATCCTGATGTCGGTCGAACTGATGCTGCTCGCCGTCAACATCAACCTGGTCGCGTTTTCGACGCACCTCGGTGATCTGGTCGGGCAGATTTTCGCCATGCTGGTACTGACCGTGGCTGCTGCCGAAGCCGCCATCGGTCTCGCGATCCTTGTGGTCTTTTTCCGTAATCGCGGCTCCATCGCCGTCGAAGACGTCAACATGATGAAGGGCTGAGCCGCATGATCGAGACAATCCTCGTCTTTCTGCCGCTGATCGGCTCGGCTATCGCCGGTGTGATCGTTTTTGCCGGCATTGATGCCGACAAGCACCGCAAACATACGCTCGACCTCGCGTCTCAGATCGTGACCTGCGGCGGCCTGCTGATTTCGGCCTTGCTGGCAGTGCTGATCTTCGTCGATGTCGGTCTGCACGGCAACGCCAGGACCACGGAACTGTTTACCTGGATCGCATCCGGCTCGTTCGAGCTTTCATGGGCGCTGAAGGTCGACACCCTGACGTCGGTAATGATGATCGTCGTCTGCGTCGTGTCTGCGATGGTGCACGTCTATTCCATCGGCTACATGCATCACGATCCCTCGGTGCCGCGCTTCATGTGCTATCTGAGCCTGTTCACCTTCATGATGCTGATGCTGATCACCGCCGACAACCTGGTGCAGATGTTCTTCGGTTGGGAAGGCGTCGGGCTGGCGAGTTATCTGCTGATCGGATTCTGGTACAAGAAACCGAGCGCCAATGCTGCAGCCATCAAGGCGTTCGTCGTCAACCGGGTTGGCGATTTCGGTTTCGCGCTCGGCATCTTCGCGACGTTCATGCTATTCGACACGATCCATCTTGATACGATTTTCGACGCTGTCCCGGGACAGAAAGACGCGGTCCTCAACGTCTTCGGCACGGACTTCCATGCCATGACGGTTATCTGTCTGCTGCTGTTCGTCGGCGCCATGGGTAAATCCGCACAGTTGGGCCTGCATACCTGGCTGCCAGATGCCATGGAAGGCCCGACACCGGTGTCAGCCCTTATCCATGCGGCGACGATGGTCACCGCAGGCGTGTTTATGGTGGCGCGACTGTCGCCGATGTTCGAATATTCCGATACCGCGCTGACCGTTGTCACGATCGTCGGGGCATCGACGGCGATCTTTGCCGCCACTATCGGCTGCGTGCAGAACGACATCAAACGGGTCATTGCCTATTCGACATGTTCGCAGCTTGGCTACATGTTCTTTGCCTGCGGTGTGTCGGCCTATTCGGCGGGTGTGTTCCACCTGATGACACACGGTTTTTTCAAGGCGCTGCTTTTCCTCGGCGCCGGTTCGGTCATTCACGCCATGTCCGACGAGCAGGACATGCGCAAGATGGGCGGTATCTGGAAAATGATCCCGGTGACGTATGCCCTGATGTGGATCGGGTCTCTGGCGCTGGCCGGTGTGCCGCCGTTCGCGGGCTTTTTCTCCAAGGATATCGTGCTTGAAGCTGCTTATGCATCGCATACCGGTGTCGGGCAGTATGCCTTTGCCATGGGCCTGCTGGCGGCGCTGCTGACGGCGTTCTATTCGTGGCGTCTGCTGTTCATGACTTTCCACGGCACGCCACGGTGCGATGAAACCGTGCTTGGCCATGTGCATGAAAGCCCGAAAGTGATGATCATACCACTGCTGGTACTGGCTCTTGGTGCCATTGCCGCCGGTTACGTGCCCTACAGCCTGTTCGTCGGCGAAGGCATGGGGGATTTCTGGGGTGACGCGATCCTGATCCTACCGTCGCACCCGGCGCTTGAAAATGCGCACCACGTACCCGCGCTGGTCAAGTATTCGCCGCTGATCGTCGGTGCCATCGGCATCAGTACGGCTTGGTTCCTGTACATCAAACGGCCCGACGTCCCGCCCATGATCGCCGAAAAGTTCCAGGGCATCTATCTGTTCCTGCTCAACAAATGGTACTTTGACGAGCTATACGACAAGATCTTCGTTCGCCCGGCCTTCGCGCTTGGCCGCGGTCTGTGGAAAGGCGGCGACGGTGCGCTCATCGACGGCTGCGGGCCTGACGGCATTTCATCGGCTGTGCGTATCATGGCGCGCCGGGTATCGGCCCTGCAGACCGGTTATCTTTACCATTACGCCTTCGCCATGCTGATCGGCATCGCCGCGCTGGTGAGCTGGTACATGTTCACGAAAGGGGCGTGAGGACAGATGTTCGACTTGCCGTTACTCACGATCCTCACATTCGCGCCGCTCGTCGGTGTGATCTGTATCCTGTTCGTCCGTCACGAAGATCCCGACGTCGTGGCGACCAATGCACGCCACGTCGCGGCATTCGTTTCCGGCTGCGTTTTCCTGATGTCGCTGATGCTTTGGTTCACCTTCGATCAGACCACGGCGGACTTCCAGTGGGTGGAAAAAGTCACCTGGATGGAAGACTTCGGCATTGCCTATCACATGGGGGTCGACGGCATTTCAGTGCTTTTCGTCATGCTGACGACGCTGCTGACACCAATCTGCATTTTCGCGTCGTGGAATTCGATCAAGGACCGGGTAAAGGAATACATGATTTCGTTCCTGATCCTGGAAACCTTCATGATCGGCATGTTCTGCGCGCTCGATCTGTTCCTGTTCTACATCTTCTTCGAAGCAGTGCTGATCCCGATGTTCATCATCATCGGGGTTTGGGGCGGTGTCCGGCGCGTTTATGCCGCCTTCAAGCTGTTCCTCTATACACTGCTGGGTTCGGTGCTGATGCTGGTCGCCATGCTGACCATGTACTACTACGCCGGCACCACCAACGTCCTTGAACTGATGGCCTATGACTTCCCGATCGATGTGCAAAAGTGGATGTGGCTGGCGTTCTTTGCGTCGTTCGCGGTCAAGGTGCCGATGTGGCCGGTGCATACCTGGCTGCCCGACGCCCACGTCGAAGCGCCGACCGCCGGTTCGGTTATTCTGGCCGGTGTGCTGTTGAAATTCGGTGGATACGGGTTCCTGCGTTTCTCGCTGCCGATGATGCCCGAAGCAAGCCTGTATTTCACGCCGCTGATCTACACGCTTTCCATCGTCGCCGTGATCTATACCTCGCTGGTTGCGCTGGCGCAGGAAGACATGAAGAAGCTGATTGCCTATTCCTCCATCGCGCACATGGGCTTTGTGACGATCGGCACCTTCACGCTGACGACACAGGGCGTCGAAGGCGCAATTTACGTGATGCTGTCGCACGGTGTTGTTTCCGCCGCCCTGTTCCTTATCGTCGGCGTCGTCTATGACCGCATCCATACCCGCGAGATTTCCGCTTACGGCGGCCTCGTCAGTCGAATGCCGGCCTATGCGCTGACCTTCATGGTCTTCGCCATGGCTTCTGTCGGTCTGCCCGGCACCGGCGGGTTCGTTGGCGAGATTCTGGTTCTGGTCGGCGCCTTCAAGGCCAACTCCTGGGTTGCCGCGTTCGCAGCGACAGGGGTGATCCTCGGCGCCGCCTATACGCTGTATCTATATCGCCGCATTATTTTCGGCGAATTGACCAAAGAGAATCTCATGCGCATCAAGGACATGGACCGCCGCGAGATTGCCATTTTCGCACCGCTGCTGTTCATCACCATCTGGATGGGCGTCTATCCGTCGTCTTTCCTCGATTTCATGCATGTATCCGTCTCGCACCTGCTTGAGCAGGTTAACACCTCACTGGCTCAGAGCGGCATGCTCGAGCTGGCTGGCCAGTAGGGGAGAAAGCCGATGCCGATAGCCGAAATGCCCAATATCGTCCCCGCACTGCCGGAATTGTTTCTGGCCGGTGTGATTATGCTGCTTTTGATGTTCGGCGTGTTCCAGAAAGGCGGGCTCAGCGACAACGACGAAGCGACGTTCCGCATCGTTTCCATGCTGTCCATCGTCTCGTTGATTCTCGCCATCTTCCTGCTGGTGCCGGTCGCCGGCCCCCGTGTCGTGACCTTTGCCGGCATGTTCGTCACCGACCAGTTTGCCGTCTTCTGCAAGGCGATGGTTCTGATCGCCGCCGCGCTCGGCATCATCGTTTCGCGTGATTTCATGGAACGGCACAACGTGGCCCGCTTCGAGTTTCCGATCCTGATCGTGTTTGCCGCCCTCGGCATGCTGCTGATGATTTCGGCGAACGACCTGATCAGCCTGTATGTCGGTCTCGAGATGCAGTCACTGTCGCTGTATGTCATGGCCGCCATTCAACGCGACGATAACCGCGCCACCGAAGCCGGCCTCAAGTACTTCGTGCTGGGCGCCGTGGCATCGGGTCTTTTGCTCTACGGATCGTCCCTGGTATACGGCTTTGCCGGCACCACCAGCTTCGATGCCCTGGCGACGCTGTTCGCGACACAGGGCGAAATTTCGACCGGCCTTGTGATCGGCATCGTCTTTATCCTCGCCGGCTTGTCGTTCAAGATTTCCGCCGTACCGTTCCACATGTGGACGCCTGACGTCTATGAAGGCGCACCGACGCCGGTCACCGCGTTCTTCGCCGTGGCGCCGAAAATCGCCGCGCTTGCGCTTCTGCTGCGCGTCATGATTGGACCGTTCGGCGATCTTCTGGTGCACTGGCAGCAGATCATTATCGTCATTTCCGTGCTCTCAATGGCGCTGGGGGCGCTCGCCGCCATCAACCAGCGCAATATCAAGCGACTGATGGCTTACAGCTCCATCGGCCATGTCGGTTATGCGCTTGTCGGCCTCGCCGCCGGGACCGAAGAGGGCGTCAAGGGCGTGTTGATCTATCTCGCGATTTATCTGGTGATGAACATAGGGACGTTCGCCGTCATCCTCTGCATGCGCCAGGGTGGGCGCATGGTGGAAGGGATCGATGATCTGGCCGGTTTAGGCAAGACTAATCCGCTTTTGGCGGCAACGCTGGTGGTGTTTATGTTCTCGCTCGCCGGGATTCCGCCGCTGGCCGGGTTCTTCGGCAAGTTATACGTATTCCTGGCCGCGATCGAAGCTGAGCTTTTCGCTCTTGCCATTATCGGCGTTATCACCAGCGTGATCGGTGCGTTCTACTATCTGCGTATCATCAAGGTCATGTACTTCGACGAAGCCATCGATCATTTCGACACCCCGATCGGCCGTGAAATGACCTTCGTCATCAGTGTTACCTCGATCATCGTTATCCTGTTCTTTATCTATCCGGCTCCCATACTGTCGAGCGCCGCCGCCGCAGCAGCTGCGCTTTTCGCGGGATGAACGAGAAACAATCGCTGCCAAGGCTTCCCACGGTCTACAACCTCGTTCAATTTGAGACCGTCGAAAGCACCATGCTGGAAGCGCGCAAGCTCGCCGAGAACGGCGAGGATGCGGCCCCCGACGGCACGCTGATCTGGGCACGCGAACAAACCGGTGGCAAGGGACGGCGTGGGAATACCTGGGACAGCCCCAAAGGCAATTTCTACTCATCCCTGATCGTTCGCCCTGACGTCCCCGCGGCACGTGCGGCGGAACTCAGCTTCGTTACCGGTTGCGCGGTATTCGACACCGTCGGCGAGGTTTGCGACCCCGGATTCGAATGCCGTTTGAAATGGCCCAACGATATCTTGCTGAATGACGCCAAAATCGGCGGGATATTATTGGAAACCAAGGCCGATGCCGGTAAGCCTGTCGATTATGTGATCATCGGTCTTGGCGTTAATCTGAAATCGCACCCCAAGGATACACCTTACCCGGCCACGGATTTTGTGGAACAGGGACAGGCGATTCCGGATACGGTATTTCTGGAGGCGTATGCACGCCACTTCATGGAGTGGGCGACACGTTGGGTTGAAGAGGGGTTTGAAGTTGTCCGCCATCAATGGAAATGGCGTGCGCAGGGGATCGGCAAGGAGATCACGGTACGGCTCAGTGATGAAACGCTTGAAGGCGTGTTCGAAGACATTGCCGAGGACGGCGCGCTTATGCTGAGCCAGAATGGGGAAATTCGTAAAATCGCTGCCGGTGATGTGTACTTCACGCCTCGGAAGAAAGGGGCCTAGCCATGTTGCTTGCGATTGACAGTGGCAACACCAACACCGTATTTGCGGTCTTCAATGCCGATGGTGAAATCACCGGGCAATGGCGCGCGGCGGCTAAAACCGCCAAAACGGCGGATGAACTCGCAGTATGGCTTCGCCAGTTGATGGCACTGGAAGAAATCGGCCGCGACGAGATTGACGACGTCATCATCGCCACCGTGGTCCCGGAAAATCTGTTCGACCTGAGAACGCTCAGCGAGAAATACTTTAACTGCAAAGCGCTGGTCGTCGGTGATGACAATGTCGCACTCGGGATCGAAGTGCATGTCGACCGGCCCGGCGAGGTCGGCGCCGACCGCCTGGTAAATACCGTGTCCGCGCACGAAACCTATGGCGGGCCGCTGATCGTTGTCGATTTCGGTACCGCGACGACATTCGACGTCGTCGCCGCCGATGGCGCCTATGAGGGCGGGGTTATCGCGCCGGGCGTCAATCTGTCACTCGAGGCCCTTCAACGGGCGGCCGCCAAGCTGCCACGCATCGATATCGGCAAACCGGCCAAGGTCATCGGGACGAACACCATTACCGCCATGCAATCGGGTATTTATTACGGCTATGCATCCATGATCGAAGGCGTGATTACGCGCATCCGCGAAGAAAAGGGGGGCAGCGACATGACGGTTATTGCAACCGGGGGTCTCGCGAAACTGTTCACGTCCGCTTGCCCGTCCATACACAGTACGGATAACGACCTGACGCTTCGAGGTCTTTACGCCATTGCCAAGCGCAACCGCGCATGAGCGACGAACTTCTTTTCCTGCCTCTCGGCGGCGCCGGCGAAATCGGCATGAACCTGAATCTGTACGGTCTGGGTAACCCGAAGGACCCGACGTGGCTGATGATCGATTTCGGCATTACCTTCGGCGACGGCAGCCCACCCGGCGTCGATTTGATCACCCCCGACCCGACATTCATCGAGCAGCGCCGAGACCGGCTGGCCGGTCTCGTGCTGACTCATGCACACGAAGATCATCTGGGCGCGGTACCTTATCTGTGGGACCGGATCCGCTGCCCGATCTATGCCACGCCGTTCACGATGGAAATCCTCAAGCGAAAACTGAGCGAAACCGATTTCGGAGACGAGGTCGAACTGCACGAAATCCCCCTCGACGGCGCTTTCAAGGTCGGGCCGTTCGATCTCGACCTGATCACGCTGACCCACTCGATCCCCGAACCCAACGGCATCGCCATCAAGACACCGCTCGGCACAGTGCTGCACACGGGTGACTGGAAATTCGACCCGGACCCGGTGATCGGCGAGGTTTCCGACGAGGCGGCGCTGGCGCGGCTCGGCGACAAGGGTGTGCTGGCCATTGTCTGCGACAGCACCAACGTGTTCTCGCCCGGACATTCCGGCTCTGAGGCAGACCTCGCCAAGGCGTTGACGGAAATCATCGGCAATAGCATAGGCAAGGTCGCCGTTGCCTGCTTTGCAACCAATGTTGCCCGCCTGCATACCGTGGCCAAGGCGGCGGAAGCCTGCGGCCGCGATGTGGTGCTGGCCGGGCGCTCACTGCAAAGGACGACGACGGCGGCCAGGAAGTGCGGTTATCTGGACGATGTGGCGCCGTTTCTGGACGAAGACGCCGCCGGATTCATTCCCGACGACCGGCAGCTCATCATCTGCACTGGCTCGCAAGGGGAATCCCGTGCCGCACTTGCTAGGATAGCCACCAACAGTCATCCGCGCATTTCAATGGGCAAGGGCGATACGGTGATCTTCTCCAGCCGTGTCATTCCCGGCAATGAAGTCGGCATCTCGGCCATGAAGAACAATCTGGCGCGCCTCGGTGTGAAAATCGTCGAGGACAGCGATGCCCACATTCATGTTTCCGGGCATCCGAACCGCGAGGAACTGGTCGAGATGTACCAGCACGTGCGCCCGGAAATCTCGATCCCGGTACATGGTGAGCGCCGGCATCTGGAAAAGCATGCCGAGCTGGCGCGCGAATGCCAGGTAACCCACACCATCGTCAATGAAAACGGCGGTATGATCCGGCTTGCCCCCGGTAATCCGGAAGTTGTCGACCATGTCACGTCGGGCCGGCTTGTATATGACGGCAACCGGATGATCCCGATGCAGGGCGAAGCGATCCGCAGCCGCGTACAGGGGCTCTGGAACGGCACGGCCGTCGTTTCGCTGTGCATCGACAAGGACGGCCGTCCCGTCGGGGAAATGATGATAACCACGACAGGGATGCTGGAACCCGTCGAGGAAGACGCGGTCCTGGATCAGGTCGCCGATGATATATACGATGCCATCGAGCGTCTTTCGAAACGAAAACGAAGCGATGACGAGGAAGTATCGGAAACGGTCAGACTGACGGCGCGCCGGTCATTTCGCCGATTGCTTGACAAAAAGCCGATCACCGATGTCCATCTTATTCGTGTTTAAGCTGCATTTATGATATAGTTGCGCCATAACGTTTCTTTTAAAAAGAAGGAATTAGTTATGACCAATATTGTAAAATGTCACTTATGCGGAACAACTCTGCATTCAATTGATACAAAGAAATGTGCCACCTGTGGCGCTTACCAAAATAACCCTCTCCGGCAACTCCCATGGTTGACCCTAATCGGCGGTGCTTTAACGGTCTTGGCTGCGGTCGCATCTGCCGGTGCATTTGTGGTGAAGGAAGCCAAGAATATAATCAAAGAACAGAACTGGACGGACAATGTCGAACTCGTCACGATGAAAAGCAAAACGAGCTTTACACTAAGAAACGCGGGAGACGGACGTATACATATCCATGAAATCGTCTACTACAGCCAAAAAATTGGCTACAAGCAGTCAATCCCCATTGCACAGAGTGTTGAATCTCAAAGTATCTACAGCCACTCGACCATCGGCAAAAAATCACTCCGAACACCGCTTACGAGAGAATTGAGTATCAACGAGTTCAACGAGGGATATGAGGCTAAGGATTTTGTTTTCAATTGCGTCACCCATACTGAGGATCAGCCGAACCTTGTCCTAGCTAATATGCAAAACGTTTTTCGATATCCGACAGTTGTGGAAATTGACTTTACCTCGGAGAAGACAGGTGCCTATAAAAAAGTCCGAACAGCCTGCATTGGCTACATTCTCGGACCTTCTCACTAAACCGGGTAAGAAAATTTATGATAGGAAGACTTAATCACGTGGCAATTGCCGTGCCGGATTTGGAAAAGGCCACAGCAATGTACCGCGATGTACTGGGTGCCACGGTTTCGGCCCCGGCGGACGAACCGGATCACGGCGTCACGGTTGTTTTCGTGGAATTGCCGAACACCAAGATCGAGTTGCTGCATCCCTTGGGCGATGCTTCGCCGATCCAGGCGTTCCTGGACAAGAACCCGTCAGGCGGCATGCATCATGTGTGCTACGAGGTCGATGACATCCTTGCCGCCCGTGACCGCATGAAAGCGGAAGGCGCACGCGTACTGGGCGACGGCGAGCCGAAGATCGGCGCCCATGGCAAACCTGTTCTGTTCCTGCATCCCAAGGATTTCTGCGGCACGCTCGTAGAGCTGGAACAAGCCTGATATGGATAACTGGATCACAGGAACTGCCGTTTACGTCGTCATCTGGTGGCTGGTGCTGTTCATTACGCTGCCGTTCGGGGTCAGACCGCCGAATGCTGACGAGATGGAGCCGGGGCAGGAACCGGGCGCGCCCGTCAAACCGATGATGTGGCGGAAAATTGCCGTCTGCAGCGCGATTTCGCTCGTGATCTGGTTGATATTCTACTTCGTCGCGGATGCCGGGCTTATTTCGTTTCGTCCGGACTAAGGTCCGACATGGACGTCACTAAGAAGACACTCGAACATATCATCGAGATAAACCGTGGCCGGATCGGGCTCGATCCGGCTGACGTTGCCGAAGACCGGCGCTTTTCCACAGCTTCAGGGGCCGATACGCGCTTATGTGTGTATGGACGCATGCGGCCAGACGGTCCCGATGCGCATGCTCTTGAACCGCTTGCCGGAACCTGGTCAGAATGCAGTTTCCCCGGTTATCTGCAGGCGGGGGCGCAATGTACGCTCGATGATTGTCCGGGACTTGCATGGACACTGTCACAGGCGTGGAATGATGGTTGTCTTTTAACTTCCGGATCACTGGAAACCGCCTGGGATGTGCTGGATGCGAAGGAAGGCGGGGATTACGCGCGCTTGCTGACGCCTGTTCGCATCGGCGGTGCGGAAAGCATTGCCAACATCTATGTCTCGCGTGACGCGACCGAGGCGCAGCTGCTGATGCTGGATGGCATGAACGTCCATGACGATGTCGATTTTAAATTATGAGGAGTCAACCGGGGCGATTGCCTGGTGATTATCGGATTATCTGAAATCAGGCCCAAAAAACAAAAGCAAGGCCTTTTGGCCTTGCCGTTTTTTTGTTTTGGTTTCCCCCCGCACTCGGACCGTTTAGGAATAAATCCTGTTCCCGAAAGCGTGTAATTTTATAGTCGTTCCTCTTCTTCTTGTCACCCATAAACGACATAATTCTCCAGTTATTCGTACTGAAATATTAATTTAGATCAGCGCGAACTTAAGGATGAATGCAACGGCAATCACATAAACCGCAACGGGGACGTCTTTACCGCGACCGGCCAACAGCTTGATTGCTGCATAACTGATGAAGCCGAGCCCGATGCCCGTAGCGATCGAGAACGTCAACGGCATGGCGATTGCCGTAATGACGGCGGGCACCACTTCGGTGATATCGTCCCAGTCAATCTCGGCCAAGCCTTGCGTCATGATACAGGCGACGAACAACAGCGCCGGTGCCGTGGCATAAGCGGGGATGGTTCCGGCCAGCGGCGACAGGAACAACGACAACAGGAACAGCACGGCAATCGTAACTGCCGTCAGGCCCGTCCGCCCGCCGGCATTGATACCGGCGGCGCTTTCGATATAGCTGGTCGTCGTCGATGTCCCGAGTGCTGCCCCGGCGATGGTCGCTGTCGAATCCGCCAACAGGGCATTACGCAATCTCGGCAGCTTGCCGTTCGCGTCGAGAAGCTTGCCCCGGTGCGCCAGGCCGACGAGGGTGCCGGCCGTGTCGAACAGGTCGACGAACAGGAACGCAAAGACGATCGAAACCAGGCCGATGTTCAGCGCACCTGCAATATCCATCTGCATGAACGTCGGCGCCAGCGACGGCGGCATGGAAACGATACCGCCGGCGGGCGTGATGCCTATGGCAATACCGATGCCCGTGATGGCCAGAATGGCAATGATGATAGCGCCCGGTATTTTTCGTGCGAACAGGACCGCGATCAGGATAAAGCCTGCCGCCGCCAGAAGTGACGATGGGGCGCTGATGTCGCCGAGCGTCACCAGGGTTGCCGGATGATCCACGACCCAGCCCGCGTTCTTCAGCGCGATAATCGCCAAAAACAGGCCGATACCTGCGGAAATGGCGCGCTTCATACCATCGGGGATGGCGTTAATGATCCATTCGCGGATCGGCAGAACGCTCAGGATCAGAAAGATTACACCGGAAATAAATACCGCACCCAGACCGACCTGCCATGTGTAGCCCATGCCGAGGACAACACCGAAGGCGAAATACGCATTGAGTCCCATGCCGGGAGCAAGTGCGACGGGGTAATTGGCCAACACTCCCATGATCATTGTCCCGATGGCTGCCGCCAGACAGGTGGCGACGAATACAGCACCATGATCCATGCCGGCTTCCGCCAGAATCGACGGGTTGACGAACATGATGTAGGCCAGCGTCAGAAACGTCGTGACCCCGGCGATGATTTCCGTGCGGACGGACGTCCCGTTTTCGCTAAGCTTGAAATAGGAATCCAGCATTTTGTCCCCCTTGCTGATTTGAATAATCATCCCTCAGCTATTTTTTTCTGACAAGTTATCCCGGAAACCCGCAAACGCTGGCGTGGCGCACAATGCTTATGCATTGGCCTGAAGCACGATCCCGGATAGGTTTTATAAGGACTTAGCAGGAGTTACCCGAATTGATGTCCGAACAGCTGCCTGTGCCGCACCGAGGCTTTCCGCATTTCGAATACGAAGCGCGGACAGCGAACGCACAAAAAATGATGGCGGATTCGGGTCTCGCCGCCATGTTGCTGCTGACTGAACCCGAAGTCCGCTACTTCACGGGATTTCTGACACCGTTCTGGCAAAGCCCGACCCGGCCATGGTTCGTTGTCGTCCCGCTAACAGGTAAGCCTGTCGCCGTCATTCCACAGATCGGCGACGAATGCATGGCCCGCACCTGGATCGACGATATCCGTACATGGTCGTCGCCCTGTCCCGAGGACGAAGGGGTCAGTCTGCTGTCGGAAGCGCTGCACGAACTGACGGGCGGGAAGGGTGCCGTCGGCCTGCCGATGGGGCCGGAAACATCGCTCCGCATGTCGCTGAATGATTTTTACAAACTTTCGGAAATGATCGCACCGCTGCAGTTCCGGGATGCATCGCCGATTATACAGGCCCTGCGCATGCATAAATCCGAAGCCGAAATCGACAAAATCCGCTATATCTGCGGTGTCCTTTCGGACGTATTCGAGGATTTGCCGAGGCATCTCGAAATCGGCATGCGTGAAATCGATATCTTCCGCACCTTCAAGACCCGCGCCATGGAATCCGGCGCCGACGATGTCGCTTATGTCGTCGGCGGTTTGGGTGAAGGTGGGTACGGCGATATCATCTCCCCACCGTCCGAGCGTTTAAGCACGCAGGGCGATGTGCTGATCCTCGATACCGGCGCAACCTTCGACGGTTATTTTTGCGATTTCGACCGCAATTATGCCTTCGGCGAAACCACCGATGCGGCAAAGCGCGCGCACGAGGTCGTGTACCGCGCCACCGAAGCCGGTCTCGAAGCGGCCCGCCCCGGCAACACCTGTGCCGATCTGTTTCATGCAATGCAGCGCGTCATGGATGCAGGCGGCGCCATGGGCAACGATGTCGGCAGGCTGGGTCACGGGCTCGGCATGCAATTGACGGAATGGCCGTCGAACACACCAACGGACATGACAGTCCTGAAACCCGGCATGGTGATCACGCTGGAACCGGGCATGACCTTTGCCGAAGGAAAAGTCATGGTGCACGAGGAAAATATCGTCATCCGCGACGGTCTGGCGGAACTGCTCAGCCGTCGCGCCCCCGCCGAAATGCCGGTGATTGGATAAACGATATGCCGCTTCCTTTCGAATTACAGATCGATCGCGGGCAGGCCATGGGGCTGATTGTCCTGCAAACAGACGAACTGATGGAATTCGAACTCGGGAAGCTGTTTCTGGGTCTGGGCCTCAGGGTCTACCAGAACCGCATCCCTTGCATGCCCGAAGTGCGGCCGGAAACGCTCTCCATGATGGGCGAAACCATGACCACCAGCGCACGCATGCTGCCCGATGAAGCAGGCATTGAAGTCATCGGTTACGGCTGTACCTCCGGCGCAACGATCCTGGGTGAAGTACGCGTCACGGAACTGATCCAGCAGGCGCATCCGAATGTTGTCGTCAGCAACCCGCTGAGCGCACTCAAGGCGGCGTGCCGGTCGCTAGGCATAAAAAGGCTCGGCCTCGTCAGCCCCTATATCGCCGAGGTGACCGATGCGTTGAAAGACGCCATTGAAGACGCCGGCATTGAAATATCGTCGTACGGCTCATTCGAGCAGGCCGAAGACAAGACTGTCGCCCGCATTTCACCGCAATCGACCCTGCGCGCCATGATCGAGATCGGTAAAGGCGACTGCGACGCCGTATTTGCATCGTGTACGAACCTGCGCGCCATGGAAATTATTCCCGAAGCGGAGGATATCCTCGGAAAACCGGTACTGTGCAGCAATCAGGTCCTGGGCTGGCATATGCTGCGTCTGGCCGGGATCGGCAGCGATCACCCGGCTGGCGGCCGTTTGTTCAAAGCCGGGCTGAATGGTTGAAGGGCTGCCGCCCATCGCTTACAAGAAGCAGGCCTGTCCCGCTGGGGCCTGATGCAAAATTGATTTATCCGCGTGCCCCGGTGACGGGACACGTCTCATGGAGATAGCGCAGCCGATGTTTTCCGCGTTTGAATGGATGATGGCGATGCGCTATCTGCGCGCCCGCCGCCAGGAAGGGTTCATTTCCGTCATCGCCTGGTTTTCGCTGGTCGGAATCGCGCTTGGCGTGGCGACCCTGATCATCGTCATGTCAGTGATGAACGGGTTCCGCCAGGAACTGCTGGAACGCATCCTCGGCATCAACGGGCATCTCAGCGTCTACGGCCCCGTTGCCGGGCAAATGACGGACTATCAGCCGCTCATCGACAAGATCGTCGGCGTGGACGGTGTCGTTTCCGTCAATGCCCTGATCGAAGGCCAGGTCATGGCCTCGGCCAAGGGCGTCGCCAAGGGGGCAATCGTGCGCGGTATCCGCGCCGAGGACCTGGAAAAACGCAAGATCGTCGCCGACAACATACGGCAGGGATCGCTGAGCAACTTCAAGGGCGATAACGTCGTCATGATCGGGGCGCGTCTGGCGCAAAGCATGGGTGTGCATGTCGGCGACGATATCACCCTGATTTCACCGAAGGGCAACGTAACCGCGTTCGGCACCGTGCCGCGCATGCGCGCGTTCAAAATCGTCGGCACCTTTGAAATCGGTATGTACGAATACGATTCCGGTTTTGTCTTTATGCCGCTGGAAGCGGCGCAGATCTATTTCCGCATGCCCGAGAAGATCTCCAATCTGGAAGTCTTCCTGGATAATCCGCAGCATGCCGAGACGATCGGGCGCACCATCGCGCGCACGCTGGGCGGGCAGGGCAGTGTGCACGACTGGCAACGCGCCAACGCCAGTTTCTTCAATGCCATTCAGGTCGAACGCAACGTCATGTTCCTGATCCTGACACTGATCATCCTGGTCGCGGCCTTCAACATCATTTCGTCGCTGATCATGCTGGTGAAGGACAAAGGCAGGGATATCGCCATCCTGCGCACCATGGGCGCGACACGCGGCATGATCATGCGCATCTTCCTGATCGCCGGGGCCAGTGTCGGTGTTATCGGCACGTTACTGGGCTTTGGCCTGGGACTGTCGTTCGCCGCCAACATCGAAACCATCCGCCGCTGGATAGAGGGGCTGACCGGTACCGACCTGTTTGCCGCTGAAATTTATTTCCTGTCGCAACTGCCGGCTGTCGTCGATCCGACCGAGGTAACGGCCGTTGTCCTGATGGGGCTCGGCCTGTCGTTCCTGGCGACGATCTATCCGAGCTGGCGCGCGGCGCGCATCGACCCGGCGGAGGCACTCCGTTATGAGTGATCACCTCAACCCCGGACCGGTGCTGGAACTCAGCGGCATCACCCGCACCTTCAAGCAGGGCAAGCGCGTGCTCGATGTCCTCAAAGGTGCCGACCTTCAGGTCGAGGCGGGCGAAGTCGTCGCTCTGGTCGGACCGTCCGGCTCGGGAAAATCGACGCTTCTGCAGATCGCCGGGCTGCTGGAGCAGCCGACGGCGGGGGATATTCTTATCGACGGTCAGTCGTGTGTCGGGCTCGGCGATGACGACCGCACCAAAATCCGCCGCTACAACATCGGCTTTGTCTATCAGTACCACCACCTGCTGCCGGAGTTCTCGGCGATAGAAAACATCACCATCCCGCAGATCATCGCCGGGATCGACAAGTCGACCGCGCGCAGCCGGGCCCGCGAACTGCTGGAATGGATGGGATTGACCGACCGTGGCGATCATCGGCCGGGGCAACTGTCGGGCGGCGAACAACAGCGTGTCGCAATTGCCCGCGCACTGGCGGCATCGCCGCGCGTTCTGCTGGCCGACGAGCCGACCGGCAACCTTGATCCGGAAACGGCGGACGACGTCTTCGGCGTTCTGATGCACCTGGCGCGGGGCGCCGGGCTGGCCGCACTCGTGGCGACCCACAACCCCGAGCTCGCCAAGCGCATGGACCGCATCGTCCGCGTCGAGAACGGGGTGCTGGTGGCGGGTTAAGACAGAAAAAGTTTAACGTTTCGACAGTACGCGGATGAAGTCAGCGACGTTCTCTCTAATGACGTACGCGGCTACGCGTTCTTCAGCATTGCTGATCGCTTCTAGGCTATAAAATTTCAGCCGGCTCGTGTCATAGGGCTCCAGCGTCGAAGCGCTCAAAATTGCACCAACTCTGCCGAGTGTCTCTGCACGAGCTTTCTGCTTTGCTCTTTTGGCAGAGGCCCCTAGAACATCATCGCTGCTGTATCTGTTGGTGATTGTATCGTTATAGATCTCTCGTTCTGTCGAACCGTCCGTCAGTACGTATCGCAAAGCTGCTTCATATTCATCCACGAGGTACTCATCTTTAGTGCGTTCGTGACGGACAATAGTTACATCAAGCAGGAACTTCGCCGGAGATATTTCCTCATGAAGCAATTTATTTGCCCTAAACGAGCGGGTAATGCCCTGTCTCAGGTTCTGAAATTTTGCATCGGTTCCCGTATTTACATTTCGAACGGAAATTGCGCTCGCGAACCGCTCATTTGGTTCAGCCACGAAAACGCCAGGCGCTAGCATCCAGTAGCCGTATGGCTCCGTCGTCTTGCAAGAAACGATGAAGAACGGAATTAGAAAAGTTAGTAGAAGTCGATTTCTGCCAACAATCTTGCTTAAAACGTGCAATTCTTCCTTCCCAATTCCTAGAATATTGTCAGGTCAATTAGCAGATTATACCGTCACTATAATGATGTGCTACGATTCGCCAACACCTAGAATTAGCGAAGATCAAAGCACAGTTTAAGCCGTCATTTCCGCGAACGCGGGAATGACAAAATGGGGATAGATGTCGTTTTGTTGTGGATAAGTCGTTAATCAGCCCCAACATCTGGTGACTCTCGAAAAATGATGTGAGAGTATCGCATCATGTCGCACGCTGATTTCGTCCACCTTCGCGCCCACAGCGCCTATTCGCTCTGCGAGGGGGCGATCCCTGTCAAAAATCTGGTCAAGCTGGCCGCCGAAGCCGACATGCCGGCGCTGGGGCTGACCGATACCGACAATCTGTTCGGTGCACTGGAATTCTCGGCCGCCGCGCTGGACGCCGGGGTGCAGCCGATCATCGGCTGTCAGATATCGATCAAGCTGGTCGAAGATGCACAACCCGGCAACAAACCGATGTTCGAAGACGGCGCCGTGGTCGTTCTGGCGCAGACGGACGAAGGTTACCGAAACCTGCTGAAGCTGCTCAAGATCGCCTACATGGACAGCGAGGATGCGCACCGCCCCGGTATCACGCCGGGCGAGTTGACGGCCAACGCGGCAGGGTTGATTGCGCTCACCGGCGGCGCCGACGGGGCACTCGGGCGGATGATCCGCATGGGCAAGCGCGAAGAGGCGGCGGCATTCCTGGATATGCTGGTCGATGCCTTTTCCGGCCGGCTGTACATGGAAATCCAGCGCCACGGCATGCCCGAGGAAAAATTGACCGAGCCGCAGTTTATTGACTGGGCCTATGCCCGCAATATCCCGCTGGTCGCCACCAACGAACCGTATTTCAAGGATGAAAGCTTCCATCGTGCCCATGACGCACTGTTGTGCATCAAGCAGGGCGCCGTTCTGTCCGTCGATGACCGCCACAAGCTGACCAGCGATCATTACTTCAAATCAGCGGCCGAGATGAGGGCGCTTTTCGCCGATCTGCCGGAAGCCATCGACAACACCCTGGTGATTGCCCGGCGCTGCGCCTTCACGGTCGAGAAAATCGCGCCGATCCTGCCGCCGTATGACTGCGGCGAGGGCCTGACCGAGGCCGACGAGTTGAAACGTCAGGCGCACGAAGGTCTCACCGAGCGCTTGGCCGCACACGTTTTCACCGACGATATGGACGAGGCCGCCCGCAAGAAGGCCGAAACACCGTACCGCGAGCGTCTGGATTACGAACTCGATGTCATTACCCAAATGGGGTTTCCGGGCTACTTCCTGATCGTTGCCGACTTCATCAAATGGGCCAAGGACCATGACATTCCGGTCGGTCCGGGCCGTGGTTCGGGCGCCGGTTCCGTCGTCGCGTGGTCGCTGACCATCACCGATCTCGATCCGCTGCGATGGGGCCTGCTGTTCGAGCGGTTTTTGAACCCGGAACGCGTGTCCATGCCCGACTTCGATATCGACTTCTGCCAGGAACGCCGCGACGAAGTGATCCGCTATGTGCAGCAGAAGTACGGCCGCGATCACGTCGCGCAGATCATCACGTTCGGAAAGCTGCAGGCCCGCGCCGTACTACGTCATGTCGGTCGGGTGCTCGAGATGCCGTACGGCTTCGTCGACAAAATCTGCAAGATGGTGCCGAACAACCCGGCCAACCCGGTTACGCTGGACGAAGCGATCAACAGCGAAGACGGGCTGCGCAATCTGATCCGCGAAGAACCGGACGTCCGTGAACTGGTCGAAATCGCCCGCAAGCTGGAAGGGCTTTACCACCACGCATCGACCCACGCGGCGGGTGTCGTCATCGGTGACCGGCCGCTGGAAGAGCTGATACCGGTCTACCGCGATCCGCGCTCCGATATGCCGGTGACCGGCTTCAACATGAAATTCGTGGAATCCGCCGGGCTGGTGAAGTTCGACTTTCTTGGCCTCAAGACTCTCAGCGTACTGACCAAGGCCGAGAACTTCGTGAACGCCAAGCTGAAGGATGGCGGGGAAAAGCTCGACCTGATCACCATCCCGCTGGATGATCAGAAAACCTACGACATGATCAGCCGCGGCGACACCACTGGCGTGTTCCAGTTGGAAAGTGCCGGTATGCGCGACGTGTTGCGCGGGCTGAAGCCGGATACCTTCGAAGACATCATCGCTGTCGTCGCGCTCTATCGCCCGGGCCCGATGGACAACATCCCGAGCTATATCCGCCGTAAACACGGCAAGGAAGAACCCGATTATCTGCACCCGACACTGGAACCTGTGCTGAAGGAGACCTTCGGCATCCCGATCTATCAGGAACAGGTGATGCAGATCGCCCAGGTGCTTTCGGGCTACACGCTCGGCAGCGCCGACCTTCTGCGCCGCGCCATGGGCAAGAAGATCCAGTCGGAAATGGATGAGCAACGGCAGATCTTCGTCGAAGGCGCCGTCGCCAAAAACGTGCCTGAAAAACAGGCCGACGATATCTTCAACGTCGTCGACAAGTTCGCCGGTTACGGCTTCAACAAATCACACGCAGCCGCCTATGCGCTGGTCGCCTATCAGACGGCGTATATGAAGGCCAATCACCCGGTCGAGTTCCTCGCCGCTTCCATGGCTTTCGATATGGGTAACACGGACAAACTGAACGTGTTCCGCCAGGAACTTGACCGCTTGCAGATTCCGCTTCTGGGACCGGACATCAATGCGTCGGAATCCTCCTTCAGCGTTGAAACGGTCAGCACCGCGGATGGTGAGAAAGACGGCGTCCGTTATGCCCTTGCCGCCGTCAAGAACGTCGGCGCGGCGGCAATGGACACGCTGGTCCACGAGCGCATGGAGAACGGGAAATTCGCCTCGCTAAGCGACTTCGCCAACCGTATCGACCCGCACCAGATCAACAAACGCCAGCTTGAAAACCTTGTCCGTGCCGGTGCCTTCGACCGGCTCGACAACAATCGCCGGCGTGTGCACCGGGGGATCGAAACCATCGTCGCCATCGCCGGCGCCGCGACGAACGACCGCAACTCCAATCAGATGGGTCTTTTCGGCGGCGAAGACGCCAAACCGGAAGAAGTCCGGCTGCCGGACATCGATGACTGGCAATCCATGGACCGGCTGCGTGAAGAGTTCGATGCCGTCGGATTTTATCTGTCAGCGCACCCGCTCGATGCATACGAGCGCGTGCTGGCACGTAAACGCGTCCGTGCCTCGTCGGAAGTGCTCGCGGCGGGGGAAAGCGGTGCGGTGCGGCTTGCCGGCACGTTCGTTTCGAAAAAGGAAATGACATCCAAAACCGGCAAGCGGTTTGCCTTTATCTCGTTTTCGGATGCTTCGGGCGTATTCGAGGCGACGGCGTTTTCCGAGATCCTCGCGCAATATGCCGAACTGCTCAGCCCCGGCAATTCGATGATCGTCGATTGTGCGCTGTCGTTCGACAGCGACGCGCCGCGCATGACCATCCAGCGTCTGGAAAGCATCGATGCCGCAGCCGCCGAAGCGGCCAACGCCGCCAAGGAATTGCACCTGATCGTCGACAGCATCGATCCGCTGGCAGCACTCAGGGACGTGCTCGGCCGCGACAAGGATGCAAACGGCAACGGCAACGGCCGCAAAAAAAAGGGCAAGGTCATGGTCACCGCCAAACTGCGCGAACGCAACGAAGAGGTGATCATCAACCTCGGTGACGATTACGCGCTTTCGCACGAACTGTCGCTGGCGGTCCGTTCGCTACCCGGCATCCTCGACGTTCGGGAACTGTAATAACCGTCATCCCCACGAAAGCGGGAATGACGGAATAGGGTATTAGCGTCCCAGCGCCTTCGCCGTCAGCACCGATAACGCCTGCTTCTGCTTGCCGTTCGCATCGAAATTCGTGGGGTCGAACCACGCCTGAAAAGCTTCCTTCAACGCCGGCCATTCGGAATCGATGATCGAAAACCACGCAGTGTCGCGGTTGCGGCCCTTGTAGATTGTGCATTGGCGGAACACACCTTCAAAGGTGAAACCCAGGCGGGCAGCGGCTGCACGTGACTTCGCGTTGGCGTTGTCGCACTTCCACTCATAGCGCCTGTATCCAAGTTCGTCGAAAACCCGCGCCATCATCAGGTACATGGCTTCCGTCGCGGCGACGGTACGCTGCAAAAGCGGCGAATAATTGATGTGACCGACCTCGATCGAACCGACCTTGGGCTCGATCCTGAGATAACTGGCGACACCGACGGCCTTGCTGCTTTGCAGATCTATGATGGCATGAAACAGCGGATCGTCGCCCATGGCGTCCTTTTCGACCCATGCCCGGTAGGCGTCCTCGGTTTCGAACGGCCCGTATCCCATGTACGTCCAGATGCGGCCTTCCTTATCGGTCATATTGGCGCTGTGAAGGTCACTGGCATGCTTCGCGGCATCCAGCGGCTCCAGACGGCAGGTGCGGCCTTGCATTGGGGCCCTGGGGGGATAATCACAGGGTTTCCAGTCGGGCAGGGGAAAACCGATCGGCTGGCCCAGTTCATTCATATTGGTCATAACGATCTCCAAAAGCTCAATTGGTTGGAAAATGCCTGTAAATCTCAATTTTAGAAAGTACCATTAGTGCGCTATCACACGCTTGATTGGCCCATAGGCGCACCTGTTCAAACAAATTGCTACGAAAGAGAGAATTCACGCAGGCACGGCAATCGGTTAAACTATGCCTGCAAGGAGGTACGAATGGGCCCGGAAAGCGCCGATATACTCAGGTTTTTGGCATTTAGCCTGGTCTGGATTTTTCCCGTAGCGCTGGTCGTCGCGGTTCTGGGCTTTGCAAGCGCCGACGCCAAGGCGCTTCGCGAGGACCCCGGCCCCAACGTTGTCGCCTTTCCGTCCCCAAAGTCCGCCGAGCCGGCCCCCCGTTTAAATTGGCTTGTTCGCTTAAAGCGGCTTGCATTCCCCGGCGCCAGCAGTTAAACCACGCGCGATTTCACACGCGGGTTTTGCGGCAGTTTATGCAAATTCATAAACAACGTCGTTCCGGTGCCGGATTTCCGGCCACACTCGCGGAGGCTTAACCGGAGAAGGAAAAAGGCTTATGGCGCTTCCCGATTTCACGATGCGTCAGCTCCTCGAAGCTGGCGTTCACTTTGGTCACAACACCCGCCGCTGGAACCCCAAGATGGCTCCGTACATCTTCGGCGACCGTAACGGTATCCACATCATCGATCTGCAACAGACCGTGCCGCTCATGCACCAGGCGATGGTCGCTGTCCGCGACGTCGTCAAACGCAACGGCCGCGTGCTGTTCGTCGGCACCAAGCGTGCCGCGCAGTCGCGCGTTGCCGAAGCGGCCAAGCGTTGCGGTCAGTATTACGTCAACCATCGCTGGCTCGGCGGTATGCTGACCAACTGGCGGACGATTTCGAACTCGATCAAGCGTCTGAAAGACCTTGAGAAGATGTTCGACGATCAGGCGCAAATCGAAGGTCTGACGAAAAAAGAACAGCTCATGCTGACGCGCGAGATGGAAAAGCTCGAGCGCGCACTGGGCGGCATCAAGGATATGGGCGGTCTGCCGGACATTCTGGTCATCATCGACACGACCAAGGAAGACATCGCAATCAACGAAGCCAACAAACTGGGCATTCCGGTTGTCGGCGTCATCGATTCCAATGCCGATCCGGAAGGCATCACGCACCCGATCCCGGGCAATGACGATGCAATCCGCGCCATCGGCCTGTACTGCGATCTGATGGTCGGCTCGGTACTTGATGGCATTCAGGCTGAAATCGGCGTTGCCGGTGGCGACATCGGTGCGGCTGAAGGGCCGGCCGAAGAACTTCCGGTCGAACCGGCACCTGCGGAAGCCGTTGTCGTCGCTGAAGCGGCGCCGGCAGCTGAAGAAGCTGCTCCGGCACCGATCGAGGCCGCCGTGGAAACTGCTGCCGATGCTCCGGCCGAAGGCGACGCCGCCAAAAGCTAAGGAACGCAACGGGACGGAGGCCGCTCGTGGCCTCCGCTTTCCCCTGACAAGTAAACACATTTCGGAATAACGAGGAAAAACAATGGCTGAGATCACTGCAGCATTGGTTAAGGAACTGCGCGAAAAGACCGGCGCGGGCATGATGGATTGCAAAAAAGCGCTGGCCGAGAATGATGCCGATCTGGAAGCAGCCGTCGATTGGCTGCGCACCAAGGGCCTCGCCGCCGCTGCCAAGAAAGCCGGCCGTGTTGCCGCCGAAGGCCTTGTCGGCGTTCACATCGAAGGCAACAAGGGCGCCGTATGCGAAGTCAACGCTGAAACCGACTTCGTCGCCCGCAACGACGCCTTCCAGGCACTTGTCGGCAACATCTGCAAGTTGTCCGTTGATGCCGACGACATCGAAGCCCTGAACGGCATGGCGTATCCGGGGACCGGCCGCACCGTCGCCGAGGAAATCACCCACAACGTCGCAACCATCGGCGAAAACATGAATATTCGCCGCATTGCTTCGCTCAGCGTCGAAAAAGGCGTGCTTGCAAGCTATGTTCACAACCAGCTTGTACCGGGCCTCGGCAAGATCGCGGTTCTGGTCGCGATGGAAAGCGAAGGTGGCACGGACGGCCTTGCAGAAGTCGGCAAGCAGCTTGCGATGCACATCGCAGCAGCACGTCCACAATCGATCGGCCGTGAAGATCTGGATCAGAATGCCGTCGAACGCGAGCGACAGGTACTGATCGAACAGGCCCGCGAATCGGGCCGCCCCGAAAACATCATCGAAAAGATGGTCGAAGGCCGTTTGCGCAAGTTTTATGAGGAAGTCTGCCTGCTCGAACAGACCTTCGTCATCGACGGCGAAAGCAAACTGTCCAAGGTCGTCGAAGATGCCGGCAAGGCTGCCGGCGGTGCCGTCAAAGTCACGGGCTTCAAGCTTTTCGTGCTTGGTGAAGGCATCGAAAAGAAAGAAGAGGACTTTGCCGCTGAAGTCGCTGCTGTGGCAGGTGGCAACTAAAAAGTACCGGTCCGGCGCGGTGTTTTGACAGCACCGTGCCGATTTCCGGTCGTGACAACCGGGAACCCTGTTATACTGCGAAATGGGCCGGGATTCGGCCTTTTCTTATACATATTTCGCATACGACAGGTTTGGGTTTTAGGCAGGAGCGGGAATGAGTACACCAACCAAATACAAGCGTGTACTGCTTAAACTGTCAGGCGAGGCCCTGATGGGAAGCCAGGGTTTCGGACTTGATGCCGAAACCGTTGACCGAATTGCCGAAGAAATTAAATCCGTTCACGAAAACAGCGTTCAGGTCTGCCTTGTTATCGGCGCCGGCAACATCTTCAGGGGTGTTTCGCTGGCCGCTGCAAATATCGAACGTACCACAGGCGATTACATGGGCATGCTTGCCACCGTGCTGAATGCACTCGCCATGCAAAGCATGCTGGAAAGCAAGGGAGTCAGCACCCGCGTTCTTTCCGCCATTCCGATGGCTTCGGTTTGCGAACCGTATATCCGCCGCCGCGCCGTCAGGCACATGGAGAAGGGCCGCGTCGTGATCTTCGCCGCCGGCACCGGCAACCCGTTTTTCACAACGGATACGGCAGCGGCATTGCGTGCCGTCGAAATGAACTGCGATGCCCTTCTGAAGGGGACACAGGTTGACGGGGTCTATTCCGCCGACCCGAAAAAAGACTCCACCGCAACGCGTTACGAGCATTTGAGCTATCAGGACGTGCTCTCTCAGGACCTGCGGGTCATGGATACCTCGGCGATCGCCCTGGCACGCGAAAACGCGGTTCCCATTTTGGTGTTTTCCATTCACAATCCGGGCGCATTCGCCGATGTTGTCGCCGGACTGGGAACGTTTACGACAATTTCGGACAACAACGAAAAGTAAGGGAGGCGTTGATGAGTGATATCAACGGCACACGTAAAGATATCGATCACCGCATGACACGGGCTGTCGAGGTTCTGCATGAAGAATTTGGCGGTCTCCGGACCGGCCGTGCATCCACCAGCCTGCTCGATCCCATTCAGGTCAACTGCTATGGCGCGAACATGCCCCTTAATCAGGTTGGCAGCGTCTCCGTCCCGGAAGCGCGAATGCTCTCCATCCAGGTCTGGGATAAAGGCAACGTCAAGGCGGTCGAAAGGGCTATTATTGACTCCGGTCTCGGCCTCAATCCCGCGGTAGACGGGACGCTCGTGCGAATCCCGATCCCGCCGCTCAGCGAAGAACGGCGCCAGGAACTGGTCAAGGTCGCCGGCAAATATGCGGAAGAAGCCAAGATTGCTGTCCGCAATGTCCGCCGCAGCGCACTGGATGACCTTAAAAAAGCCGAAAAGGACGGGGATATTCCTCAAGATGCGCTTCATGATTATTCAGAAGAGGTGCAGGAACTCACCGACAAGCACATCGCCGATATCGACGAAGCGCTGGCCAATAAAGAGCAGGAGATCATGCAGGTCTGACCATGAGCATTGCACCGCTCACGAAAACCGAAGATGAAACTATACCGGTCCATGTCGCAATCATCATGGACGGCAATGGTCGGTGGGCGAATGCTCGTGGAAAACCGCGTTCCATGGGTCATAAAGCAGGCGCCGAAGCCGTACGAAAAACATTAGAATCTGCTGCAGATACAGGCGTCAAGTATCTGACATTGTTCAGTTTTTCTTCTGAAAACTGGAAGCGTCCTGCAACCGAAATTGCTGATCTGATGGGGCTTCTCCGGCTTTATCTCAAAAGAGAAATCAGCAATCTTTGCGATAAGGGCGTGCGCCTCAAGGTTATCGGCGACCGCACGCGGTTGGCGGCGGATATCATTGCCGCCATTGAAGAAGCGGAAAGCCGCACAGCGCAGAATACCCGCATTACGCTGGTTCTCGCACTGAGCTACGGTGGGCGTGACGAACTGGTGATGGCGGCCAGGAAGCTTGCCGAACGTGCCGCTGCGGGCGACCTGAAGCCGTCGCAAATCGATGAACACACATTTGAACAAGCGCTTTACACGTATGGCATCCCCGATCCGGACCTGTTGATCAGGACCAGCGGAGAGAAGCGCATCAGTAATTTCCTGCTATGGCAGCTCGCATATGCAGAGTTTGTCTTCATCGACAAACACTGGCCGGACTTCAACGCCGAAGATTTGGCCTCGGCAATCAAGGAGTACGGGCGACGTGAACGCCGCTTCGGCACCAGCCACAACTGAGAAACGCCTTTCGGGCATGAACTTGCGCGCCGTTTCCGCTGCCGTGATGGCGGTGCCTGCGCTTGCGGCCGTATATTATGGGCCACCCTGGTTTACCGCGCTTGTTCTGGCTGCGGCCATCGCCATGGGTTGGGAATGGTCCCGCATGTGCGGTGGTAATCCAAAATGGCTGATTGCAGGTATTTTATACATCAGCATTCCATCCGGCATCCTGATCTGGCTGCGCGGCGATGTTGCGTCGGGGATGATCACGATTTTCTGGTTATTCGCCGTTGTCTGGACGGCCGACATTGCGGCTTATATCTCCGGGCGCAGCATCGGCGGGCCGAAACTGGCACCACGTATCAGCCCCAAAAAGACCTGGGCCGGCTTTATCGGCGGCATCACGATTGCCACGCTCGTCGCAGGATCGTTCGCCGTCTATTGGGATGGATCCCCATTGTTGCTGGGCATATGGGGTGCCGTCGTCGCAATCGCCAGTCAGGCCGGTGACTTGCTGGAAAGCGCCATAAAGCGACATTTCGGCGTCAAGGACAGTTCGACACTCATCCCCGGTCATGGCGGCGTTCTGGATCGTGTGGATGCCCTTGTTGCCGGTGCCGTCGCGATTGCCATTCTTAAATACACATTGGGACGGGATGTCATGCCATGGCTGTAATCAGTCCATTGGCCACTGAAAGCAAGGCCCCGCGCACGGTAACCGTTCTCGGCTCCACGGGATCGGTCGGCTGTAACACTATCGATCTGATCAAACGTTCCCCCGACCGGTTTCAGGTCGACACCCTAAGCGGCAACAGCAATGTCCAGCTTTTGGCGGAACAGGCCATCGAGGTCGGCGCGAACATGGCCGTCATCGCCGACGAAACCCTTTATGAGGATCTCAAATCCGCCTTGTCCGGTAGCGGTATTGAAGCTGCAGCCGGGCGGAACGCCCTGATCGAGGCCGCTATGCGGCCAAGCGACTGGGTCATGGCGGCAATTGTCGGTGCAGCGGGCCTGGCCCCGACACTGGAAGCAGTGCGGCGGGGCGCCATTGTCGGTCTCGCGAACAAGGAATGTCTGGTTTCTGCCGGGGAGTTTTTCTGCCGCGAGGTTGCCAGTGCAAATGCCCGGCTTATTCCCGTCGACTCAGAACACAGCGCGATCTATCAGGTATTTGATTTCGAGCGTCCGGAACGGGTCGAGAAAATCATTCTGACGGCTTCCGGCGGTCCGTTCCGTGAGCGTTCGCTGGATACCTTGACGAAAGTGACGCCGGCAGAAGCCGTTGCGCATCCCAACTGGTCAATGGGCGCCAAGATTTCCGTCGATTCCGCGACCATGATGAACAAAGGCCTGGAGTTGATCGAGGCGTACCACCTGTTTCCCGTCGCCGGCGAGCAGATCGAGATTCTGGTACATCCACAGTCCGTCATTCACAGCATGGTCGAATATGTCGATGCATCTGTGCTGGCGCAGCTTGGCACGCCCGACATGCGCACGCCGATCGCTTTCGCGCTGGCATGGCCGGACAGGATGGAAGCACCATCGCCGCGCCTGAAACTGGAAGATATTGCCACATTGACGTTCGAAGCCCCGGACCCGGTGCGGTTCCCGGCGCTTCGCCTGGCGCGCGAGGTCCTGAACATTGGCGGTTCCGCGCCGACGGTTCTTAATGCCGCCAACGAAATAGCGGTGAATGCCTTCCTCAAGGGAGGGCTTGGTTTTCTCGATATCGCCGCCGTCGTCGAAGCGACACTTGAGCAAATCCCCAGAACCAATCTGACGTCTCTGGATGATGTCTACGCAATCGATAAAGAGGCGCGACGCATCGCAAGTGAAAAAACAATAGCAAGCAGCAGATAACATTGGTGTATTTTCGTTCCGGACATTGACGGCAAGGCTTTACACCCGCATATCTGTTGCAGAAAAAATCAACAAATAAAGGCCCGCAATGGATTTCGACACCCTCAACACCGTGCTCTGGTTTCTCGTCGTCCTTTCGATCATCGTTTTCGTTCATGAATTCGGTCACTATTGGGTGGCAAGGCGCAATGGTGTCCGCGTCGAAGTGTTTTCCATCGGCTTCGGTCCGGAAATCTTCGGCTGGTTTGACAAGGCCGGCACACGCTGGCGGGTCAGCGCCGTCCCACTCGGCGGCTATGTCAAAATGTTCGGCATGGCAGAGGAAGGCGAAGCTGACAGCGCTCAAGGTTTCCTCGAAAAAGGGGCAGGTGAAGCAGCATCGAACGGCCCACACGAATTAAGCGATGAAGAGAAATCCGTTTCTTTTGCCTTCAAAACCGTCGGACAACGTGCCGCGATCGTCTTTGCAGGCCCCGCCATCAACTTTATCTTCGCCATGCTGGTACTGGCCGTTATCGCCATGTCGGTCGGCGTGCCGCAGATTCGCGTCTCCGTCGGCGAGGTCATGGCGGATTCCGCCGCCGCCACTGCCGGCATCGAAGCTGATGACGTGCTTGTCCGCCTGAACAATGCCCAAATCGATAATCCCGGGGTTGTGCAGGAAATCGTTTCCGCCAGCCCCGGCCAGACTCTGCCGCTGACCGTTTTGCGGGGCGAGCGCGAAATAGAACTGAGTGTTACGCCACAGCCCGCAGACCAGGATGGCCTCACCGTTGGCAGACTGGGCATCCGTATGCAGGGGATCATCGGCGAGCACAAACGCCTCAATCCGTTATCCGCTGCCTGGTTTGGTGTCGAGAAAACCGTCTCCATTACCGGGCAGGCATTGAACAACATCGGCAAGCTTCTGATCGGGCAGGGTAATTTCAAGGACCTCGGCGGACCGATCGCAATTGCGCAGATGTCAGGGCAAGCCGCCGAGCAGGGCGCACTGCAATTATTCTTTTTCATGGCTGTGTTGTCGATCAACCTCGGGCTTATAAATCTGTTCCCGATCCCGATACTTGATGGTGGCCACCTTCTGTTCATGGGAATCGAGGCTGTTCGCGGCAAGCCGCTTGGTGATCGGGCACAAGAATACGGTTTCCGAATTGGACTGGCTTTGGTATTGATTCTCATGGTATCTGTGACTTGGAATGATATCGTTCGGATATTGGGGCTTTGATAAAAGTTCTTTGAATCCGAGAGTATTAGCGCCTGAAAGCCTGTTGGCTCGGCGATTGGGGAGATAAGCGTGACGGGATTGGCCCGGCTTACGGCGGTTGCGTTGATGACAGCGGCCATAGGGCCGCTTTCGTCATTAACCATATCCGCATCCGCAGCCGAGACGGTTGAGATCGCACAGGCCGACGTTATCCAGACCGTAGAAGTGCGCGGCGCACAACGCGTCGACCCCGGCACAGTGCGCTCCTATATGGTTATCCAAGAGGGCGATCCCTTCGACCCCCGGCGCATCGACCGTTCGTTGAAGAGTCTCTTTGCGACGGGTCTGTTTGCCGATATCTCGCTCAGGCGCGAGGGCAATACGCTGGTTGTGAACGTTGTCGAAAACCCGATCATCAACCGCATCGCGATCGAGGGAAACCACGAATTCGATGCCGAAACCATTAAAACCGAAATATCGTTGCGACCGCGCGTCATCTACACCCGGACGAAAATTCAGGACGACGTCAAACGTATCCTGACACTTTATCGTCAAAGCGGTCTGTTCGCCGTCAACGTCGAGCCGAAAATCATTCAGCTCGAGCAGAACCGCGTCGACCTTGTTTTCGAAATCGCCGAAGGGGCCGAGACGGCAATCGGCAGTATTCGCTTTATCGGTAACAGGGAATTCAGTGACGGACGCCTCCGGGAAGTCATCCAAACGCGTGAGACCACATGGTGGCGTTTCTTTTCTACGGATGACGTTTACGATCCCGACCGCATGAATCTCGACCGGGAATTGCTGCGCAGATTCTATCTGGCCAACGGTTATGCCGACTTCAAGGTAAACACGGCGGTTGCGGAACTGACACCTGATAAAAAGGCGTTCTTCCTGACATTCGCGATTGAAGAGGGTGAGCGTTACCGTTTCGGCGATCTTGAAGTCGAAGCACGCCTCAAAAACCTGAATGATGAGGATCTGAAAACCGCCCTCGAAGTTGAGAGTGGCGATTGGTACAGCGCCGATGAAATCGAAAAAACCATCGACCGGTTGACGGAGCTTGTCGGTACGCTGGGGTTTGCGTTCGTGGAAATCCGGCCACGCGTTAACCGTGATCGCGAGAACAAAACCATTAACGTCAAGTATGTGGTGAACGAAGGCCCCAGGGTTTTCGTCGAACGCATCAACATCGCCGGAAACGTCCGAACCCTCGACAAGGTGATCCGCCGCGAGTTCAGACTTGTTGAAGGCGATGCCTTTAACGCTTCAAAACTTCGCCGTTCGAAGACGCGCATCCAGAACCTTGGGTTCTTCGCAAAAGTCGATGTCGAGCAGATTGCCGGAGACGCCCCCGATAAAACCATCATCAATGTCAATGTCGAGGAAAAGCCCACGGGGCAGATCACAATCGGCGCCGGCTTCTCATCCAGCGTCGGGGTTCTCGGCGACATCCGTTTACGGGAAACCAACTTCCTGGGCCGTGGTCAGGATGTCGGGGTTAAGTTCCAGCTTGCGGCTGCGGCTTCAGAACTGGATTTCAGCTTCACAGAGCCATATTTTCTGGATCGGGATCTTAGTGCAGGTTTCGACCTGTTTAGAACAACCCGGGACCTGCAGGATACCAGCTCGTTCGATATTAAGCGAACTGGCGGCAGACTCCGGGCCGGATATGAGATTACCGAGAATCTGTCGGAAGCCTGGCGGTATACGGCACGGCTGACCGATATTTCTAATATTGATGACGATGCATCAAGCTTGATCAGAGCACAGGAAGGCGAGGAAACGCTCTCCGAACTCGGCCATTCCATCGCCTATGACCGCCGCGACAGAAAGATCAAGTCGACGAAAGGCTATATCCTCAAGCTCGATACAGACCTCGCCGGTCTTGGTGGTTCGATCCGCCATGTTCGCAATACCGCAATCGCAGTGAACTATTATTCCTTGGCCGACCAATGGATTATCTCGACGCGGGGCAAAGTCGGCTATATTGCCGGCATTGGGGAAGATGTCGTCTTATCTGAACGCTACTTCGTGGGCGGCGATGATGTGCGTGGCTTTGAAACGTCTGGTATCGGGCCGCGTGACCTTGCAACGGACGATGCTTTGGGGGGGGAATTCATGTATTCCGCTTCCCTCGCGCTATCATTCCCCTCGGGTCTGCCTGACGAACTTGGCGTTACTGGGCGGCTTTTCACGGACCTAGGCTCATCCAGCACGTTGTCACCGACGAATTCCACAACCGCCGACGAGAACTCGTTGCGCATGGGGGTCGGCGCGGGCATAACATGGGAGTCGCCTTTCGGGCCGCTTGGGGTTGATTTTGCGTACCCGGTTCTGAAAGAGGATTTCGACAGAAAAGAATATGTGCGGATTAATTTCGGCACAAAATTTTAGGAGGCAAAGTTGTTTTTACGCACCATAGCATTTTCGCTGATTATAGCTTTCTTTGCGTCCGTGACGCCTGCGAATTCTGTGAAGGCTCAAACACCCGTTGCAAGTGATGCTTTGTTGATCGCGGTCATTGATATCGGCAAAATCCGCCGCGATGCCGTATCGGTCAAATCGATCCGTGAACAGATCATCAATTACCAGAACAAGATCCAGGGTGAAATCCAGAACGAACAGGAAGCCTTAAGATCCGCACAACAGGAACTCGCCAAAAAACAAACGCTATTGGCACCAGAAGCATTTGCCGATGAGCGCCGCAAATTCGAGCAACGTGTAGTCGGCGTCCAGCAAATGGTTCAAGAGCGCCGCCGCGCCCTGGAAGACAGCCAGAAAAAGGCCATGTTTCAGGTTGAAAATGCATTGAATGAAGTTATCGCAAACATAGCGGAAAAAAATGATTACGACGTAATTTTGCGGTTTTCTCAGATCATTTATGTCAAAAACAAGCACGAAATTACGGAAGAGGTTCTCAAGCAACTCGACCAGAAACTGCCGACCATTCAGGTCGACTTGCCGAAAAACTAGATATAATGGCTGATTCCCGGTTCTTCAGGAACGCCGGGCCGTTCAGTCTGGCGCAAATTGCCGAGACGGCCGGTGCCGAGTGCATTAATTCAAAGGATACATCGCGATTATTTCATGATGTTATGTCTTTGGATGTGGCGACAAACGCGCATGTAAGTTTTCTCGATAATCGGAAATACACCGAGACTTTCAGAGCCTCGAAAGCCGGCGCCTGCATTATTGCACCGGATGTAGCAGACCTGGCGCCGGACAGCATGGATCTTCTGGTCACGCCCGAGCCTTATCACGCCTATGCACGGGTTGCGTCCTTGTTCTATCCGATGCCGACATCGGATGGCCAGGTGCATGCCTCGGCCACAATCGCTGTCGACGCCCTGATCGGCGACAACGTTGAAATAGGCGCACATGCCGTGATCGGTAGTCGCGCAGAAATAAGCGATGGTGTGATCATTGCTCCCGGCGCAGTTATTGGCAACGGCGTGCAAATCGGTGCAAACACCCGGATAGGGGCGAACGCCAATATCATGAATGCGATGATCGGTGAAGAGACGATTATCCATGCGGGAGCAAGCATCGGTCAGGACGGTTTCGGCTTTGCAATGGGTCCAGGTGGACACGTTAAGGTTCCCCAACTGGGTAGGGTTATTGTCGGATCGAATGTTGAAATCGGAGCCAATACAACCATCGACCGCGGCACAGGTCCGGATACGGTTATCGGTGACGGTACCAAGATCGATAACCTTGTACAGATTGCCCACAACGTTCAGATCGGACAAAATTGCGTTATCGTCAGCTTGGCCGGGATATCCGGCAGTACGGAACTTGGCGATTTCGTGGTATTGGCAGGTCAGGTCGGTGTCGCCGGACATTTGAAAATCGGCAGCGGATCGCGGATTGCCGCACAAAGCGGGGTCATGCGAAATGTAGACCCCGGTCAGGAAATGGGCGGTAGTCCGGCAAAGCCCGTTCGCGCCTGGTTAAAGGAAGTGGCCATGATCGAGCGTTTGGCCAAGAAAAAGGGGAGCTAGGTATGGACGCTGAAACGACCACTACCGGCCATGACGTGGATATCGCCGGTATCATGGAACGCATACCGCACCGATACCCGTTTCTGCTGATCGACAAGGTGCAGGACATCGTTCCCGGCGAAAGCGCCACGGGCATCAAGAACGTGACGGTAAACGAGCCTTTTTTTCAGGGCCATTTTCCGGACCACCCGATTATGCCTGGCGTACTGATCGTCGAAGCCATGGCGCAAACGGCGGCGATCGTCGTGATCGAAGGATTGGATAACACCGCTGCCGACAAACTCGTGTATTTCATGTCCATTGATAACGCCCGCTTCCGCAAGCCCGTTCTGCCGGGGCATACGCTGAATCTCGAAGTCACCAAGGAACACGGGCGCGGGAAGGTATGGCGTTTCAAGGGCGTTGCCAAATCCGATGGGGCTGTGATGGCCGAAGCCGTATTCACGGCAATGATTGTCGACAAGGCTGATTAGGACATAGGAATGACCGATATTCACCCGACAGCTATCGTCGACCCGGCCGCGGAGATCGGCAGTGGCGTTAAGATCGGCCCGTATTCCGTGGTTGGCAAAGGTGTCCGCCTTGGTGACCGGGTCGAACTTTTGTCGCACGTTGTCGTTGCCGGAAGCACCACTATCGGTGCCGAAACCCGTATCTTTCCGTTCTCGTCCATCGGCCATCAGCCGCAGGACCTAAAATACAAGGGCGAACCGTCAACGCTTGAAATCGGTGAACGCAACGTTATTCGCGAACACGTAACGATGAACCCGGGAACGGACGGCGGCGGCTTGTTGACCAAGGTCGGTGACGACTGCCTTTTCATGGTCGGTGCCCATGTCGCCCACGACTGTCTGATCGGAAATAACGTAATCCTCGTCAACAGTGCCACACTTGGCGGGCATGTCGTCATCGAAGACTGGGCGATCATTGGCGGTCTCTCGGCTGTTCATCAGTTCGTACGTATCGGCAGACATGCCATGATCGGCGGCAAAACCGGCGTTGAACACGATGTCATCCCTTATGGGATTGTCACCGGCAACCGCGCCAAACTGGAAGGCCTGAACATCGTCGGATTGAAGCGCCGTGGTTTCTCGCGTGATTTGATCCATGAGATCCGTAAGGCATACCGCATGATTTTTGCCGAAGAAGGCACGATGGCCGAGCGGCTGCAAGATGTGATTGAGGATTTCAGCGACAATGAACCTGTCATGGAAATCGTCAATTTCATCAACAGTGATTCATCTCGCCGGATCTGCCAGCCGCATATGGAAGATGCCGCATAGCAAGCTCGGCATCCTCGCCGGCGGAGGCATGCTGCCGGTGCTTGTCCGCGACGCATGCCTTTCCCTTAAAAAACCTTTTCATGTGGTCGTTTTCGACGGGCAAGGGGATCCGGCGCAATTCGCCGATGACAGCCACGCCGTCATCCGCCTCGGCGCCGGCGGAGAAACGGTCAAAAATCTGAAATCCAAAGGCTGCGACACGCTGGTCATGGCCGGGTCAATCCGCCGCCCCGGCTTGAAGGAATTGCGGCCAGACTGGTGGGGCATCAAATTCTTCGCCTCAAGCGGTGCCGCCGCCCTCGGCGACGATGGTCTTCTTGCGGCTTTGATCAAAGCCCTCGAGGGGGAAGGCTTCGGCGTTATCGGTGCCGATGAATTGTTGCCGGATTATCTGATGCCGAAAGGGATTGTCGGCAAGATCCAACCAACAGCGGCACAATCATCCGATATCGTGCTTGCCGTAAAAGCCGCGAAAGAGCTTGGCATACGCGATGCCGGACAGGCAGCCGTGGTCCGGGGCGGCGAAATCATCAGTGAAGAGCAAGCCGATGGCACGGATGCGATGCTGAAACGACTGGCCGGTCAGGGAAATGCCGGCGGCATCATGGCAAAGACGTTGAAGCCCGGTCAGGAACGCCGTGCCGATCTGCCGACCATTGGGCCGGAGACGATCATCAATGCCAAAGCCTGCGGTCTGGACGGGATTGTGATCGAAGCCGGAAATGCCTTTCTGATCGATCGCCGGGGTACAGCCGCATTAGCCGACGAGCAAGGATTGTTTCTTGTTGGCGTTGATGCTGACGGGGTATGGCAATGAGCGAGCCGCTGCATATTTTCCTGATTGCCGGTGAACCGTCGGGCGATGTCCTTGGCATGCGCCTGGTGGAAGGTATCAAGGGGTTGAGTGGGGATCGGGAAGTCCGCTTTTCCGGTGTCGGCGGACCACTGATGTCTGACAAGGGCCTTGAAAGCCTGTTTCCTATGGATGAGTTGACTATCATGGGGCTGGCCGAGGTTCTGCCACGCATCCCGAAAATACTCGGCCGCATTCACGAAACCGCCGACGCTGTTCTGAACAGCAAACCGGATGTTGTCGTGACCATCGATGCCCCTGATTTCTGCTTTCGCGTCGCCAAACGGCTCAGGCATTCCGGCGTGCCGGTCGTGCACTATGTGGCACCATCCGTCTGGGCATGGCGGCCGGGCCGGGCCAACAAGGTCGCAAAACTCGTCGATCACGTCATGTGTCTTTTGCCGTTCGAGCCGCCGTATTTCGAACGCGCCGGGGTTGCCGCCACATTCGTCGGCCATTCGATACTTGAGAGCGGTGCCGACCGGGGGGATGGGAAAGCCTTTCGCGAACGGCACGGCATCGGATCAGACGAGCGGGTCATCCTGGCCTTGCCCGGCAGCCGTATGAGCGAGATTTCGCGCCTGATCGATATATTCGGCGAAACCATCAGCCGGGCCATATCCATTGTCGGACCCTGCCGGGTTGTGCTGCCGACACTGACAGGCATTGCCAATGAAATTCGCGTTCGCACATCGGACTGGGACAACACCCTGGTCATCGATGATCAGGCAGAGAAATACGATGCCTTTGCCGCTGCCGATGCTGCGATCGCCGCCAGCGGTACTGTTTCGCTGGAATTGGCCATGGCCGGGGTGCCGAGCCTGATCGCCTATCGTCTGTCGCCGCTGACAGCGTTCATCGCCAAAAGGCTGATCCGGGTTAAATATGCTTCGATCGTCAATCTTATCCTCGACAAGCCCGCAATCCCTGAATTCCTGCAGGAAAACTGCACCCCCGACGCCATGGCGCCCGCGCTGGCCGACCTGCTGCGCCCCGGTGCAGGTACCGCACCCCAGCAAACCGCCGATATCGCCCGTGCTCTTGATGATCTCAAACCCGGCGATGACCTGCCATCGGTCGCCGCCGCGCGTGTTGTGTTGAACTCAGTCAAATCAGGCAGCGCATAATAAAACGGCGCGGGATCGCTCCCGCGCCGTCGAAGAGTGACCTGTATTTGCGTTAGCGCTTGGCGATTTCGAGGTAATCGCGCTTTTCGGCACCGGTGAAGAGCTGGCGGGGACGTCCGATTTTCTGGCTCGGATCCTCGATCATCTCGTTCCACTGGGCAATCCAGCCGACAGTACGCGCCACGGCGAACAGCGCCGTGAACATGGTCGTAGGAATCCCCATCGCTTTGAAGATGATACCCGAATAGAAATCGACGTTCGGATACAGCTTCTTCTCGATGAAGTATTCGTCCTCAAGCGCGATTTTCTCGAGCTCAAGGGCGATTTCGAGCAGCGGCTCGTCATGCACGCCGAGTGCATCAAGTACCTTGTGGCACTGGGTGCGCATGACACGCGAACGCGGATCGAAGTTCTTGTAGACACGGTGACCGAAGCCCATGAGACGGAACGAATCTTCCTTGTCCTTGGCTTTTTCGACGAACGCGCTGACGTTCGACTTGTCGCCGATTTCTTCCAGCATGTTGAGCACCGCCTCGTTGGCCCCGCCATGTGCGGGCCCCCAAAGCGACGCAATGCCCGCCGAGATGCAGGCGAACGGATTGGCGCCCGACGAACCGGCGAGGCGGACCGTCGATGTCGAAGCGTTCTGTTCATGGTCGGCATGCAGGATCAGGATAACGTCCATGGCTCGCGCCAGGACCGGATCGATCTCATATTCCTCGCACGGGGTGGAGAACAGCATGTGCAGGAAGTTCTCGGCATACCGCAGCTTGTTTTTCGGATACGTGTAGGGCTGGCCGAGGTTGTACTTGTATGCCAGTGCCGCAATGGTCGGCATCTTGGCGATCATGCGGTACGAAGAAATCATACGGTGCTTCGGATCGCTGATATCCAGTGAGTCGTGATAGAACGCCGACAAAGCGCCAACCATACCGCACATCACCGCCATCGGGTGTGCATCGCGGCGGAACCCGCGCAGGAAGGTCTGCATCTGTTCATGCACCATCGTATGGTAGGTGATGTCATGCTCGAACTTGGTCTTATCTGATTCCGTCGGCAGGTTTCCGTACAAGAGCAGATAGCAGACTTCCATAAAGTCGGAATGTTCGGCGAGCTGTTCGATCGGATAACCGCGATACAGCAAAACACCTTCGTCACCGTCGATAAAGGTGATCTTGGATTCACAGCTACCTGTCGAGGTGAACCCCGGATCGTAGGTGAAGCAGCCGGTCTGAGCATACAATTTGCGCACATCGATCACGTCAGGACCGAGTGAACCGTGCATCACCGGCAATTCCCAGCTATCGCCACTCTGGTTATCGGTGAGGGTAAAACTTTTTTCGTTACTCATTCAGGTCTCTCCTCTGTTGCGTGCGGCCGGCGATCCGGTCCGCAGTCGCGCTCTTTGTTTGAGCGCGTTTTGTTGTCGCCGGTGCGTGTCAGTTCACGTCATCCAGCCGGGCGAGGGTTTCTTCACGGCCGAGAACGGCCATGACCTCGAATATTCCGGGGGACACCGTGGTCCCCGTCAGCGCCGCACGAAGCGGCTGCGCCACTTTGCCGAGCTTCATTTCGTGTTCATCGGCATATGCCTTGGCGGCTGCTTGGACGTTTTCTTCCGTCCATTCGTCGATATCAGCCACACCGGCACGAAATGCGGTTAGTGTCTGCTTAGCCTCGTCGGTCAGGATTTGCGAGGCTTTTTCGTCTGGTTGGAGAGGGCGTGAAATTGCATAAAACACTGCACTTTCAGAAAGTTCAATCAAGTTCTTAGCACGTTCCTTCAACCCATCCATACCCATTTTTACCCGAGCGGCAGCCCCTTCGGCAAGCTTTCCATCAAGCACCTCGTTGAGGCGCGCCATCACCAGATCCGTCAACCGGTCGTTATCCGTATGGCGGATATAATGGCCGTTGAGGGATTCCAGCTTCTGGAAGTCAAACCGTGCAGCGCCACGACCGACGGCATCCAGCCCGAACCATTCGATTGCCTGCTCGGTAGAGATAATCTCTTCGTCGCCATGCGACCATGACAGACGCATCAGATAATTTCTGAGCGCTTCGGGCAGATACCCCATGTCGCGGTATGCATCGACACCAAGCGCACCGTGGCGTTTCGACAGTTTGGCGCCATCCGGTCCGTGTATCAGCGGGATATGCGCAAATTCCGGCAGGTCCCATTCCATTGCCTTGAACAGCTGTACCTGGCGGAAGGCATTGACCAGGTGATCGTCGCCGCGAATGACGTGCGTGATCCCCATGTCATGATCGTCGACGACGACAGCCAGCATATAGGTCGGCGTCCCGTCAGCACGCAGCAGTACCATGTCATCAAGCTGTTCGTTGGCGACTTCAACGCGGCCCTGGACCAGATCCTCGATCACCGTGGCACCCTCGATCGGCGCACGCAGGCGGATCACCGGGTCTATGCCGTGTGGCGCATCACCGGGGTCCCGGTCGCGCCAGGTGCCGTCGTACATGCGCTTTTGCCCCTCGGCACGGGCCTTGTCGCGCATTGCCGTCAGTTCTTCAGGGCTGCAGTAGCACTTGTAGGCCATCCCCTTGTCGAGCAACTGCTGAACCACCTCCTGGTGGCGCTCGCGGCGTTCAAACTGGGAAATGGCGTCCCCATCCCAATCCAGGCCCAGCCAGCTCAGACCGTCGAAGATTGCCGCGACCGCTTCATCCGTCGAACGCGCCCGGTCCGTATCTTCGACCCTGAGCAGAAACGTACCACCATCACCATATTGTTCATGGTGCTTTGCAAACAGCCAGTTGAAGAGCGCTGTACGGGCGCCGCCGATATGCAGAAATCCAGTCGGCGAGGGGGCGAATCGGGTAACGACGGGCATGTAATCTCCTTGAAAATTGCACCAAGGAAACGAGGCGCGGAGTGTATCTATCACAAATATCTCGCGTGTGCAGCATAAACGCGCGCAGACACAATTTATCGCTTAAATCCTCCCATTAATGGAAACATGGGGATCAAACAGGCGTTCGCACAGATTAAAAATGCATGGCTGGCCGAACGGCCTCAATGGGCGCTTTGGTTGCCGGTTTTCCTGGGCGCCGGGATTGCCGCTTATTTCGCCTTACCCTCAGAGCCGCCACTCGTGCTGGGGACGTTCGCAGCGGCATTCGGCACGCTGGTAACGGTGAACGTGAAAACCGATCGCTTCAGGGTTGCCGCAATAGCCCTGACGGCGTTTGCCCTTGGTTTTGCGTCGGCGCAATGGCGCACGGAAAGCGTGCGGGCACCGGTCATTTCGAAGCGAACAAAGCCGCTCGGATTGTCCGGAACGATTGAGCGGATTGAGCTTTCCGGCAGGGGCGGCAGAATCATCGTGTCCAACCCGGCGTTCACCCGGAAAATCCGAATGCCGATACCCGAAAAAATTCGCCTGAGCTTTAAAGGCGACCGTGAAAACAGTACCGATCTGTTACCTGGCGACCGGGTATCGCTGCGCGCCGTACTTCGCCCACCACCGCCGCCGACCATGCCCGGCGCCTTCGATTTCCAGCGCCGCGCCTGGTTTATGGGTATCGGGGCATACGGCTTCGTGCTTGGTGATATACGGAAAACCGGGGATGCAGCACGCGCACCACCCTGGGGCATGCTTTCCGTGCAGCGGGAAATCGAAACGCTGAGGCTTACGATCTCGACACGCGTCCATGAACTTGCACCGGATGAAAATGGCGCCGTGGCAGCAGCACTCCTCACAGGGCATCGCAGCTATATCGGCGCGGATGTCCTGCAGGTCATGCGTGACGCAGGCATTGCGCATCTGCTGGCGATTTCCGGCCTGCATATCGGCCTTGTCGCCGGTATCGTTTTCGCCGGGGTCCGGTTGCTATGTGCTGCAATCCCCTTTATCGCGCTTCGCCTCAACACCAAGAAGACCGCCGCGCTCATGGCGATCCCGGCGGCCTTTGCCTATGCGGTGCTGGCCGGGTTCACCGTGCCGACGGAGCGCGCCTTTCTGATGACCGGGCTGATGCTGGCCGGTGTTCTGATGGATCGCCGGGCGTTGAGCATGCGGAACGTTTGCTGGGCGGCAGCGGTGATCTTGCTGTTTCGTCCCGAAAGCCTGACCGGCCCGGGGTTTCAGATGTCCTTTGCCGCGGTTACGGCATTGATCGCGATTTATTCAGCCCTCGGCAAGCACCGCAGGAAAGCCGCAGCCAATGGCGCGGGCGGCCCTGTAGAACGGGCAGGGCGCAATCTGGGGCGTTATCTGATGGGTGTGACTCTGACCACCGTCGTTGCAAGCACGGCGACGGCACCATTTGCCGTATATCATTTTCAACACGCCGCCGCCTTTGGCCTTGTTGCCAATGCTGTGGCCGTCCCGCTGGCGGCACTCTGGGTGATGCCCTTGGGCATCGTCACGCTCTGGGCCATGCCGTTCGGGCTTGAAACCGTGCCGCTGCAAATGATGTGCACAGGCATCGATCTGATCCTTTCAAGCGCCCGGTATCTGGCGTCGCTACCGGGGGCAACCGTCGATCTCGCGGCACCGCCGCTTTGGAGTCTCTGTATCATGGTCCTGTCCGGGCTGTGGATGTGTCTATGGACCGGGCGATGGCGGTTGTACGCACTGCCGCTTTTGATGATCGGTTTCTGCGGTTCGGTTTTCTCTGCTCAACCCGATATCATCATCGATGGCCAGGGCCGGCTGATTGCCGTGTTGCATGAACAGGGGGCGTTTCTGACATCTTCCGGCCGTAAAGCTCGATTCGAATCCGAAGACTGGCAGCAAAGATCAGGACACAGCGAAACGCCGCATCCCTGGCTCAGAAGTGCAGAGCACACCCAGGGGCGGCTCCGATGCGATGACAATGGATGCGTGTTCGATGTCGCCCACAAGCCGATCGCTATTTCGATGAGTGAAATAACGCTCATGGACGACTGCCGGCGGAGCTGGATGCTGGTTGCCACCATCCCCGTCCGCGGCAAGTGCCGGCCACCGTGGGGCGTTATCGACCGCTTCGATCTGTGGCGGTACGGCACGCATAGCATCAAGTTCACGGACCGGGGGCCCGAAATCAGAACCGTCAATGGCGAGCGGGGCAGGCGGCCATGGGTCCTGAGCCATGCTCAGGACGACGGCATACGCAGAAATCAGTAATACCGGTACAGTGCCTTGAGAACGCCCTGAACCTTGACCTGATCGGGGCCGAAGATGCGGGTCTCGTAAGCGGCATTGGCGGGTTCCAGCGCAATCGACGCGCCCTTGCGGCGCAAACGCTTCAGCGTCACCTCGCCATCATCGATAAACGCGACAACAATCGCGCCGTTCTCAGCCGTTTCCGTTTCCTTGATGATCACCGTATCCCCATCGAGGATTCCTGCCTCGATCATGGAATCGCCATCGACCTCGAGCGCATAGTGATCACCGCCCGAGAGCATGGCGGCCGGCACATCGATGAATCTGTCGGGGTCGCGCAAGGCTTCGATCGGCGTTCCTGCGGCAATCCGGCCATACAAGGGCAACTGGACAGCATCGGCAGCCTCGGCGGCATGCGCGCCGACCATGCTGAATTCGCCCTCGATAACCTTCGGTTTGAATGTCGGCGTAACCTGTTTCGGTGCAGAGGATTTCGCAGGTGTCGCATTTTCCGGCAATTTCAGAACTTCCAGGGCGCGGGCGCGATGTGCCAGACGGCGGATAAAACCGCGTTCCTCAAGCCCCGTAATCAGACGATGAATGCCCGACTTCGATTTCAGTCCGAGCGCTTCCTTCATCTCGTCGAAGGACGGCGAGACACCATGGTTCTTCAATGATTCATCGATGAACATGAGGAGTTCGTACTGTTTTCGCGTGAGCATATAGCTATTCCTGACATACAGACACCCAAGATGTAGAGATCATCCAGGGATCATAAGAAGAACAAACAACAAACAATTATCAATTGTTCTACTTAAGTTCTCTTTTTCTGTCAACAGGGTAAATGCCGCGTTCACAGCTTCTAGGCTAGAATTTCGTCAGGGAAAAGCCGAGCGGCACGATTTTCACGATATCGCCGGCCTTGGCTTCAGGCGCGCCGATTTCACGCATGACCAGGCAATCGGCATCGGCGAACAGCGCCATCATGGAACTGTCCTGACGCTCGAACGGGGTCGCCGTCGGCAGGTCGCAATCGCTCGGCGCGAGGCTGGCGCGCATGAAATCGAGTCGTTTGCCGTTGGCCTTGAGGTCGCGGCCGAGGCGGGCCGCCTGATAGAGCGGGGCGGCTGCAATGCCGAGCATGCATTCGACGGCAGCCTTCAGGAAGATCGCCGCCGTCACGCCGGTCGACACCGGATTGCCGGGCAGACCCAGCAGGTATGTTTCACCGATACGCCCAAAGATCAGCGGCTTTCCCGGGCGCATGGCGATCTTGTAAAAACCCAGCTCCAGCCCTTCATCGCCGAACACCGACTGTACCAGATCGTGGTCGCCGACACTGGCACCGCCCGATGTCACCAGAATATCGAAACCCGCTGCATCCCTGAGCCGTTCACGCAGGCTGTCGGGACGATCCTCGGCAATGCCGATGGAAACACCTTCCGCGCCCAGCACTTCGGCATAAGCAACCAGCGCAACGGAATTGGAACTGACGATTTGATCGGGACGTCTGGGGGCTCCCGGCATGACGATCTCGTCGCCGGTCGAAAGTACCGCAATGCGCGGTTTGCGGCGCACGCGGATCCACGTCGCCCCGGCAGCGGCGGCAAGGCCGATATCTCGGGCCGTCAGCACGCGGCCAGCGCTCAGCAGCACTTTACCGGCAGCGAAATCCAGGCCTTCCGGTCGCACCCATTCACCTAGCACGGCGGCCTGTTTGACGATGACGGCCGAACCGTCGGTGTCGGTGTCTTCCTGAATGACAATGCTGTCCGCGCCTTCGGGCAGTCCACCACCGGTAAAGATGCGCGCGCATTCGCCGGCACCGATCTTGCCCTCGAACGTGTGCCCGGCAGCGGCTTCGCCGATCTGCGTCAGCGCCACCGGCACGCTGGCCGCATCCTCTGCGCGAACGGCATAGCCGTCCATGGCAGAAACCGCCTGCGGCGGATGGCTGACCGTGGCGATCACATCCTCGGCTAAAACCCGCCCCAGACCATCGGTAATGAATATTTCCTCGGTGCCGAGCGGGCTGATGCCGGCGCGGATCTTGTCGAGCGCTTCTTCGATGCTCAGCATTTATTCGGCCTCGAACGTGCCGGACTTGCCGCCTGCTTTATGGGTCAGGCGGATATCGGAAATTCGCATGCTCCGGTCAACGGCCTTGCACATGTCATAGACGGTAAGCGCGGCAATCGATACGGCGCTCAACGCTTCCATTTCGACGCCCGTCTGTCCCTTGAGCTTGCAGGTTGCCTCGATATCGACGGCATGGCGCTCGGGATCGCAGATCAGGTTCACCTTTACCGAGGTCAGCGCCAGCGGATGACAGAGCGGGATAAGCTCGGGCGTCTTCTTGGCCCCCATGATGCCCGCCAACTGCGCCACGGACAGAACGTCGCCTTTCTTGACGCCGCCCTGCATGATCTTGGCCAGTGTTTCGGACTGCATATAGATGCTGCCTTTGGCGCTCGCCGTGCGTTCGGTATCGGCCTTGTCGGAAACATCGACCATAACCGCGTTTCCGTCGCCATCGATATGCGTGAATTCCGCCATCTAAGCCGCCATGTCCGGGTCGAGCAGGGCGCGGGTCGCAGTCGCGACATCGTGCTCGCGCATCAGGCTTTCGCCGATCAGGAAACAACGCGCGCCGACACGCGCCATGCGGTCAAGATCGGTGCGTTTAAACAATCCACTTTCACAGACCATGATCCGGTCGTCGGGAACCAGTTCGGAAAGTGCTTCCGTCGTCGCGATATCGACTTCCAGGGTCTTGAGATTGCGGTTGTTGATGCCGAGCAACGGCGATTTCAGCTTCAACGCCCGGTCCAGTTCCCTGGCATCATGAACTTCGACCAGCACATCCATGCCGTAATCCATGGCCGCGCCTTCGAGTTCAGCGGCCTGATCATCGGACAACGCCGCCATGATCAGCAAAATACAGTCGGCCCCCAGCGCCCGCGATTCAGCGATCTGATAGGGATCGACCATGAAGTCCTTGCGTAGCACCGGCAGCGAAACCGCGGCACGCGCCGCCAGCAGATAGCTGTCGTCGCCTTGGAAATACGGCTTGTCCGTCAGCACGCTGAGACACGCAGCGCCCCCGGTCTCATACGCCGTAGCGAGAGAAGGGGGATCGAAATCGGCACGGATCAGGCCTTTTGAGGGCGAGGCTTTCTTTAATTCGGCAATCAGTCCGTACCCGCCCGCATCCATCTTGGCCCGAAGCGCCTGCACGAACCCGCGCGTTGCCGCCTGCGCCCGCGCATCCGCCTCGACCTCGCTCAGCCCACGCACCGCTTTCGCCGCTGCAACGTGCTCGCGTTTGTCGGCACAGATTTTCGCCAGTACGTCGCTCATGGTTTATCCAAATAAAACGTCAGGAATTGGTGATCGCGACAAGCTTGTCCAGTGCCGCGCGGGCCGCGCCTTCGTCGATAGATTTCACAGCAAGCGCAGCACCTTCGTTCAAATCACCGGCCTTGCCGGCGACGATCAGCGACGCCGCCGCGTTCAGCACGACAATATCGCGATAAGGACCGGGTGCGCCCGCCAAAAGCATACGCAATGCCTCGGCATTCGCATCGGGATCGCCACCCTTGAGTTCATCAGCCGTCGCCGTCGGCAACCCGGCATCACCCGGCGTCACCTCGAATTCCGTGATTTCACCGTTCGCCAACTGGCAGACATAGCTCGTCCCGGTTGTCGTCAATTCATCGAGACCGTCTGCTCCGTGCACGACCCAAGCGGCCTCGCATCCCATGTTGGCCAATGCCTCGGTCATCGGCCGCAACCATTCTTTCGAGTACACACCGGTAAACTGGCGTTTCACACCAGCCGGGTTCGACATCGGTCCGAGGATATTAAAGATCGTCCGCACCCCCATCTCGACGCGGACAGGGCCGACGAAGCGCATCGCGCTATGGTGGCGCGGCGCCATCAGGAAACCGATCCCGGCTTCGGCTATGGCTTTTTCAATGACCGGGAATTCCGCATCCAGATTGACGCCCAGCGACGACAATACATCGGCAGCGCCAGACTTTGACGAAAGCGCCCGGTTACCGTGCTTGGCGACAGGCACCCCGGCGCCGGCGACAACGAAGGCCGCGCCTGTGGAAATATTGAAGGTACCGGATGCATCGCCGCCGGTGCCGACGACGTCCATCGCCCCCTCGGGGGCTTCGATGCCCGTCATCTTGGCGCGCATGGTGCGGACCGCGCCGGTAATTTCATCGACGGTTTCACCACGTACGCGGAGCGCCATCAGAAAACCGGCAATCTGCGCCGGTGTCGCTTCGCCGGACATGATAATCGCGAACGCGGCTTCGGCTTCATCGGCGCTCAGGCTTTCGCCGGCGGCGACCTTGTTCAGGACCGGCTTCATCTCGTCGCTCATCAGGCTGCCTCCTTACCGCGCGTCATGTCGATGAAGTTCCTGAGGATATCGTGACCGTGCTCAGAGGCGATGCTTTCCGGGTGAAACTGCACACCATGGATCGGCAGGGCCGCGTGGCGGATACCCTGTATCGCCCCATCCTCGCTGTGAGCTATCGCAATCAATGAATTCGGCAGGGTCTCTGGATCGATGGCCAGGGAATGATATCGCGTAGCTTCGATCGGCGAGGGCAGGCCGCGGAATACGCCGGTGCCGTCGTGGGTAATTGAGGACATCTTGCCGTGCATCGGCATGGGCGCGCGGACGATGTGGCCGCCGAAAGCCTGACCAATCGCCTGAAACCCCAGGCAGACACCGAATACAGGTACAATGCGTTCCGCAGCAGCCGCTACCAGATCAAGGCAGATACCGGCTTTGTCCGGATCGCACGGACCGGGCGAAATGACGAAGCCCTCGGCCCCCATCGACATCGCTTCTTCGACGGTAATCTCGTCGTTCCGGCGCACAACGACCTCTGCGCCCAGCTCGCCCAGATAATGCAGCAGGTTGTAAGTAAAACTGTCGTAGTTGTCGATCAGCAGAAACATTGCGTGGCCCCACTTAAAACGAAGCCGAAGATTGCATCCCAGACCCGACACGGTCAAGCCAACTCGCCCCGAAAGGGGCAAGGCAACTCAAAGCTTTAGGGCTTGTCCGGCAGAGAATCAGATAGCGCGACGGCGCTCCACATGACCATGATTCTTCAGCTGGCGGCGGCGGCGGTCGGGACCGAAGAAATCGCCGACCCGGATAAACGGCCGCGGGTTTTCGATCACGCTGCAAAGACGTGAATAGATGGTCTTGGCGGAAATCGGTTTGGCCAGGAATTCGGTCATGCCATTGTCGCGCGCAAAGCAGACATGGCGAAGTTCCGTATTGGCGGTCACGACCACAATCGGCGCATAGGGATTCGGCGTGTCCAGAGCCTGGCGAATCTGACGCAGGAAAGCCATGCCGTCGAGATCCGGAGTCCAGTCACAGAGAATGATATCCGGTTCGTTATTGCAGAAATATTTATAAGCTTCGCGGGGATCGGGGGTCGAGAAAACGGTTGCGACGCCAAACTCGGCAAACACGTCTGTCAACAGCTTGCGGACAAGCAAATGTTTCTCAAGAACCAGGATATTAAGCTGGCTAAGGTCGTACGACTTCATTAACTCTTCCCTTTTGGAGCGCTGTTAACGTTTCGTATACGCATCGTGCCTGACCGGAACCTGACAAAACCACTATTTTCTACATACTTAACTTCAAAAGCTGATAAATCAGACAATTGACCGTACGGCACTGGTGCTTTAGGCAATCTTCGTTACGCACCCAAGCAACGGAAATCCTGACGTGGCGCCAAAACCCGCAGAAAACCCTATATCTGGACGCGGAAAGCTCTCGGGCTGGCCACGTCCGCGCCAATCAATTGCCAAAAGGATCGGACTTAGCCCGATTCGCATGGCACTTTTGATCGTAATGGCGTTAGGTGGATTATTCGGCGGCTACTACCTCGGCAAAGAGGTCGCGCCAGCCCCCAAAACGATACCTGCGGAAAACCCGCCTGCAACGTCTCATCCCCCCGACGCAGGGCATAGTATATACGAAGAATCTCTTCCTCGCGATATCATTATTGAAAGCGGCGGGATTCTAAAGCGTATCGGGCTGCCGGAACCGGACGGCGTAATCGACCTCGGAAACGGCACCAAAAGCGCTCTCCAGCCAGAAACTGCCAAAAAACCGGACGAGACTGAGCAGCCTTCAGATAAAGGCATTTCCGCGCCGCCGTCAGAAGCTTCTCAACAACCTGTAACGGATGATACGGCAGTCAAACAGCCGCCGCCTGTCGAAACCGCGCGCCTCCCCGATACGCGCCCGGAAGCGGCCTTACCCGCGAATATCGCGGAACTGCAACGCGCCCGCGGCGAAAGTCTCCCGGCATGGCAACGCTACGCATTGCCGGTGACGCGGAACGGCAAGCCTGCAATCGTCATTGTGATCGACGATCTAGGCCTGGACCGTCGCCGTGCCCGGCGCATGGTGGCACTTCCAGGGCCGCTGACGCTTTCTTTCATGTCCTATGCCGAGGATCTACAGAACCAGGCCACACAGGCCCGCAAAGCCGGTCACGAGCTTATGCTGCATGTTCCGATGGAACCCGGTTCGGCAAAGATAAATCCGGGGCCGAACGTGCTGCTTAGCGGCATGCCCAGGGACGAACTTTTAAAAAACGTCACATGGAACCTCGAACAGATGAGCGGATACGTCGGCATCAACAATCACATGGGGAGCCGCTTTACCTCAGATGCAGGCAGCATGAAAATCGTCGTCGCCGCGCTTAAGGAGCGGGGCTATCTGTTCCTGGATTCCGTCACTTCCGGGCAATCGGTCGCCCATGAGACAGCACGGGACGGCGGCATTCCATTCGCCGTCCGCAACGTGTTTCTGGATCATGAAGACGATCTGGAAGAGATTCGCACGCAGCTTCGCCATACCGAGCAGATCGCCCGCAAGACCGGATTAGCCATTGCCATCGGCCATCCGCGCGACAACACGATCGAAGCGCTCAAATCATGGCTGCCGACCCTGAAGGAGAAGGGGTTTCAACTGGTGCCGATTTCATCGGTTGTTCGGGTAAAGGCGGATTAACCTGAAAACTTGACCGCATCCTCGGCGGCGCGGACCAGGGCACGGGCCTTGTTGACCGATTCCTGATATTCGAACTCGGGATCGCTGTCGGCCACAACACCGCCACCGGCCTGGATATAGAGCATGCCGTCCTTGATGACGCCTGTTCTGAGCGCAATCGCTGAATCCATGTCGCCATTGGCACCGAAATAGCCGATACAGCCGGCATAAACCCCGCGCCGGACGGGTTCGACCTCGTCGATGATTTCCATGGCGCGGATTTTCGGCGCCCCGGATACCGTCCCCGCAGGAAAGCCCGCGAACAGGGCGTCCAGCGCATCCTTGCCTTCGGCCAGATCACCTTCGACGTTCGACGAGATATGCATCACATGCGAATAATATTCGATGGTGAATTGTTCCGTCGGCTGCACAGTGCCGATTTTCGCCACCCGCCCAACGTCGTTCCGCCCGAGATCGAGCAGCATCAGATGCTCTGCCCGTTCCTTGGGATCGCTCAGCAAATCTTCCGCCAGGGCCTTGTCTTCTTCCGGGGTCGCGCCGCGTTTGCGCGTCCCGGCAAGGGGGCGCAACGTAATCCGTCCGTCGCGTACACGGACCAGTATTTCCGGGCTGGACCCGACGACCTGAAAATCGCCGAAATTCAGGAAATACAGATACGGTGACGGATTGAGACGCCGCAACGAACGGTAAAATGCAAACGGCGGCAGCTTGAACGGGACGCTGAATCGTTGCGACGGGACAACCTGAAAGGCGTCACCGGCATTGATGTAATCGACACATGTTCTGACGGCATCGTGAAACTGCGCGCGCGTCATGTTGGACTGCGGCTCTAGCGGCACGATCTCGGCGTCATTGCTGGCACGCGGCAGGGATACCTCGCGGGCAAGGTTTTCCACCGTCGATGCGATGCGCGCTTTACCGGCCGCATAGGCTGTATCCGCATCGACGCCGTCCGCCGGCCATATCGGCGAAATGACAAACACGGAATCCTTGAGTGCGTCGAAGATCGCCATCACCGTCGGGCGCAGGAAGATACTGTCGGGCACACCGATCGTATCGGGATTGTCGTCGGGCAGGCGTTCGGCAAGGCGCACCATGTCATAGGACATATAGCCGACAAGCCCCGATGCCATCGGCGGCAGGTTCTCTTCGACGTCGAAACGGCATTCATTGACCAGCGCACGCAGCGACGCCAGTGCACCGTCTTTTTCGGCGACCGGGCAGGGCGCAAAGGCATCGGGTGCGCTCAGCGCCGTGCGGTTGATCTCGGCCCCGCCCGGAAAACAGCGCCACACCAGATCGGGATCGAACCCGATGATCGAGTAACGGCCGCGTGTCGCACCGCCTTCGACGGATTCCAGTAGAAAACTGTTCGGCCGCTCTGCGGCCAGCTTGAGCATCGCCGAAACCGGCGTTTCAAGATCGGCAACGATCTCGGCCCACATGACCTGCGTCTCACCGTTATCGTACTTTCGGCGGAAGCCTTCGGCATCAGGCAGAATTTTCATCAGCCGATCCCTGCTCAGAGCGGTTGGCGCGGATCGAAACGGCCCGGCTTGATAACCGCGTCGAAGACGCGCTGATTGACCGTCACGCCAAGCTCGGACCGCATGGCTTCCATAAGCTGTGCCGAAAGATCACGACCAACGTCCAGATCGAGCTGATCGTCGACTTCGTTCAGGCTCATGATGCCTTCGCCACTGGCCGGTGCGATCACGTCACGAAGGTGAACCACCGCATAATCGTTGCCGATACGCGCGATCCCGGCCTTGTTGGGCTGCAGCTTGAACATCGCTGCTATCACCGGCGCCGGCGCTTTGTCGCGTTCCGTGCGGGCGAGCGGACCCACGGTCTCGATCGAGGCCGGGACAACGCCCGCCAATGCCGTGAAAGCCGTGCCGCCATCGACGAGTTGCGCCAGTTCCTTGGCCTGCTTTTCGGCGCTCTTGATCCGTTCAATATTTTTCCAGGCATCGACGACTTCGTCTCGCACCTGTGCCATCGGCCTGAGGGCAGGGGCGGTGATGCCGTCGACGCGCAGCATGAAAAAGCCCTTGTCGCCGGCTTCGGTCAGTTCGCTTTCGATCCCCTGTTCGGCGGCGAATGCAACCGGCAGCAGGCTGGCCAGCCCCTCCGGCACACCGGCCGCTTTTTCGCCGCCAGGCGCCTTGCCGTCACGGTCGACGGCAACGATGGTCACGGCGGGCGAACCGACGCTGGCGCCAGCTTCCTCGAGTGTTGCGCCACCGCCGATCTGGTCCTCGAAGCGGGTCGACAGATCGTACAGCGCATCGATGGCATGTTCGTGTTTGACGATTTTCGTCAGTTCGTCACGTACTTCGTCCAGGCTCTTCGTAAAGCCCTTGTCGATTTTCGTGATCTTCAGGATGTGCCAGCCGAGCGGCGATTTCACCGGCCCGGCGTACGCCCCCTCATCGATATCGAAGGCGACCTTGGCAAGATCGGGCAGCAGGCCTTCACGAGTGATCGAGCCGAGGTTGACCGCCGCCGGTTCCATTTCCGCGACTTCCGTCGCCACTTTCATGAAGTCCTGGCCTTGCAGAAGCATTTGCGCGGCTTCATTGGCCTTGGCCTCGTCGGTCAGAACCATCTGCTGAACGGTACGCTGCTCCGGCTTGATATAGCTCTGTGCGTTGGCGTCATAAGCCGCCTGCAGTTCTTCCGGGGTCGCCGCGACATCGTCCATCAGCAATTTCGGATCAAGATGCACATAGGTGATCTTGCGGTATTCCGGCGCCGTGAAACGCTGCGACTGATCGTCATAGACCTGCTTGAGCTGCTCATCCGTCGGCATGCCCGGATCGGCCTGATCCGAAGCCATGATCATCAGCGTGTCTGCGGTGCGTTTCTCAAAACGGTAGGCGCGCAGCATCTCGGTCATTTTTTTCGGCGACGCCGGCGAATGGTCGACGGCACCGACGAGCTGGCGCAACGCAATGTCGGCGCGCACGCGTTCGATATACACCTGTTCGGGGAAGCCGCTGGCGCGCATCACTTCGTTAAAGCGGGTGCGGCTGAACTTGCCGTCGAAGCCGTGGAACGTCGCATCATTGTGGATCGCCTGCGTGACCTGCTCGTCGGACACCAGAATGCCGAGGTCCGCAGCCTTTGAAGCCAGCGCGGCGTCGTTGATCATCCGTTGCAGCACGGCATTGCCGATACCGAGCCCGACCAGTTGTTCCTCGGTCAGGCTGCCGCCGAAAGTCTGGCGCAGGCGCTGGGTTTCGCGGCTCAGCTCGTAATCGAATTCCTGCGGATCGATATCGCGCTCACCGACACTGGCCACGGTCAGTTCCGACGCGCTGGTGCCGATGATGTCCTGAATACCCCAGGCGGCAAAACTGATGATCAGGAGACCAGCCATTGCCTTGACGACGATCGATGCCGTTTTGCTTCTGATTGCTTGGAGCATGCCTATCTATTCCCAGTACTTTAGCGTTAACTTCTGACGTCCACGCGGCCGACCCTGCGGCGCCTGCATTGCGGCGGCATATTAGGGAACGGGGAAGGGGGCGGCAATAGCGCGTTGGCGAATTGAAGCCTCCCCACCGGCGTGGTATTTAGCTCTCGCATTTTAGACATCGAAGGAAACCACATATGGCTGATCGCACGACCCTGATTGCCGGCAACTGGAAAATGAACGCCAGCAGCGAAATGGCGATAACACTGACCGACGGCCTGAACGCCTGGCCGGGGGCCGCGAACGTTGAAATGCTGATCTGTCCGCCGTTTCCCTATCTGGGGCCGGTCGGCGCGATGATTTCCGAAAGCGACATCAAACTCGGCGCGCAGACCTGCCATGCCAATGCATCCGGTGCGCACACCGGCGACGTGGCGGCGGAAATGCTGGCCGATCTCGGCTGCAGCTACGTCATCGTCGGCCATTCCGAACGCCGCGCCGATCACGGTGAAACCGATGCCGATGTCTGCGCCCAGGCCACAGCCGCACACCGGGCGGGGCTTTGCGCCATCGTCTGTGTCGGCGAAACCGAAGCCGAGCGCGATGCCGGCAAGACCCTCGATATCGTCGGGTCTCAGGTTGCGGCTTCAATCCCCGATGGTGCAACCGCCGATAACCTCGTCGTCGCCTACGAGCCAGTCTGGGCCATCGGCACCGGCCGCACGCCGACGAATGACGAAGTGCAGGAAGTCCACGCCGCCATTCGCGCCAGCCTGAGCGCTCGTTTCGGCGAGGTGGTGGCGGGCGGTGTGCGCCTGCTTTACGGCGGCTCTATGAAGCCGTCGAACGCCGCCGAACTGCTCGCGTTGGCGGATGTCGACGGTGGCCTGATCGGCGGCGCCAGCCTGAAAGCCGAAGACTTCACGGCGATTGCCGACGCGGCGGGCTGAATACACGCCTGACCCTCTCTACAAGCAAGCTCGGGTTAAGCAATTAACCCGCCCATCCTTGCATAGCTTCCGATGAACGAACGATTGGAGGGCAGGGGTATGCGCGTTAAACTGGCAATCATGACCGGATGGATGACACGAACAGCATTGTGCATCGCGCTGTTGATGAGCGCGGCAGCACCGGTGCGTGCCGATGAGGCGTCGACGGGCGGCCCGGCAAATGTGCCGCCGCCGCTTTTCCAAATGCGTTTTATCTATGCTGGGGATCAAACCAAAACGACGAGCAAATGCATAGGAAATCCGATCACGCCGCTGTGTGTGGCGGATACAAAATTCGCGCGAGATTTTTTCAATAATGACGAACAACTCGGCGAGATCGCCTGGGGGCAGAAGCCCGGCATTGAGGGAATAGAGTTAGAGGGAAAGAAGTCCTCTCGTGCGCATGACATGTGTTACCAGCTAATCGGCTACTGGTACCACCATGAGGGTGACAGCAATTTTGAAAAGAACCCAATGTATAAACCCGGCGACGTCGCGCTTCAGTTTTACATTGGCGTTGTTGTAAACGATACGTGCGACTTATTTCATTTCGACGACATACCATATGAGCAAGGAATGCTAATCCGCAAAGGACCCTATGGCTGGCGGATTTATAATTGGCATCACGCGATAGATTATGTTCGGCAACCGGACTGTTATCATTGTACAGATGAAAAATGATCGGATGGCCGCCGAAATTCAATAGATCGGGTGTGTGTCTGGCCTTGATCGGCCAGACACACATTTAACTCAGCTTCGTTTAAAAAGCCGACCCGTCCCGAAAGCGATCGAACCGCGCCGCTTCCCCTTTTGCGGTCGCTTCGTTTCTAACATCATGTTTGCGAGCATCCGCGAGGGCGTCCATCAGGCGTTTTCGCGTTACTGGGTCCGCAGCCAGTTTTTGGTAAGCACCAAAGGTCTCCGGACCGACAGGACCATCCGCCTTTACGGCACCCGGCGTCACGGTGTTGATCGCATTTTGAACGACCCTTCCGCCTTGTCCGCTTGGTCTTTGCCGAAGCTCTCAACGGATTTCCGGTCAGACTGATCGATCCCAGCCCCGGGTCTGCGCCCGGGACAAGCTTTGGCCGGGGTCCAGAGCATCCGGTGAAACTGGATTCCGGCTTGCGCCGGAATGACGGGAAGAATTTTGCAACGTCTCGTTCAGCACCTTGCCCGCCTGACCGACGCGTTTCGTCAGACCGGCATTCACGGCGTTTGCGAAAAATCTCGCCCATCCTTGCATAGCCTTCGATGAACGAACCGTTGGAGGGCAGGGGTATGCGCGTTAAACTGGCAATCATGACGAGATGGATCGCTTGGCCGGATGGTTCGGCCTGATGATGACACCCGGGAACGCCTCAAGGGCATTTATTATTGATTGCAGAAATGTGAGAATCTAAAGATGTCCGGCAAAAAAAAGATCGAGCTAGCGCCACTAGGCTTCGCAGCTGTCTTCGTGATGCTTCTTTTTACCGGCGATCTGGCGAAACTGGCAAAGCAATGGTCCATCGGCAGAACTGAGCCTGCAGACACAGTCGGCGTTTCGGCAGAGCCGGCGTCCGATAAACCCCGCGCCGCATCTGCCGACATATCTCAGCCCGCCAATCCGCCTGTCCCGGATGACGGCGGCCTTCAAGGTGGCCTGAACGATCCGGGCGCTAAGGCAGACCTGTCGGCATCTGCCGACAACTTCATGGACCCCGCTTATCTGAAGTTCCGTCCCGGTGCGGAATCCCCACGCGTTCAGGAAGCAATGCGGTTGGATGGCGCCAAGAATTACAAATCCGCATTCGAGATATTTTCAGAGGAAGCCAAAAATGGAAATCCACACGCACAGTTCATGATGGCCAAGTACTTTGATCATGGGATTGGCCGACCGATTAATGTTCTGGAGGCCCTCAAATGGTACAGATTGGCGGCGTCAAATGGGCATATCGTCGCACACTACAATTTGGGTGTCATGTTCCAGACAGGCGATGGCGTCCCCGACAATTATCGGGATGCAATGAAGCATTACACCGTTGCTGCTGAAGCATGTTACTTAAACGCTCAAAATAATCTTGGAATATTGTACGCGCGGTTACCCAAAAAAATTCGCGATTACGCTCAAGCGCATATGTGGTTGGAGATTGCTATTGCATTGGGTGACAAAAAAGCAAAAGAGGTCAACGACCTGCTGCGCCATAAGGTCACGATTTATACAGAATATGAGGCAGGCGTACGAAAAGCACAGGAGTGGCTTGAGAGCCACTCCTGTGAGTAGTATCGCCCACAAATTTATGCAGCATCAATCATCAGGGCGAATTGCTTGGTCAATCGCCTGATCGGTGCCGAAGCCGACGATGTCGCCGACAATTCCTCTGACCCGGCTGCCGACGGCATCGCCGCCGATGGAACCGACGAAATTGGCAATGCCGAACTGAAACGCCCGTTCGATGGCGTCATGGCCGGCTTCGGGATGTTTCTCCGCCCATTCCGCAAGCGCATTTGGATCGGTGATATCGACCCCGTCGCGGCGTGCCGCAGCCATACTTTCCTTACGGAGTGCCTGTGAAAACGCGGTCGCCGCAGCAGGCGCTGCGGCAACTGCCCCCATAGCAGGGCCCTTGACGGCGCCCCCCACACCAATCGCTGCGGATGCCGCTTTGTCGATCGTATCCTCCTTGCGCCTGGCGCGCGTTTCCAGCTTTTCTTCATGCGCAGCACCTTCGTGATCTATCTCCGGATGCGGCGGACGCGGAATGCGCGCGTATTCAGCAGCGGCAGCGCGCACCTTCTGAGCGCCATCCTGCATCCGCTGACGAATGCCATCGACACGTTCGCGTGCAGCCGGCAAGGCGGCTTTTGCTGAGCGGTCACCCTTGGCGGCTTCATTCGCCAGAAAGTCGGCTTTGAATTCAGCGCCTTCCAGTTGGGCCGCATTAACGGCTAGTCCGACAAAAGCGTCTTCGTACGCCATACGATGCTTACCGCGCGCCTCGGCGTTCGCCGTGCGTTCAGCTTCTGTGGTACGCCGGTAGTAAGTGGCCGATTCCTGCTGTGCACGACGGCGGACAGGATCGTGTGCAAGGCCGTTCAGTTCGGCCTGAATTTTTCCGGCCTCCGATTTGTCGCCACGTTGAAGCGCATCGACCATATTGTGCGCCCGGCGTCGGGCATCCGTATCAAATGCGAACCCGCGGTCCATGCTGTCACGCAGCTTTTCCAGCCGGTCCTTGTCCAGATGCTCGTCCGCTCGTTGCGCTGCCTCGATCTCGCCAAGCGCATCAAGGGCGCTCTCGATCTTGGCCTTTTGCTCGTCCGCGCCGACACCCTGTCCTTCGATCTGGTCGCCATGACCGGACGGTGCCTCGGCGTCGCCGGGTTGCACATAAGCGGCCCCCCCTTCGGTCATGGGCTGCTCGGGAATGTTCCAGATATCACCCGGCGCATCCTGCGGCGCGGACGGTTCTCCGGTGTCGGGTGCCGCGCTGTGCTGATCCATTCCTGTTTCGGCTTTCGCCTTCAGTGGCATCATCTCCGGCTTGTCCCGGTCCGGACGATACAGCAAATCACGCTGTACATCGCCGGGCTTTTCCTGACCGGGACGGTGCAGCATGTCCCGCCGTGCGTCGTCGGGATTGTCCAGGTCTTCAAGCCGCAACACTTTCGTGCGACGGTCAGGGAGTGACCCGTCCATCGGCTGACCGGGCAGGCGGTCGGGCGGAAACTCGGAAATGACGCCGCCCCGGAGCAGCTCTTCGAGGCGGGTGCGGTCCTCGGCCCCGATGCCCTGGGCGGTGCGGCCGAACAGCTCTTGCGCCTGTTCGGGATCGCTCGCGTGCACCTGTTCGATCATGTCGGCGACCTCGTGCACCGCTTTCGTCCCATCCGTGTTGATCGCGTCCACGGTGAAGCGGGGGAGATCGCCGACCGTGGTGCGGCGTTTCAGCGCATCCGCCGTGCGCCGGTTGGCGGCAATGGCCGCGTCGGAGAGTGTGATGGTTTTTCCATCCGCTACGGCACCGTCATTCCGGCGAAAGCCGGGGTCCAGAGCATCCGGTGAAACTGGATTCCGGCCGGAGCCTGTCCCGGGCGCAGACCCGGGGCCGGAATGACGTGAAGAGGAATTCAACGCCTCGTCCAGCATCTTACCCGCCTGATGGACGATCTTGGTCAGGCCCGTGCTCACGGCCTGTCTGGCCTCGATGGCCTGTTTGCGTGCGTCGGTGCTGGCTTTTTGTTGCGCGGCGGCTTGCTGCTCGCGTTGGCGGCGGCGTTGCTCGGCTTCCTCGTGCCGGGCGCGGGCCTGGGCGCGTTCGGCGTCTTCGCGGGCCTTGTCCAGCCGATGACGGTCCTGCGCCTTGCGATAATCGGAGCGGGTCTCGTCGCTCAGGTCCGCTTTCACCCGGGCCTCGGCGGCGGCGACGGCATTCTGCTTGGCATCGGCACGAAGTTCGGCGTTCAGGACCGCGTCTCCGGTAGCCGGTCGCGCGGGCGTCGCGGGCTGCGCCGGTGCGGGCTTCACGAAGCCCTGACCGGCAAGACGCGAGAACGTCTGCTCCGTCGGTCCGCCCGGATTGACCAGTCCGTCGCGCTTGAGGGTGCCGTCCATGCGTTCCTGCGCACCGATGATCCCCTTGAAGAGGGTGGCGTCGGCGTGCGATTGCGGCGCTTCCATCAGGCCGTTGGCGGTCAGCGCGCTTGAGACCTTCATGACGTCGCCGGGCGCATTGGCGGCGCCCATGCCGACAGAGCCGATAAGATCGGACGTGACGGACTTGGTGGCGGATTTAGCCGTGGATTTAGATTGCAGGTTCTGCGTCGCTGCCTGCACAGCGGCATTGTCGGTGGTTCCCATCTGGAAACTCCTCTGATCAAAGTTGCTGAAATGAAAAAGGCCGCCCGGAAGGGGCGGCCTGGATCGGAAAGAGCGGACTTCGCAGTGTCCGGACAGATCCCGGACCGGGTCCGGGACGTACCCGAAGCGAGGCCCGGGATACAAAAAAGCCCCGGATTGCGGACACACTTGCCCCCGGGACTTGAATCACTTTTTAAATTAAACTTATCCGCGAGTCAACATGACAAATTCGTGCACATGGGCCATTTATGCACGACCAGGACCGTGTCGCCGGAACATTGCGGGAAGGGCCGAACGGACCCATATGAAATCCGGGCTGGTCAAAACCCGCTGGAGCCGTTAGAACACGCCCCGTTCAAAGGTTCAGGAGACGAACGCACTATGGAAACGGTTGTTCTCGTCATTCATCTGATTCTCGCCATCGCATTGGTGGCGGTGATCTTGATGCAACGCTCCGAAGGCGGCGCGCTCGGCATGGGCGGCAGCGGCGGAGGCGGCGGCGGTGGCTTCATGAGCGGCCGTGCGGCAGCGGATGTCCTGACCCGAACCACCGCCATCCTGGCGACCTGTTTCATCATCACCAGCATCACTTTGGCGATCATGGCGAGCCAGGGCCGCGAATCGGGATCGATTTTGGATCAGACTCCGCCCGCATCGTCGACCCCGGTGGCACCTTCGTCGACGCCGACGGTACCGCAGCCGACCGCACCGACACCGCAAAACTAATGCAAAATCAAAGCCTCAGACCCTCCGGCCCAGTTGAGCCGGGGGTGCCCCCATGCGCGTGTAATTTGAACGGTTGGCAGAGCGGCTTCTTGATGTATGGTGTCCGCCCATGACGCGATTCATTTTTATCACAGGCGGCGTGGTCTCCTCCCTCGGAAAAGGTCTAGCCTCCGCAGCCCTCGGCGCGCTTCTTCAAGCGCGTGGGTTCAAAGTCAGGCTCCGCAAACTGGATCCTTATCTCAACGTCGATCCGGGCACCATGAGCCCGTATCAGCATGGCGAGGTGTACGTCACCGATGACGGGGCGGAAACCGACCTCGACCTCGGCCATTACGAACGCTTCACCGGTGTCGGCGCGAAAAAGTCCGACAACGTGACGACCGGGCGCATCTATTCCGACGTCATCGCCAAGGAACGCCGCGGCGATTACCTGGGTGCGACGATCCAGGTCATTCCGCACGTCACCGACGCCATCAAGAATTTCGTGATCTCGGATCTCGAGGACGAGGATTTCATCCTCTGCGAGATCGGCGGCACGGTCGGCGATATCGAGGGACTACCGTTCCTCGAAGCGATCCGCCAGCTCGGCAACGATCTGGGGCGCGAACGGGCGATGTATCTGCACCTGACGCTGATCCCGTATATCGCCGCGGCCGGTGAGCTGAAGACCAAGCCGACGCAGCACTCGGTCAAGGAACTGCTGTCTTTGGGCATTCAGCCGGACATGCTGCTGTGCCGCTCCGAGCATGAACTGCCCGAAGGTGAAAAGCGCAAGATCGCGCTGTTCTGCAACGTCCGCGAGGATGCGGTCATTCAGGGCCTCGACGCCAAGAGCATTTACGAAGTGCCGATCCGCTACCACGAGGAAGGCATGGACGACGTTGTCTGCCGGCATTTCGGCATCAAGGCACCGCAGCCGGATCTCACCATCTGGAAAGACATCCATGTCCGCAAGACCAAGCCGGAAGGCGAGGTCTCGATAGCCGTCGTCGGCAAGTACACCGGCCTGCTGGACGCCTATAAATCGTTGTCGGAAGCGCTCGATCACGGCGGCATCGCCAACAATGTGAAGGTCAATTTCAACTGGATCGACAGCCAGATTTTCGAGGGCGACACGCCGCTTGAATACCTGGAAGACACGCACGGCATTCTGGTGCCGGGCGGCTTCGGCGAACGCGGCGCGGAAGGTAAGATCCTCGCCGCCAAGTTCGCGCGCGAGCGGGGCATTCCGTATTTCGGCATCTGCTTCGGCATGCAGATGGCGGTGATCGAAGCGGCCCGCAATCTCGCCGGGATTCCGAACGCCAGCTCAACCGAATTCGGCGCGACGGACGAGCCGGTGGTCGGTTTGATGACCGAATGGCTGAAGGGCAATGCTTTGGAAAAGCGCCAAAGCGACGGCGATCTCGGCGGCACCATGCGGCTCGGCGCCTATGCCTGCGAACTGGCGGAAAACAGCCGGGTTCGGAGCATTTACGGCAGCGAAATGATCTCCGAGCGGCACCGCCACCGCTATGAAGTGAACACCGATTACCGCGAACGGCTGGAAGCGGCCGGACTGCGCTTCTCGGGCATGTCGCCGGACGGCATTCTGCCGGAAATCGTCGAGTATCCGGACCATCCGTGGTTTATCGGCGTGCAGTTCCACCCGGAACTGAAATCCAAGCCGTTCGACGCGCACCCGCTGTTCACGTCATTCATTCGCGCCTCGGTCAATCAGTCCAGGCTGGTTTAGAGCAGCAAAACCCTTTCCCCAAGCGGCGTTAGGCGCTATCAGAAGCGCATGAGCGAACAACGTACCGTTAACGTCGGGCCCGTGAGCCTCAGCAATCAAAAGCCGCTCGGCATCATCGCCGGGCCGTGCCAGCTGGAAACGCGCGAGCACGCGCTTGAAATATCCAGCCAGCTCAAGACTTTAGGCGAAAAGCTCGGCATCGGCATCATCTACAAGACGTCCTATGACAAGGCCAACCGCACCAGCCTCAAGGGTCAGCGCGGCATCGGGCTTGAGGATGCACTGCCGATCTTCAGGGAAATCCGCGAGGTGACGGGATTGCCGGTGCTGACCGACGTGCACGAACCGGCGCACTGCGCCGCCGTCGCCGATGCCGTCGACATCCTGCAAATTCCTGCATTTTTATGCAGGCAGACCGATCTTTTGCTGGCCGCCGGTATCACAAATAAGCCGATTAACGTCAAAAAGGGGCAGTTCCTGGCACCTTGGGACATGAAGAACGTGGTCGACAAGATTCTCACCACCGGCAACGAGCAGGTCACCGTGACCGAGCGCGGCGCCAGCTTCGGCTACAACACCCTGGTTACCGATTTCCGCGGCCTCCCGACGATGAAGAACGACACCGGCTGCCCGGTGGTGTTCGACGCCACCCATTCGGTGCAGCAGCCGGGCGGGCAGGGATCGAGCAGCGGTGGACAGCGGGAATTCGCCCCGGTGCTGGCACGCTGCGCCGTATCGCTCGGCATCGCGGCGGTGTTCATGGAGACTCACCAGGATCCGGACAACGCCCCCTCCGATGGCCCGAACATGATTCCGATCAACCGCTTAGAGGGCGTTCTTAAGGATTTGATGGCATTCGATGCGCTGGCGAAATCAAGCCCGGCACCGGAAAGCCTCGCCAACAACGACTGATACACACAAAGGAAAAGACATGACTGCGATTATCGACATCACCGGCCGTGAAATTCTCGATTCCCGGGGCAACCCGACGGTCGAGGTCGACGTGCTTCTGGAAACCGGTGTCATGGGCCGTGCCGCCGTGCCGTCGGGCGCCTCGACCGGCAAGCACGAAGCCGTGGAACTGCGTGACGGCGACAAGAAGCGCTATGGCGGCAAGGGCGTGCTGAATGCGGTCGCCGCCGTCAACAACGACATTTTCGAAGCACTGGTCGGTGTCGACGTCGAGGAACAGGTGTTCATCGACAATGTGATGATCGAGCTGGACGGCACGGCGAACAAGAAACGCCTCGGCGCCAATTCGATCCTCGGTGTCTCGCTGGCCTGCGCCAAGGCCGCCGCCGAGGAATCCGGCCTGCCGCTGTACCGATCGATTGGCGGGGTTTACGCACACGTCCTGCCGGTGCCGATGATGAACATCGTCAACGGCGGTGCGCATGCCGACAATCCCATCGATATTCAGGAATTCATGATCATGCCGGTCGGTGCCGATACCTGCGCCGATGCCATCCGCATGGGCTCGGAAATCTTCCAGCGCCTGAAAAAGGACCTGGCGGACGCCGGTCATAACACCAATGTCGGCGACGAAGGCGGTTTCGCGCCGTCGCTGAAGTCGACCACCGAAGCGCTGGACTTCGTCATGAAGGCGATCAAGGGCGCGAAATACAAAGTCGGCGACGATGTCGTACTGGCCATCGACGCGGCCTCGACGGAATTCTACAAGAAGGGCAAATACGTCCTCGAAGGCGAGGGCAAGACGCTCGACGCCGCCGGGATGGTCAAATACTGGGCCGATCTGGTGAAGAAGTACCCGATTGCCTCGCTCGAAGACCCGATGGCCGAGGATGACTGGGCCGGCTGGAAGCTTTTGACCGATGAAATCGGCGACAAGGTACAGCTCGTCGGCGACGATCTGTTCGTCACCAATCCGCTGCGCCTGTCGGACGGTATCGAGCAGGGCGTCGCCAACTCGATCCTCATCAAGGTCAACCAGATCGGCACCCTGACGGAAACCCTGGAAGCCGTGACCATGGCGCACCGCGCCGGGTACACGACGGTGATCTCGCACCGCTCGGGCGAGACCGAGGACGCGACCATCGCCGATATCGCAGTGGCCACCAACGCCGGCCAGATCAAGACCGGCTCGCTCAGCCGCTCCGACCGGCTGGCGAAATACAATCAGTTGATCCGCATCGAAGAAGAACTCGGCCCGGTGTCAGTCTATCCGGGCGCCAACGCGCTTTATTAAAAACCGACAGCACACGTTTTGGCCGTCATCCCAAACTTGATTTGGGATCCATGATTAAACAAGAAAAACCCGGTCCTGCCGGGTTTTTTTGTGGGTCCTGAATCAAGTTCAGGACGACGAAAGGGTTACCCCCACAACGAAAAAAGCCCGCTCGTAAGCGGGCCTCTTCCATCAGGTTCTTTTCGCCGAAGCGTTAAGCGGCAGCGGCTTTCGCCTGCGCCTGCTTGATGCGGCGCTTTGCACGAACGGCTTTCGTGCTCAGCTTCTCATCGGCGGTTTTCAGAAGGTAGGCGTCAAGTCCGCCACCATGTTCAACCGTGCGGATACCATAGGCGGTGATACGGAAGCGAAGGTTTTCACCAAGCGTTTCCGACCACAGCGAAGTGGTCTGCAAGTTCGGCAGGAAACGGCGACGCGTCTTGTTCATCGCGTGGCTCACGTTGTTGCCGGTTTGAACGGTACGACCGGTCAGTTCACAGGTCTTGGACATTGTCTCGGTCCTCAATCTCGGGCGACTTGCGCCAAATTCGTCTAAATCAAAAAATTTGGACCGCCCCATGTAGTGCACCGGCACGATCCATTGGACGGTCTTTTAGGGGCTTCACCCCATGCCGTCAAGCGTTCCTTACAGCTTTCAGGGCCTGAAAAAGCACCGGAAACCGACAATCAGGCTTAATCCACAATGCGCCACGAGCCGCGCCACTCCTGCGGCGGCAGCCAGGTATCGCCCGACAGCCGTTTGGTGAGTGAATTCGCGGTTTCCTCGGTCACATCCTCGGGCACACGTTCGCGCAGGTGCGACACCGCTTTCTGCCAGAACGAATTAATGTCCTCGATACGTTTGATCAGGGTTTCCGTCGCCGCATCCGGGTCTTCGTCCGCATCGTTCAGTACCTTCCGGCCCACCAGCAGCGCTTCGCGTGCCTTGCTCCAATCCCCATCCAGATAAGCCTTAACCCCCTTGTCGAAGGCCATCAGGAAGGCCACCGGCATGGGCTGGATGTCGACCGTGTACAGGTTAAGCGGTTCCTTATGGCCAGGCATCAGAATACGGTCGATGCGGCGGCACAGAACTCTGCGATCGGCGCTCAGGCAATCGTAAAAAGCATCACTGACAAGAATTTGCGTGCCGTACATCGCATTCAGCGATTCCAGCCGGGACGCCAGATTGACGTTGTCCCCGATCAGCGTGGAATCAGCACGATCGTCGTCGCCGACCGGCCCGGCCACGACCAACCCCCAGTGCAGGCCGAAACGGGTGTCGAATCGCTTCCTGTTTTCCCAGCCGTCCTTGCCTTCGAAAAACTCTTCCCATACGCCGCCGGCGACTTCCAGCGCCTCGGAAAGCTTGCGCATCTCGACAGCGGCATCGAAAGCGGCGTTAGCGCTGGTGCGCGGATTCTCGTTGTTGTGAAAGTAGGCGAAGATGCCCTCGCCGAGAAACTTGTCGATATCGCCGCCGTGCCGGCTGACACCCCGGTTCATCTCGCCCAGATAAGTCTTGAGCACCGGCAGGATGTCTTTTTCCAGTTCATGCGTCATGGCCTGGAACCCGGCCACATCGGTGAACATCAATGCCACCGGCGAACGGGTAGGGATCACGCGCTCGCCCTTGGCTTCGAGAAACGCGCGACGGCTGATGAAGCGGCGCAGGTTGGAAATGATCATGCTGATGGCTTCGATCAGTGTATCGATTTCGTTCAGCTTGCGGCCTTCGCTTTCTGCTTCCTCGGCGCGGCGCTGGATGACCGCATCGGCGTCCTCGAGCCCCGGAATTTCGCGCATCTTGGCGAGTATGACCTGATTGGCCTCGTGCAGGCGGTCCATGAATATCTTGCCGACGCGCTCGACGTTGCGTTCCGCTTTCCACCGAACCGCATAGACCATCGCCGCATAAATGATGACTTCCAGCACCGGGTCGGTGATATGAACGTAACTGCCGATCGAAAAATCGCCGAGCATACTGATCAAAAGCAGGATACCGACCGCATACCATGCATCGTCACGGCCCATCGAGGTCAGCATTTCCGCACCCAGCACGGTTTCGCGGGTGCCGACTTTCTGCACCAGACCGACCTTGGCGACGGCGCGCACGGTCCTGAGAATCCGCAGCACCCGTGGGTTGGCGATGCCGGTATTGCCGGCCAGGAACGATGCGCCGGTGGCGCCGACGGCAAGGATGTTGATCCACGCTGCGGGGGTCTTGAAATATTTCATGCCGTAAGCCAGCGCGCCGACGCAAATATCGAACATGAAGAAAATGCCCATCAGGGCTTCGACCCAGCGCGCCGCCTCGACCGACCATATCAGTTCCGTCGTGCCGCTGAGCATTTCAAGGAATGCCGCGATGGGGGCGAAAAATACTGCCAGATAGGTGGCGGCGAGGTTCAGCCGCTCATACCCTTCGTTTTCGGCAAGCCGCAGCCAAAGGCCTTTGTCGGGTTCGGACTGCTCTGCGGCGGCGGCAATTTCATGGCTGAGCGGAATGCGGCCGAACAGCGCATCGTAGCGATCCTGATTCAATATCGATGACGGATCGTCGTCGTTGATGTTCTGTTCCGCCATCTTCCCCTCAACTCAATCCCACCGGTATCCACGATGCCCGGTTTTACCGTCTTTATACCCTCGAAATGCCCTGAAATCCTAGTCGCACGGCCGTCGCCTGTCACGGTATCAAAATCGTTTCCGTGAAGCTTGTATCTTTATCCGAAAGAGGCACATTATCGATCATGGCAAGACGCAAACAACTTCATCCGTCCCTGGTCATGCGCGACGATGTCGCCGAGGACATTCGCTTGTGCGAATGGCCCGATTGCCAGATGAAGGCGGATCATAAAGCACCACGCTCGCGCGAGCAGTTGCGCGAATACCGTTGGTTCTGTCTTGACCACGTCCGCGAATTCAACCGCCGCTGGAACTACTTCGAAGGCATGACCGATGATGAGGTCGAAGCCGATCTCAGGCGCGATACCGTCTGGCAGCGCCCGAGCTGGCCGCTTGGCGACCGCGAGGAAACCGCTCGGGGACCAAAGGCGGGCATGGGACCATTCGGCATCGACCCCGATTACTTCGTCGACGATTTCGGCCTGTTCAAAGAGAAAACCGCGGAAACGGGAGGCCCGCAGGCCGATGCCCCGACCCGCGTCGCACTTGCCGTTTTCGGTATGCAGTTGCCGGTTAGCGGGGACGAGTTGAAAAGCCGCTACAAGGAGCTGGTCAAGAAACACCACCCCGACACCAACGGCGGCACAAAAGCGGCAGAAGAGAAATTCAAGGAAATCCGCGAAGCCTATGAAACGCTCCGGCATTTTCTGGTGATATAGATGCCAGGGCCGGGATGACGGCGGGAGAGCTGTTTCGGCAATTGTTCCGGTATCAATTTTTACGCCATTTTGTGCCAAAAACGGCACAAATCCTTGACGCACCGGGGGATTGCCCCTAACACCAAGCGAACAGAATCCCTATATGGATGACGTCGAGACAATAACGCCGGTCTGCGAAAGTCGGCCGGACAGATCAACGGGAATGCGCGTATGACCACTAGTCACCAATCTCAGCCGCTTCTGATGCAAGAACCGGATATCAAACTTTCGGTCCGTCAGGTGTTCGGCATCGACAGCGATATGGAAGTGCCGGCTTTTTCCGAAGCCGACAGCCACGTTCCCGACATCGACGATGCCTACCGTTTTGACCGCGATACGACGATGGCGATTCTCGCAGGCTTTGCCTACAACCGCCGCGTCATGATCCAGGGCTACCACGGCACCGGGAAATCGACGCACATCGAACAGGTCGCCGCGCGCCTTAACTGGCCGTGTATCCGTATCAACCTGGACAGTCACATTTCGCGTATCGACCTTGTCGGTAAGGACGCCATCGTCCTGAAAGACGGCAAGCAGGTCACCGAGTTCCGCGAAGGCATCCTGCCGTGGGCGCTGCAGAATCCGACCGCCGTCGTGTTCGATGAATACGATGCAGGTCGTCCGGACGTGATGTTCGTGATCCAGCGCGTGCTAGAAGTCGAAGGCAAGCTGACGTTGCTCGATCAGAACCGCGTCATGCGCCCGCACAAGTATTTCCGCCTGTTCTCGACCACCAATACCATCGGTCTCGGCGATACCACCGGCCTCTATCACGGCACCCAGCAGATCAACCAGGGTCAGATGGACCGCTGGAACATCGTCGCCACGCTGAACTACCTGCCGCACGATTCCGAAGTCGATATCGCGCTCGCCAAGTGTGATTCCTACAATACCAAGGAAGGCCAGGATCAGATTTCAGCCATGGTCGAACTGGCAGATATGACCCGCGCCGGCTTTATGAACGGTGACATTTCCACCGTCATGTCGCCCAGGACCGTGATTACCTGGGCGCAGAACGCCGAAATCTTCAAGGATCTCGGTTATGCCTTCCGCGTCACCTTCCTGAACAAGTGCGACGAGTTGGAACGTCCGGTGGTCGCTGAATATTACCAGCGTGCAATGGGCGTGGAATTGCCGGAATCGGCTGCTAACGCGGTCCTGCAATAAGGTATAGACCTTGGGTAACGAACACCCGGCCGAGCTTTGGAAACGTGTCACCGCATCGACCTTGCGGGCCGTCGGGCATGCCAAGGATCTTGAGGTCCAGTTCGGTCAAAGCACGCCGGGACTGACGGCTGAGGCCGCCCACCTGCCGGCCCCGCAAGCCAATATGAGCCCTGAAGCCATGTCGCGTTTTCGCGGCATGTCTGACGCGCTGTCGCTCCGGCTTCGTCACCATGACGCCGATACCCATCGCGCCAACATGCCGGAAGGCGCCGATGCCCGGCGTGTTTACGAAACCGTCGAACAGGTCCGTTGCGAGGCCCTCGGCACGCAACGCCTGACCGGCGCCGGTGACAACCTGCAGGCGCTGCTCGAGGAGCGCTGCCGCGCCAAGGGTTATAACGGCATCAAGGAACGCGATGACGCGCTTTTGCCTGAGGTTGTTGGGCTTTTGGTGCGTGAGCATCTGTCCGGGCGCGAATTGCCGGAATCCGCCAAGGCATTCGTCAACTTGTACCGCGGCGATATCGAAAAGAAGATTTCCGGCGATCTCAACGACCTGGTGAAATCGGCGTCAAATCAGGAAGACTTCTCGAAAGCCGTCAACAAGATGCTCAAGACCCTCGATCTTCTTCGAGATGAGCCGCCCGACGATAATCCCGAAGACGACGAGCAGAGCGAGTCCGACGATAACGAACAGGGCAACCAGGACGCCGATGCGTCGGATTCCGATGTCGATTCCGACGGCTCCATGGCCGGCGAGACCGAAGACAGCGATTCCACCGAAGGCATGGACTTCGATCCGGAATTTTCCGATGACGACCTCAATCCGGGCGAGGGCGAGGAAGAACCGGCCGGTCCAAGCGAATACGACCCGGACTGGCGCCGCAACGATAGCGGCGACAATCAGCCGTACCGCGCCTTTACCACCGAATACGACGAAGTCACCGATGCCGCCGAACTTTGCGATCACGAGGAACTGACGCGGCTGCGCCATCAGCTAGACCAGCAGCTCTCGCACCTGCAGGGTGTTGTCGGCAAGCTCGCCAACCGGCTGCAACGCCGCTTGCTGGCCCAGCAGACACGGTCATGGGAATTCGATCTGGAAGAAGGCGTGCTCGATGCCGGCCGTCTGTCGCGTGTCGTCATCGACCCGGTGGCGCCGCTGTCGTTCAAATCTGAATCCGATACCGAATTCCGCGATACCGTGGTGACGCTGCTGATCGATAACTCCGGCTCGATGCGTGGCCGGCCGATCACGGTTGCCGCGATGAGCGCCGATATTCTGGCGCGTACACTGGAACGCTGCGGCGTGAAGGTCGAAATCCTCGGCTTTACGACGCGGTCCTGGAAGGGCGGCACGTCACGTGAAAAGTGGGTCGAGCAGGGCAAGCCGAAGAACCCGGGCCGCCTCAACGATCTGCGCCACATCGTCTACAAGTCCGCCGACATGCCGTGGCGCCGCGCCCGGCCGAGCCTGGGGCTGATGCTGCGCGAAGGCCTGCTCAAGGAAAACATCGACGGCGAGGCCCTGCTGTGGGCGCACAACCGTCTGCTGGGGCGCCCCGAGCAACGCCGCATCCTGATGGTGATTTCCGACGGTGCGCCGGTCGATGACGCGACCCTGTCGGCGAACCCCGGGAATTATCTGGAACGCCACCTGCGCGAAGTGATCAACTACATCGAAACCAAATCCGAGGTGGAACTGACCGCCATCGGTATCGGCCACGACGTGACGCGCTATTACCGCCGCGCTGTCACCATCGTCGACGCCGAGGAACTGGGCGGCACCATGATGACGCGCCTGGCCGAACTGTTCGATGAAAACGCCGGACAGGATGTGCGCAAAGCCGGTCGCCGGGCGGTCAACTGAGGCCCTCAAGCAACATCATGCTTATCGAACGCCCTGTCCAATTGCGCCAATAGCTTCTTCGTCCGCTCGTAAATTTCGTTCGAATTATAGGGCTTGTTGGACTCGTTCCCGGCTTTGAACCGCTCTATGGCGACTTGATACGAATATCCATCCTCGGCGAAAACGTTCCGCCACCCCGGGTCTCCCGGTTCGGTCTGGGTTGCCTTGCCATTTTCGTCGACGTGCAGATTGGCAGACATAAGCGAAAGCATGAACTTTCCTGAAAGCAGGAATTTGTCTGAATCGCTCAACCCATTGGTGGCACCGGCCCAGGCATCTTTAACATTCTGCGGCGCATTCGGGGGTGGGAACATAAACCCTTTGCCACCGTTCGCATTGGCAATCAGCCCATCATTATTGAGATCCACCTGACCACTATGCGGCAGGATCAAATTCAGCGCTTCTTCTTTGTTCAGGGAATCGACGTTAATGCTGGCACCGGCAGGCAGTGATTGCGCCTGCTTTAATAACGCAATGCCATCCGGGCTTAATTTGTTCAAAAAAGAAACGGGGTCGTTTCGGTTCTCCGGATCAGCATAAAAAGCATTCAGAATGTCTTTGTAACCCTCGACGCCACCTTGATCGACGCCGCGAAGCATCAACAATCGCAAATCATTGCTGGCCAGCAACGGCTTACCTGAAATGGGGGGTGGTGCAACGGACGCCTGATCCTGCGCCACGTTCGCTGTAACAGGATCGGCATCCGAACCGGAAGAATCAGGTTGAGCCAGTTGGTTTTGTGAGACGTAACCTGGTATAAAATATCTGGCGCTATCAACGGACAGTGACATAAAAACTCCCCCCCAATGGCAATCACTCACGTTTACCTTTGGCTAAGCAATTCCGGTGCCAGATCAGAGATTGTCTATTTTCAACAACCTACACGGGACAGGCGAAATCCGGGGGGAAAGATTTTACCGACAGGATCGATTTCCAGAGAAAATTTTGCCGGGTTTTGCGGCGCTTTATCTAGGATTGATACACCATCAACGCCGTGCCCAGCGCGTCTTCGGGCGCGACCACCAGCGCCGTGTCGGTTTCCGTCACCGCGACACCGGCCTCGGCCAAGAACGCCCGCGTCTTCGCCATATTCCCGCTCATGAAACCGATCGCCGCCGTATAGGGCAGGGTGGGCGGGTCGAATCCCGGCACATATGCGCCGAGACGCCGGCGCGTCACGAACCTGAGCCCGCCACGCTCGCTCATCACGTGTACTTCATCGGCATCGACGGCATGGACGGATTTTCCCAGAAACTTGGCCATCCGGCTTGCCGATATCGCCGGGTCCTGAACGCAGACAACGGCATCGACCAGCGCCTTAAGGGCATTATCGCGTGCGAGATAACGGTCCTGCCACATGAGGTCCGGGGTGTGGTGCGTCAAAACCTGGATGCGGCCTTCGGGAATTTCATCGAAGCTGGCGCGGATCACGCTGAACTGCACTTCGGCGTCTGAGCCGTCGGCTGCCTCAACGTCGCGCCTGAGGTGCACCATCGGCTGCAGTCTGAAACCGTCGGCTTTGATGCGTTCATATGCCGCGTCCGCGTCGGCATGGGAAAAAGCCAAAAGGTGCACACCGGTATAACGCCCAAGGCGCGCCCTGAGATCGTCGACAACCGGCGCATCGACGCCATCGACCTTGCACAACAGCTCGATATAACCGGTTTTCAGCATGGCGAGGCGATTGGCCGTCCCTTGTGGTATCCGCTGGCCCGTTTCCGGATCGCGATTGCCGTGCACGGAATAGTCGGTCAGACAAAAGCCGAGCTTTTCGAACACCGCGGAAGCCGCGTCCATATCCGGGACCATCCATGCCACATGATCGAAAAACACCTCGTCCGCTATGGGGCTCTGGCGGTCGTGAAAGGAATAGGGCAAATCCATCATGGTTCTGTACATCAAAAATTGAGTTGCTAGTTCTCAGTCGGGTATGTCGATTTTCATCAGCGGCACGTGCTGCTGTGCGCCGTAGACATCGGTATCGCCCGGAGAGCCCGAGCGGATGCGCCGCGGCACCGTGATCTTGATCGCCCGAGCCACGTCAAACGGGATGATCGCGACTTCATTGTCCGTCACGCCATAAAGCGGCGCAATCGTACGCGGCGAAAGCACGCCGCAATCCCTGACGCGGCGATAGGTTGCATCATCTTCGAACATGACGTCCAGCGTCAGTTGCAATGCGCCTGCGTTCTTGCCGCGCACGACCTTGGCAATATCCATCAGTTTTGCCATCACCGTGCCTCCTTGAAATCGTGCCATTCCATACGGACAGGTTCCATTGGGTCATCGCATTCCATGACATGCCAGATGTTGAATTCATACACAGGCCCGATGTGCATGTCTGATGGAGAAAAGGGGATCGCAAGGTTTCCGGAGATGCACATCCGCCCCGGAAAATCCGTGTGTAAAAATGCATAGCGGGATTTTGCCAGCACGGCCCGGCTGATGTCCTCGGTCCGGCCCAGCACATCGAGCAAAAGCCCAAGTTCGTGAACCGGGCTATCGGCTTCCGGTTCCAATGCTCCCATGACTGCATTCTTGCCGTAGAGATGTATCGATAGTGTGTAGTCTGCCGCTTCAATCCCCAGCGCACCGACATCGCGCTCGATCCGCTGGCGGCAGGATTTCACGAAATCATCAATCCCGTCGATCAGGATCGGGTCACGGATTCCGGCGATGAACACTGTACGATAGCCGATCTGACGGGCACCTTCGAGTTTCACCGTATAGGTATCCGATGGCTCGTAACGGCTGGCGGAAACTTTGACGATCCGTTCTTCCAGTTGTTCGAAACGGCATTCATCCGTAACCAGTGTCCCGTCCGGCTCCTTGAGGCGGTAGGGTTCCGGATTTTCGTAAAGCGTATGCGCGGAAACCCGCGTCACCGTGCAGCGGCGGTCGGGGTGTCCCGGCTCGACGGTGAAATGATCGTCATAGATCGTCCCGATAACGCAATCCTGACCCTCGCGGGGTTCAACCACCTGTGCCCCGCATTCGATGATTTTCGCCAGATGCCAAGATAGCCCCGCATCGGCGCCGCGCATCAGTGGTAGGGCGGCGAATAGTGCAGCATCGGTACTGCGCCCGGCAATCACCACCTCTGCGCCATCGGACAAGGCCTGCTGATAGGCTTCTGGCCCAACCATGGCGACGATCCGCGTTGCAGCATTGATGTCTTCGCCGGTCAGATCATCGATCGGGCCGAGCGGAGCGATTTTCCCGGCCGCCAGTTTCTTGTACAGCAGGTCTTTAGTCTGCTGGGTGCGGATCACACTGACTTTGGGGGCAATATCATGTTCGCGGCATATCTCATCGAGAATATCCAGTACCCAGTCGACCTGTGCATCCGATCCGCTGCCGCCGGCAGAACCGATCATCACCGGGATTTTATGCTCAAATCCTGCCGTAACCATCAGACCGAGATCGCGTTTTGCCGCGGCGCGTGACACAAAGGCCGTACCGCTGCCCAGATAATGCGGCCCGGGATCCGATGACCCCGCATCACAGGCTATAATATCCGGTTTCATGGCAATACCCGCGTGGAACGCTTCCTCGGTAAATCCGTAGCCGAGAATCCCCGTGGTCGCCATCAATCTGATGGGTGACATTGAAACTCCTGCGTCCTGCATATCCACCGAGTAACCGCCACCGGCAATCCTGAAGCGGATACCGACCTATGACAAGAACAGGGGAGGGTTTATTTGTCGCCGAACAGCCCGCCCAGCGGCTTTACTTTCCACATCAGGTGTTCCGGCACCAACGCCTGCTCGTGCTCCGCAAGCTTGCGGCAGGTAGCGCTTTTAATGCCGCCTGGCAGTTCGCTGCCATCCGGCAGAACCTGCATGAACGGCTTTTCGGAAAATTTCTCGATGGCGAACGTGCAATAACTCTCCTTCGAGAACCACATGCGGAATTCAACGTTGCCCGCATTCAAGGGCATGGAAAGCACGATACTCAACAGCCAGCCCATATCGACCTCTCGCGAATATTCAGGAGATCAAATCGCTAGCATATTGTGATGACGCTTTGGTGACGGGGCGCAGGTCTGCCTCAGGTGCGCCCGCTGTCGCGGTTGTACGAGAACTCGGTTTCTTCTTCCAGATACGAGATATCGTGTATGGCAACCTGATCGTCGGAAATCAGGACCACCGCATAGGCCGGCAGTTCCCGGCTGGTCGTCAGCGGCGCATCGGCATCGAAGATCGGCGCGACCTGATGCGAAGTCGCCTTGACGGTTGAAAACGGAATGCCGCGCCAACTGCCGTGAAAGGCCCGGTGCATGTGACCGAAGAACAGATGCCGCACCTTGCCGGGGTGCTTTTCCAGAACGGCGCCAAGATCGTCCGGGTTCATCAGCGGAATACGGTCCATGCCGTTGATCCCGGTTTTGACCGGCGGATGATGCATGAACAAGAATGCATCGCCGTCGGCAGACGATAATTCTTTATCCAGCCAGCCGAGTTGGCGTTCATCCAAAAGGCCCGCATGCGTCCCGTCCGTCAGGGTATCCAGCGCGATAAACGCGCCGGCACTGGTATCAATCCTGAAACACGCCCGGCCGGCATCGGCACTTCTGGCGTTCGGCAGGCCAGCGAAAAACGCCTCGGCAACATCATGATTGCCGATCAGCGGATACCATGGCATGGACAGGTCATTGAGGATATCGCATGCCCGCTTGTAGGCTCCAGGCTCGCCCCAGTGCGTGATGTCCCCGGTGAGCATCAGCAATTCGGCGTCGACATGGCGGCGGTTGATGGAAGCGACGGCATCGCGCAAACGCTGGTCGACGTCCAGTTCGAACAATTCGCCGCTTGCGGTCAGGTGCGGATCGGTCAGATGGATAAATTTCATGGCCGTCATGTTAGCTGAAAATCGACAGGCGTCACGCCCCGATCTCGCCCACCTTTATGAATTTCTTACGGCGCGGGATTACTTTCTGCCGCTACAAGGTCATGCTAAAACCAGCACATGAACAAGCTTCACATCATCATCCTAGCCGCAGCAATTTTGTTGCCTCTTGGCAACTCATACGCCGACAGCGTCGAAGTCACGGTTACGCCGATTCCGCTCGACAATGCCACGCCGCAGAAATCGAAAGCCGATACGTTGATTTATCGCGGCGGTCTGCACTTAAGCGCCATCGACCCCCGTTTCGGCGGATTTTCCGGCCTGGGCTTAAGCGCCGACGGCCTGCGCATGATCAGTGTTTCCGACGCCGCCGTCTCGTTCTCGGCCGAGCTTACTTACGATCAGGCGGGCAATCTTTCAGGCCTGAACAATCCCGATCTCGGCACGCTGGCCGATCTGGACGGCGCACCGCTGGCCGGCAAGCGCTGGGCCGATGCCGAAGCCATGAGCCCCGGCGTCGAGGGAGAGATCATCATCGCCTTCGAGCGTGACCACCGGCTTTGGCGCTACGATCCGGGCGCCACCGTGCCGCGTGTCCTGCGCCCGCCGCTGGAACTCGCCGACATGCCCGCCAATGACGGCATCGAAGCGCTGACGCTGTTGCATGACGGCAGGCTGCTGGCAATCTCGGAAGGCGCACCCGATGAGCGCGCCAGCGTTGCCTGGGTCAGCAATGCCGCAGGCTGGGACGTACTGACCTATGTCGCCGACAAGGGTTTTCGGCCGACCGGGGCGGCGACGCTGCCCGACGGCGACGTCGTGGTGCTGGAACGCTTTTACACGCCACGCGCCGGCGTGCGCATCAAGATCAAGCGCATCAGCGCGGCGGACATCGGCCCCGGTGCGGAAATCACGGGGAAACTGCTGGCCAGTCTGGCGCCGCCTATGAACGTCGACAATTTCGAAGGGATCGAAGCCGTTGCGGCGGCGGGCGGTAAGGCCCACATCTATGTTATCTCCGACGACAACTTCAACCGTGGTGAGCAGCGTACATTGCTGATGATGTTCGAACTGACGCCACACTGATCTTTTCCAGAGACCCGCGCACCGATGCACTTGCCGACAGCCCCGATTATCGCCCTGACTGCCGTTGTTTTTGCTGCAGCACCGCACATGGCGATAGCGGCTGCGGAAGACGGCACCGTTCAGTTCATGCATCGTGGCGTACAGATAGCCGGCAAACCGGCACCGCCGGGAAAATATTACGATATCGACATCGTGCCGCCGGCAATAGGGGCGGAAACCGTCAAGGCGGCGCTGGATATCCTGTATGAAGGCTCAGCCTACAACGCCAAAGCGATCGAGAAACTCAAGACAGCCGGCAATGTGGTCATCGTCTATGACCCGGCGTTTCCCGGGCGTGAACTGACCAAGGTCACCATCGCCGCGTTTCTGCCGGATTTCTATCAGGCATCGGGCAAAACCAGGGATTTCCTGACCGTCGTCGGCCGCTTCGGCGCAAAGTGGTCACCTCGCGACCTGGCACCGGTTCTGGCGCACGAGCTGACCGGACACGGCATGCAGCATCTGCGCGGGCGGCTGGAGCATGTGCGCGAGGTCGATCTGGAGTGCGAGGCGTATCTGTATCAGGAAAAAGCCTATCAGGACCTGGGCTTCGACAAGAACGAACGCGAAATGATCAAGTTCCGCCAGGTGCTCGAACGTCACTGGTGCGCCGACTTCCGGAACTGGCAGAAGAAGAACAGCCGAAAGGCGCTGGCGTCATGGGACAAACGGCATCCCGATATTCCGGCTATCCTTGACGATTATCTGGTCTATATCGACGCCTTGCGTGAAAGCGGGGTTGCAACCAGCGCCGTCTCCAAGGCGCGCAAGCAGCAGGGCATCGTCGCCCGCCAGCGGCTGGCGCGCCTGTCCGAAAGCACAAATCCCGAAGATCAATTCCAGTTGGGACTGATCCATGCCCGCGGCATCGGTGTCGCGGCCAATCCGCAAACCGCGCTGCACTGGTTCGAACGCGCCGCCGAAGCCGGTCATGCACAGGCCCAGTTCGAGCTGTCGCGGATGTATTGGCAGGGGGACGGTGTACCCGCCGACAAGGCGATTTCGGCGCAATGGGCAAAATCGGCGGCAGAAAACGGTGTCCCGGAAGCCGCTTATCTGTACGGCGCGATGCTGGTCAACGGCGACGGGGTTGCACGCGACCGCCGTCAGGGCCGCATGTGGATTGAAAAAGCCGCCGACGCCGGAGTCGATAAAGCCGTCGATGCCCTCAGGAAACTGCCGGCCAACTGATATGAACGCACGCGTCCTGATCCTCATTATCTGCTGCATCGGCGTCGCCGTGCTGATCTGGTTTCTGTCGAACGCGTTCCCCGGCGCGCTGGAAAGCGACGCCGAGCAGGCCAGCCTTGTCCGCGCCTTTGCCCTGATGGTGCTGATCGGCGCCGGGCTGGTCCTGTCACCGAAGCTCAATCTCAGGGGCGCGCTGAAAGCCGTCTTTATCTGGGGCATGATCGGTCTGGTGCTGGTTGTCGGCTATACCCTGCGCGACGATTTCAAAATCATCGCCCAGCGTCTGGGCGGTGCATTGGTGCCTTCGATCGCACAACAAACAGGGGCAGGGGAAATCACCCTGAACCGGGGCCGGGATGGCCACTTCCATGCCAGCGCGAAGGTCAACGGGACAACCGTGCAGTTTCTCGTCGATACCGGCGCCAGCGTCGTCACGCTGAGCCGGGATGATGCCGCGCGTGCCGGGCTGAACCCGGATGAGCTGACGTTTTCGCAAACTTTCCGTACCGCCAACGGCACAGCCTTCGGCGCACCGGTCAGGATCGCACGGCTATCGATCGGGGATATCGAACTCGCCGACGTGCGCGCCGCGGTCATGGACAGAGGGCTGACGGGATCGCTTCTCGGCATGAGCTTCCTCGAGCGCTTGTCATCGTATTCCGTCAAGGGCGATACCCTGTCGTTGAAGCGCTAGACCTCACAAAATCGTGCCCTTTCCAAGCGGGCGTTCAATCGCTACTTAATTGGTATGTTCAAACGCCGCGTTCCCTTACCCGTTCACCGCAAAGCCATGGCCAGCGTCTGGCCGGAAATGGGCTGGCGGCGCGCGACGCGGTATCTGATGTACCGTATCGGACGTTTGCCGGGCTCGGGGTATGCAATCGCCGGGGGATTTGCCTGGGGCGCGGCAATGTCGTTCACGCCGTTCATCGGTCTGCACATCGTCATGTCCGCATTCGGCGCATGGCTGTCCAGGTGCAGTATCGTCGCCGCCGTACTGGGAACCATCATCGGCAATCCGTGGACGTTCCCGTTCATCTGGATCTGGCTCTATAAATCCGGTGTCGCCATGGGCTTCGGACAGCGCGGCGTCAACGCCGAAGCCATGGATTTTTCCGCCCTGTTCGGATCGATCACCGAAGCCACGCTCAGGGGCGAGTGGTCCTTCATCGCCGAGCATGCCATGCCGGTCCTGACACCGATGCTGGCGTCAGCAATCCCGACGTCCGTAATTGTATGGGTAATATTCTTCCTGTTGCTGAAACCGGTTATCGAGCGTTACAAAAGTGCAGCACTGAAAAGACGTGCAGCACGCGCCGCCGAACTTATCGACGGCCTGGCGGGAGAACAGGGAGAGGTAGCATGAGCAAAGCACTTCGTCTTGGCGTCAACATCGATCACGTAGCAACCATTCGCAACGCCCGGGGCGGTGTACACCCCGATCCGGTTCATGCCGCCAAACTGGCGGAAAAAGCCGGCGCCGACGGCATCACCGCACACCTTCGCGAAGACCGCCGCCACATTTCCGACAGCGATATCGCACGGCTGATGGACGCCATCATCCTGCCGCTCAATCTTGAAATGGCGGCGACGGACGAGATGCTGCAGATTGCGCTCCGTCACGAACCGCACGCAGCGTGTATCGTCCCTGAAAAGCGCGAAGAACGGACCACCGAAGGCGGCCTTGACGTTGCCGGTGGCTTCAAGACGCTGGAGCCTGTAGTCGGCGCACTCCGCGATAAGGGTATCCGCGTTTCGCTGTTCATCGAACCAGATCCGAAGCAACTCGAAGCGGCGTCGAAACTGGGCGCGGACATCATCGAACTGCACACCGGCCGTTATTGCGAAGTCGAGGGCGAGGCCCGCGCACAGGAACTTCAGCGCATCGTCGATGCCGCGGCGGCGAGCGAGGACCTCGGCCTTGAATGCCATGCCGGACATGGGCTGACGTTCGATACCGTCGCCCCGATTGCCGCCATCGCGCAGGTCGTCGAACTGAACATCGGGCATTTCCTGATCGGCGAAGCGATCTTCTCCGGCCTCGACAGCGCCATTCGCCGCATGCGTTCGCTGATGGACAAGGCCCGCGCCGATATGCGGGGCGAACGCACGGCGTGATTATCGGCATCGGCACGGATTTATGTGACATCCGCCGTATCGAACGGACGCTCGGGCGTTTCGGTGACCGCTTTATCGCGCGGCTGTATGACGACTATGAAATCAAGAAAGCCATGCGCCGGGAAAATCCGGCGTCGAGCTTTGCACAAAGTTTCGCCGCCAAGGAAGCCTGCGCCAAGGCGCTCGGCACCGGCTTCCGCAAGGGTGTTTTCTGGCGCGACATGGTGGTGCAGAACCTGCCGACGGGGCAGCCGGTCATGCTGTTGAAGGGCGGGGCCAAGGCACGCCTGGACGAACTGACCCCTGCGGGCATGACGGCAAAAGTCGACGTCTCGCAGACCGACGAATACCCGATGGCGCATGCCATGGTGATCATTTCCGCGGACCCGCCATTATGACAGGCGCATCCGGCTTCGGCTCATTTCCCAAGCAACATCGCGAATTCTTCAACGCCCTGGACGAAGACGGCTGGGAAACAGTCGATGGTTTTGACGGCATCGAGAGCAAGGTGCTTTCCGGCCGCTTTGACGATGCATCGGGGGCCGTCACCCGCATCACACGCTGGGCCGCCGGCACGGTATCGCCGGATCTGTCGGTTCATGACTGGTGCGAGGAAGTCTTTATCGTTTCCGGCACGTTGATCATCGGCACGCCGGAAAATGAGGAAACGGTCCTGGCACCCGGCACTTACGCCGTGCGTCCACCGCACGTGCCGCACGGCCCGTTTTTCACGCGGGACGGCTGCGTCATGCTGGAATTTCTGTACTACCCGCCAGCGTAACCAAACCAGCGCCTTACTGCCCGATGGCCTGTTCCAGGTCGGCGATCAGATCGTCGGCGCTTTCCAGCCCCACCGACAGCCTGAGCAGGTCCTGCGGCGTCGGACTGTCCGGGCCTTCGACCGGACCGCGATGTTCGATCAGGCTTTCGGTCCCGCCGAGCGAGGTTGCGTTCGTGAACAGCTTCGTGCGCGTGACGGCACGAGCCGCCGCTTCTTCGCCGCCGTTCAGGCGGATCGACATCATGCCACCGAAGCCGCGCATCTGTTTCGCCGCGATTTCATGCCCCGGATGATCCGGCAATCCCGGATATAAAACGTGCGATATGGCGGGATTGGCCTGCATCGCCTGGGCGACCCTGAGCGCGTTCTCCGAATGCCGTTGCATGCGCACGTCGAGCGTCCTGAGACCGCGCAGCAACAACCACGATTCGAAAGCCCCGAGCGTCGAGCCGAAGCCGGCACGCGCGCTGTGTATCCTCTCCCATAGACCGTCCTTGCTGTTCGTGATCAGCGCGCCTGCCAGCACATCGGAATGACCGTTCAGGTACTTGGTCGCGGAATGCATGACGACATCCGCGCCGAAATCGAGCGAGCGGGTGATGCACGGTGGCGCCGCCGTGGAATCGATGAACAGTTTGGCATCAGCCTTGTGCGCGATGTAAGCGGCGGCGGCGATGTCGGTGATCGACCAGTCCGGATTGGCCGGGGTTTCGATCCACACGGCTTTCGTCGCGCCCGGCTCGATGGCGGCCTGCATCGCTGCCAGATCGCCGTTCGGATACAGCGTGACGCGCAGCCCGAACGCGGGCGCTTCCTTGAGCATCCAACTGCGCAGATACCAGTACATGGTCTCCGGCGCGATGACGTGCGCCCCGGGACCGAGCGCCGTCAGAAGACACGTTGCCGCCGCCATCCCGGATGCAAATACCATTGCCCCCTGACCGCCTTCGAGCCGCATCAGCACCTGCTCGACATCGACCATGCCGGGGCCGTCATCGCGATAGTACGCATAGCCGTATCCCTTGGCGTAGGTCGTTGCCGGTTTTATCTGCGGCGCAACATCGCCTGTGCCGGCATCGGATTTGCCGATCATTGCGGCGGCGATGGTCGCCGGATTTGTATAGTTATCGTCCGTCATATCGGTTCTCCCTTGCCTTCAGAGTGTGACCTGACGCCGGTTGCTTCAACGCGAAAATTGATTCGGTTACATTCAGGCCGGGTGCGGGGCCTTAATGATGTTTGCCGTGTTCATGGCTGTATCCACCGCATAAACTCATGTCCATGGACTGGCAGGACGACGGCATCATACTCAGCGTGCGCAAGCATGGCGAAAGCTCGGCCATCGTGAACGTTCTGACACGCGGACACGGGCGCCATGCCGGGCTTGTCCGCGGCGGCAGCGGCAAACGCCTGAACGGCATCCTGCAGCCGGGGAACAAGGTGCAAGCCAGATGGCATGCGCGTCTGCCTGAACACCTCGGCAACTACACCGTCGAGCCGATGAAAGCCTATGCGGCTGCCGCGCTTTCGGATGCCAGAAGACTGGCTGCGCTGACGTCGGCCTGTGCCCTGATCGAAGCGTCGCTGCCGGAGCGCGAACCGCATCCGGCGATTCTTGACGGCTTCGAGATTCTCCTGGGGGCACTCGAAGACGACAGTGTATGGCCGGTGATCTATGTGAAGTGGGAAATCGGCTTGCTGGCGGAACTGGGCTTCGGCCTCGATCTTGCGCATTGCGCCGCGACCGGCACCACCGAGGACCTGACCTATGTCTCGCCCCGCACAGGCCGCGCGGTTTCGACCGCTGCCGCCATGCCCTACAAGGAGCGGCTTCTGCCGTTGCCGGCGTTTCTGATCGACCGCAATGCCGAAGCAGACATCGCAAGCGGCCTGCAACTGACCGGATATTTCCTCGAAAATCATGTGTTTCAGCACCGCGATACAGAGTTACCGGCGGCGCGGCGACGTTTGGCTGAGCGTTTCCGCAAGTGATCTTGCGGCCGTGAGCCTTGATCGTCGCACCCTGCGTGCTAAGAACGTTGCGGCTAAAAACTAAGGAGACATCATTCATGCCCGGTCCGTTACAAGGTATCCGCGTTTTCGATCTGACCCGTATTCTCGCAGGGCCGAGCTGCACCCAGATGCTCGGTGACCTCGGTGCCGACGTCATCAAGATCGAGCGCGCCGGTGAAGGCGACGACACGCGCAAATTCGCACCGCCCTACATCAAAGGCGAAGACGGCGAGGATACCTCGGAAGCCGCATATTTCTGCGCCGCCAACCGCAACAAGCGTTCGGTCACACTGGACATCGCCAAGCCCGAAGGACAGGCGCTGGCGAAAAAGCTGATCGCTCAGTCGCATGTGCTGGTGGAAAACTTCAAGACCGGCGGGCTGGCGAAATACGGTCTCGGCTATGACGACCTGAAGGATGAATTCCCGGGCCTGATCTATTGCTCGATCACCGGTTTCGGTAACTCCGGCCCGTATGCGAAACGTCCGGGCTATGACGTACTGATCCAGGGCATGAGCGGCTTCATGAGCCTGACCGGCGAGCCCGATGGTGAGCCGATGAAAGCCGCCGTTCCCGTCGCCGACCTGATGGCCGGGATGTACGCCGCGGTGTCGATCAATGCCGCGCTGCGCCACCGTGAAGTGACGGGCGAAGGGCAGCACATCGACATCGGCATGCTCGACGTGATGGTCGCGTTTTCCACCATCATGGGCATGAACTACCTGGCGACCGGCAACAATCCGCCGCGCCTAGGCAACGCGCACCCGAACATCGTGCCGTATCAGGCGTTCGAAACATCGGACGGGGCGATCATTCTCGCGGTCGGCAACGACGGCCAGTTCCAGCGCTTCTGCAAGGTTGCCGAGTGCACGGAGCTTTGCGACGACCCGGCCTATGCGACCAACGGCGCGCGGCTCAAGAACCGCGACGCGCTGATCCCGGTGCTGCGCGACATCATCGCCAAAAAGCCGATGGATTTCTGGCTCAAGGAACTGGAAGCGAACTCGGTCAGTTGCGGGCCGATCTGGAAACTCGATCAGGTCTTCAACGACGAACATGTACTGGCCCGCAACATGCGGATCGAAATGGACCAGCCGGCGACCGGCGCCAAGGTGCCGCTGATCAACAGCCCGATCAAGATGTCCGGCACGCCGGTCAGCGCACGCCTCGCGCCGCCGACCATCGGCGAGCATACCGACAGCGTGCTGCACGATCTGCTCGGCATGGACGATGCCGAGATTGCCAAGTTGCGTGACGAGGGGATTGTCTGATCATGATCCCCGAACCACCCCGGGCCGGCAGCTTTCTCTCTCTCGCACCAAGTGGTTTTCACCGCATCGCCTTTACCGACTGGGGTGAACAAAGGGGCCGCAAAGCCACCGTCTGCGTGCATGGACTGACACGGTCCAGCCGTGACTTCGACGTGATCGCTTCGGCATTGTCGGAAACCGGAAGGGTTGTTTGCGCGGACGTCGCCGGGCGCGGCGCCAGCGACTGGCTTGTCAATCCGAAAGACTACTCGTACCCCAATTACATGAACGACATGTCGGGGCTGATGGCGCATATCGGCGCCGAGCGCGTCGACTGGATCGGCACGTCGATGGGCGGTCTGATCGGCATGATGCTGGCGGCAACGTCCGGCACACCGATCCGCAAGCTGGTCATCAACGATATCGGGCCGCTGCTGGCCAAGGAAGCGCTTGTGCGCATCTGCCACTATGTCGGCGCGGCGCCGTCGTTTCAGGACGTGGAGGCCATAGAGTCCTATCTGCGCGAAGTACACGCGCCGTTCGGCGACTTGAACGACGAGCAATGGCGGCACTTGGCCGTGACCTCATCGATCCCGGACGGGGAAGGGGGCATGCGTCTGCATTACGACCCGAACATCGCCAGCGCCTTCTGCGCCGGTCCGATCGAGGATGTCGAGCTGTGGTCCGTCTGGGACCGGATCACCTGTCCGGTGCTGGTGCTGCGCGGTGAAAATTCCGACCTGCTGAGCGTGGCGACGGCGGACGAAATGACGAAACGCGGTCCCAAGGCCGAGGTCGTCACCATCAAGGGCTGCGGCCATGCCCCGGCATTGATGGACCCGGATCAGATCGAAATTGTGAAAACCTGGCTGGCGTCGTAGCGCGTCGCAATCCGCTCAGGCCGGCGCGAGCAGGGTGCGCGGGGCTTCCTTGACCGGCAGGTGAATGATCGCTGAAAACGCCCCGGCGCCGACACCGACCCACCAGACCACGTTGTACGATCCGTACAGGTCATACATGTACCCGCCCAGCCATACGCCCATGAACGAACCCAGCTGATGCGAAAAGAACACGATACCGTACAGCGTTCCCATGAACCGGAGCCCGAAGATCTGCGCAACCAGCCCTGACGTCAGCGGCACCGTGGCCAGCCACAAGCCGCCCATGACTATCGAGAAAAGCACGACCGTCGCAGGTGTCATCGGCACCATGATGAAAGCAGCCGCGGCGATCGTTCGCCCGACATAGATCATCGAAAGCAAATACTTCTTCGACACGGAGCTACCAAGCGCGCCCGCCGTGATGGTGCCGACTATATTCATCATCCCGATCAGGGCCAATGAAAGCGCCCCCAGGCCCGTCGTCGAATTAACGCCCAGTGAACGGACCAGGCTGTCAGCCGGAATGGCCGAGCAGACCTCGGTTATGAACGCAGGAAAGTGCGCGGTGACGAAGGCAAGCTGAAAGCCGCAGGAAAAGAAGCCAAGGAAGATCATCGCGAACGACGGGTCGCGCATCGCGCGGCTGACAACCTCGCTCATCGTTTCATCGAGCTGGGCGGCATTCGTGACCTGTTTTGGCGAGCGTAGAAACGGCAGCGCGAACAGCGTCAGCAGGATAATCGCTGCGAATACGACGAAAACAGACGACCACGGCATGTGCTGAAGAAGCGCATTGGCGAGCGGCGGGCCGACGATCTGACCGGCGGAACCGGCCGCCGTGACGAGGCCAAGGGTCAGCGAGCGATTCTTGTCCGATGCGGCTCGACCGACGACAGCCAGAATCACACCGAAGCCGGTTCCGGCGATGCCGAAACCGACGAGGATTTCCAGAAACTGGTGTGCCTCCGGTGTTACCGCCTGACTGGAAAGCACGAGACCGAGGGAATAAGTGATCGCACCCAGCGCAATTGCCTTGCGATCGCCGAATTTCTCTCCCAAAGCTGCAAACAACGGCTGGCCGACACCCCACGCGAGATTCTGGATGGCGATCGCCAGCGAAAATTCCGAGCGCAACCAGTTGAATTCCTCGGCAATCGGTATCTGAAACAGTCCGAAACTTGCCCGCAGTGCGAAGCTGGTCAGAAGGATGAAGCCGCCGGCAATCAGAACCGGGGTAAAAAGGCGGGGTGATCCGGTCACACGAAAAATCCTTGCTCAATGACGGCGAAGGTAAAATCGGCACGAAATCGGATGAATTGTCAATTCACCCGAATGCAACTCAGATATGAAACCCCGGCATCAATCAACCGTTCAGGATTTTCGCCGCGTCGATGGCATGATAGGTCAGCACACCATCGGCGCCGGCGCGCTTGAAGCCGGTCAGCATTTCCATCATCACCGTTTCATAGTCGAGCCAGCCGGCATCGCCTGCGCCGCGCAGCATCGCGTACTCGCCGGAAACGTTGTAGGCGAAGGTCGGCATGCCGAAGGTCTGTTTAACGCGCTGCACGACATCCAGATACGGCAGGCCCGGCTTGACCATGACCATGTCGGCGCCTTCGGAAATATCCATTCTGACTTCGCGCATCGCCTCGTCGGTGTTGGCGGGGTCCATCTGATAGGTTTTCTTGTCGCCCTTGAGCGCACCGCCTGAGCCGACCGCATCGCGGAACGGGCCGTAAAAACCGGATGCATACTTGGCCGCGTAGGACATGATGGCGACGTGATCGAGACCGCTTTCATCGAGCCCGGCGCGGATCGCCGCAATGCGCCCGTCCATCATGTCGCTGGGCGCAATGACGTCACAACCGGCTTCGGCCTGGCAGATGCTTTGTTTAACCAGGGATTCAACTGTCTCGTCGTTGAGGATCACGTCGCCTTTGACGATGCCGTCGTGACCGTCGGAATTGAAAGGGTCGAGCGCAACGTCGCACATCACGCCGATGTCCGGGACCGTGTCCTTGATCGACTTGACGGCGCGGCAGACCAGATTGTCCGGGTTCCACGCTTCGCATGCATCCGGAGTTTTCAGCGACGGGTCGATATAGGGAAAAATCGCTACCATGGGGATGCCGAGCGATTTCGCATCCTTCACCGCACCGGCCAGCAGATCGCATGAAAGCCGTTCGACACCGGGCATCGATGTGACCTGCTCGCGCCGGCCTTCGCCTTCGATGACGAACACCGGCCAGATCAGATCGCCCGGCGTCAGCACGTTTTCGCGCACGAGATCGCGCAGCCACGGTGTCCGCCGGTTGCGGCGCATGCGGGTCGATGGAAAACGCGGTGTCGGCATCGTTTGGCTCACTCCCAGGGTAATTTCGGCGTAGTTTCGCGATGCCACCGCCCGAGGGCAAGGGTTTCATGCGTCCGGTATCGTACCTATCTTGGAATAAAGGAGCGCAAAATGGAAAGAACCCTGCTGTATTTCGCCGACCCGATGTGTTCGTGGTGCTGGGGTTTCGCCCCGGTGATGGAGAAGATTTGTGCAAAATCGGAAGGGCAGGCGGAACTGGTCGTCATGCTCGGCGGTCTTCGCCCGTTTACCGATCATGCCATGACCGACAAGGACAAGGCGTATGTCCGCAACCACTGGGAACACGTGGCGGAAGCGTCCGGACAATCGTTCGATTTCAGCTTTTTCGAGCGCCCCGATTTCACCTACGACACCGAACCCGCCTGCCGTGCGGTGGTTTCGGCACGGCGGCTCGGCCCGCAATTCGCCTATCCGATGCTGAACAGGCTGCACCGGGCATTCTATGCCGAAGGCCAGGACACCACCGATCCCGACACACTGGCCGATCTTGCCGCCGAGACCGGCATGCAACGCAATGATTTTCAGGCCGAATTCGAGAACGAGGACACCAGACAGGAGACCCTCGCCGATTTTCATTATGCACAACGCTCGCAGATCAGCGGGTTCCCGACCCTTGTCGGCATTGCCGAAGGTCAAACCCCGGCCGCACTGACGATCGGGTTCCGCCCCTGGAAAGATATGGAACCGGCAATCGCGCAGTGGCTTTCCGCCCAGTAATAGCCCTCATCCCTTGACAGCCGGGGCATCGGCGGGCCATATCCGGTCGCTGCACCGGTCCTGACGATTTACGCCAACTCTTGCCATCCCAATGGGGAGCGACAAATGAAAGAGACCTTACGCACGGTCATCTATGCTGTTCTGATTGCGCTCTCCATCCGTGTGATGGCGTTCGAGCCGTTTTCGATCCCGTCAGGCTCCATGATACCGACCCTGCTGGTCGGCGATTATCTGTTCGTGTCGAAATACGCCTACGGCTACAGCCGTTATTCACTGCCGTTCGGCCTGCCGTTGCTGCCCGCCGAGCGCGTGATGTTTACCGAGCCCGAGCGCGGCGACGTCGCCGTCTTCAAGCTGCCGCGCGACAATTCGACGGACTTCATCAAGCGCGTCATCGGCCTGCCGGGGGACCGCATTCAGGTGCGCGGCGGTATCCTGCACATCAACGGCCAGCCGGTTGAGCGCAAGAAGATCGCCGATCACATCTTTGAAGCCGCACCCGGGCAGTTTTCGCGGATTACGCAGTTCATCGAGACCTTGCCGAACGGGGTCGAACATCTGATCGTCGAAAAAAGCGACGACAACCTTGGCAGCGACAACACTTCCGTCTATACGGTGCCGGCCGATCATTACTTCATGATGGGCGACAACCGCGACAATTCGAACGACTCGCGTTTTTCCAGCGTCGGTTTCGTGCCGCGTGAAAACTTCGTCGGCCGTGCCGAATTCATCTTCTTCTCCATCGACGGATCGGCCTGGAAAATCTGGACCTGGCTCGACAAGCTCAGACCTTCACGGTTCTTCACGAGCATCGAATGAGCGCTGCGCTGGACACGCTGCAGGCCGCCATCGGCTATACATTCAGGGACATCGGCCTGTTGCGCCATGCGCTGGTTCATTCCAGCGCCGCGTCGGTGCGCCTGAAATCGAATGAGCGTATGGAATTCCTGGGCGACCGGGTGCTCGGTCTGGTGCTGGCGGATATGCTGCTCGATGCCTATCCCGACGAGGAAGAGGGCGAGATCAGCTATCGCTTCACGGCGCTGGCACAGCGTGACGCGTTGGCCAACGTTGCCGCCGAAATCGGCATCGCCGATCATCTTTCATTGTCGAACGGCGAGCACCTGACCGGCGGACGCGAAAACCCCGGCATGCTGGCCGATGCCACCGAAGCCGTGATCTGTGCGATCTATCAGGACGGCGGGCTGGAAGCGGCGCGCAAATTCATCCTCACGTTCTGGGCGCCGATGATGCGCGAAAACCGCCGTCCCCCGAAGGACCCGAAGACGACGCTGCAGGAATGGGCGCAGGGCCGGGGGCTCGGCCTGCCCACATATCGCATTACCGCACAGGAAGGCCCCGACCATCAGCCGGTGTTCACTGTGGAAGTCTCGCTGCAGGGACAGAAATCCGCCAATGGCGAGGGCGCCAACAAACGCGCCGCCGAACAGGCTGCCGCCGAAGCAATGCTGGCGGCCATTGAAAAGGACAATTCATGAGCGACGACAGCCAGCAACAGACCAGCGCCGGTTTCGTCGCCGTTCTGGGCGCACCGAACGCCGGCAAATCGACCTTCGTCAATCGGGCGGTCGGCGCCAAAGTCTCTATCGTCTCGCCGAAGGTGCAGACGACACGGACCCGCGTGCTCGGCATCGCCATAAAGGACGGGGCGCAGATCCTGTTCGTCGACACGCCCGGTATCTTTCAGCCGCGCCGCCGGCTCGACCGCGCCATGGTCGCCAGTGCCTGGGGCTCGGCCGGCGATGCCGACGTCATCATTTTGATGATCGACGCGGAACGTGGGCTGGACGCCAATTCGCGCGGCATTATCGAGGGCCTGCAGAAACGCAAGGCCGACAAGCCAAAGGCGCCGGCGCCGGTGCTGGTGCTGAACAAGGTCGATATCGCCAAAAAGCAGAACCTTCTGGTGCTGACGAAGGAACTGAACGATCTCGATCTGTTTTCCGATGTCTTCATGATCTCGGCATTAAGCGGGGACGGGGTCGATGACCTTGTCGGCTACTGCGCCGAACGCATGACGCCGGGGCCGTGGCTATTCCCCGAAGACCAGATTTCCGACATGCCGGCGCGCCTGTTGGCGGCCGAAGTGACGCGTGAAAAACTGTATCTGCAATTGCAGCAGGAACTGCCCTATGCGGCGACGGTGGAAACCGAAACGTGGACCGAACTCAAAGACGGTTCGATCCGGATCGAGCAGGTGATCTTCGTCGAACGCGACAGCCAGAAAGCCATTGTGCTCGGGAAAAAGGGCTCAAGGATCAAAGAGATCGGCGCCGCGTCCAGGAAGGAACTGGAAGAGATGTTCGGCGGCCGCGTGCACCTGTTCCTGTTCGTCAAGGTGCGCGAGAAATGGGGCGACGACCCCGAGCGCTACCGCGACTGGGGTCTCGACTTCAACGCTTAATAAAGCCGTCATCCCGGACGCGACGATTTTCTACTGAACACCAGCATTGTTAAGAATGAGGGTGAGAAATCCATACAAAATAAACAGCATCCCTGAATTGGCCAAAAACTTCGCCAGTCGGGCGAGAGAAACACCTTTCGGATTATAGTACGTTTCCGGGTCACGGAGACTTCGCCAAGAATAACCGACGACATCAAATACGCTGTACCCGGGTTTTCGGAAAAACACCGCGATGCCTACAAGTGCGATTGCAACCACATACTGCAAGAACACAAAAGCACCAATTCCCCCGCAAGCGCACCAATCGAACATCGTTTCTCACCCCGCCATCATCATCAAAAGTCTCAACATAGTTGCCCCCTCACTAGTTCTCTCCCCCATACATGGGGGAGAGAGACTCACGGACGACCACTACGCTTACCTTATCCCTCTCCCCCTTATAAGGGGGAGAGGTTAGGTGAGGGGAGCTTCCTCAGACCTTATCCAGCGCTTGGGCAATATCGGCGATGATGTCGTCGATGTGCTCGAGGCCGATAGACAGCCGCACGTAGCCCGGTGTGACACCTGCGCGCGCCTGATCTTCAGCGGATAGCTGCGAGTGCGTGGTCGAGGCCGGGTGAATGGCCAAAGAGCGCGCATCGCCGATGTTGGCGACGTGATACAGCAGCTCCAAGCTGTCGATGAACTTGCGCCCGGCATCCTTGCCGCTTTTCAGCTCGAACCCGACGAGCGCGCCATGCCCGCCGCTCAAGTACGCATCGCGGCGCTTCGCCGCTTCGCCTGTCTGCAGGGACGGATGAATGACGCTTTCAACCTTGTCATGGCCGTTCAGGAACGCCGCGACCTTGGCCGCGTTGTCACAGTGGCGCTGAATGCGTAGCGGCAGGGTTTCGATCCCCTGAATGAACTGGAAGGCGTTGAACGGGCTCATCGCCGAGCCCATGTCGCGGAGCAGGATGACCCGCGCACGGATGATGTAGGCAATCGGCCCCAGCGGCTTGACGGCTTCGGTCCAGACCGCGCCGTGATAGCTCGGATCCGGCTCATTCAGCGTCGGGAAGCGCGCACCGCCGGCTTCCCAGTCGAAGTTGCCGCCGTCGACCAGCATGCCGCCGATCGAGGTGCCGTGACCGCCCATGTACTTGGTCGTCGAATACAGCACCACCGCCGCGCCGTGCTGCAATGGTTTGCAGAGAATCGGCGCCGCCGTGTTGTCCATGATCAGCGGCACGCCCATCTCCCGGCCGATGTCGGCGACGTCCTTGATCGGGAACACCTCCAGCTTCGGGTTCGGCAGGGTTTCGGCGTAATAGCAGCGGGTCTTGTCATCGGTCGCGGCGCGGAAGTTTTCAGGATCGGACGGATCGACGAAGCGGCATTCGATGCCCAGGTCCTTCAGCGTGTTCGCAAACAGGTTCCACGTCCCGCCGTAGATATTCGTCGAGCAGACGAAGTTATCGCCGGCCTTGCAGAGGTTCAGAACCGCGAACGTCGATGCCGCCTGACCCGATGCCAGCGCCAGCCCGGCGACACCGCCCTCGAGCGCGGCAACGCGCTTTTCCATAACGTCGCAGGTCGGGTTCATGATGCGCGAATAGATGTTGCCCAGTTCCTTCAGCGCGAACAGGTTTTCCGCATGCTCTGTGCTGTCGAACTGATACGACGTGGTCATATGGATCGGCACGGCAACGGCGTTGGTGTCGTCCTTGCGATAACCGGCGTGCAGCGCCAGCGTTTCGGGATGCATCTTGCTTTCGTCCATGAGATTTCCTCCGCTCTGGGTTATGATTTGCGCGGATCATTCTCGGCAGGGACAGAGATGTCAATGTCAGGTATCCGGCAGCCCGCGCCGGGTGACGTATCAAGTGAAATATGAGCGATAGGCGAAAAGGGCGGGCACGCCGCCGGTGTGTACGAAGACCACATTGTCGGCAGGATCAAAAGTCCCGTCGCGTGCCATGGACATCAGACCCGCCATGGCCTTGCCGCTGTAAACCGGATCGAGCACGATCCCCTCGGTCGTAGCCAGAGCCGATACGGCTTCCTTCATGCCGTCGGTTGCCTGACCGTAACCGCCTCCGAGAAATTCATCGCGAATATACACATCCGCTTGGCTAACTGCCCCATCCGCGCCGATCAGCCGGGCCGTTTCCCGGGCTCTTTGCAAGACCCGTTCTTCCTGCGCAGCGCGGTGGCGTCGGACACAGATACCAATTACGCGCGCCGGATGGCCCAGCGCCTTCAATCCGGCCAGCATGCCGGCGTGGGTCGCGGCGCTACCACTCGGTAACACCACCGTATCGATGTCGAGACCGCTTGCGTCCGCCTGAGCGAGCAGTTCGTGCGCCGCGTCTACATACCCCAGCGCGCCAAGGTGCGGATTCTTCGGCCCCATACCAAGGACATAGGGTCGTTGCCCCGCAGCGCGGAATTCCGCGGCGCGAACTTCCAGCGCGGCATCAGCAGCTTCTTCATCTTCGCCGACCGGAAATTCGTGCACGCTGGCGCCGAACAGTTTCTGCAGAAACGCATTGCCGGTTTCGGCATAGCCGGGATCCGACGTTTGGACCCGGTTTTCGCGCTGGATATCGCACCTCAGCCCGAACTTCGCACAGGCTGCCGCAACGACGCGAAGGTGGTTCGATTGGACGGCGCTCGTGGTCAGGACCGTATCCACATCCTTACCCAGAATATCGCCGAAAACGTACTCCATCTGGCGGACCTTGTTGCCGCCAAGCGCAAAGCCTGTGTTGTCGTCGCGCTTGATGTAAATGTTGGGGCCGCCGATGTGCGCCGTCAGTCTCGGCAGATACTGGAGAGGTGTCGGCGTTTCGGCAAGTACGGCGCGTGCGAAACCGGCGGTCAGCGGACAGGCCCCTTCGCTCAGGCGGCGCGCTTGCGCGGTGGCGCTTATGACGTTGTCGTTCATCGTCGTCCAATCAGATAAGTAGAGAGTTGAAACCAGAAATTCGCGGCGATTGCCGCCGCCGCGCCGGAAGCCGGGAGTGGGGCGCAGGCACGGCGACGGCGGGTATCCCTTACATCAAGCCGTTTTCCTTGAAGTAACGAACAGCACCTTCGTGGAAAGGCGTCGCCTTGGCGTTTTCGATCATTTCTTCCTTTTTCAGCGTCGCCAGAGCAGGGTGCAGGCCTTTGAACGCATCGAAGTTTTCGAAAACTGCCTTGACCAGTTGATACACCGTGTCGGGCGACGATTTCGTCGAAGATATGAAGACAGCGCCGACGCCGAAGGATTTGACGTCGTTCGGCGTTCCCTTGTAGAGCCCGCCCGGAATCGTCGCATATCGGAAATAGGGTTTGCTTGCTACGAGTGCGTCAATCTTGGGACCACTCACTTCGGCCAGTACTGCACCACAGTTTGACGACGCTTCGATCATGCCCGCGAAAGGATGACCGGCGACCCAGTTGATGGCGTCGATCTTGTCGTCACACAGCGCGGCCGGGGTTTCCGCCGACTTCAGCTGCGCAGCCATTTTCAGATCGTCGTTGGAATGGCCGAGGGCCGGCCACATGGTTTCCCAAACGGCAAGGGTACCGGAACCGGGATCGCCGATATTGACGCGTTTTCCCACCAAATCGTCGACATGTTTAATATTGGCTTCTTTGCGCGCGATTATGGTCACTGCCTCCGGATGGACCGCGAAAATAGAGCGCAATTCCTTGAAAGGGCCGCTTTCCTTGAACTTGCCGACACCCTTGTAGGCGAGCCATTGAACGTCGGACTGGGCGATCGCCACGTCCATTTCGCCCGCGCGGATCGTATTCACGTTATATACCGAGCCGCCCGTGGACTCGACGGAGCAGCGAACGCCGTGAGTCTTGCGGTCTTTGTTGACCAGGCGGCAGATCGCGCCACCCACGCCATAATAGGCACCCGTGACACCACCAGTCCCCAACGTGATGAATTCGGCAGCCTTCACCGGCGACACGGCCGCAGCCGATGATATCGCCAGGAACATCGCTGCCCCCACAAAACTGAACTTCCTGAGTTGCATTTCAAAATCCTTTTTGCATGAGTTGCCAAAACACATTGCCAGATGTTCAGGACGTTTCATTCGCCCCCCTGATTCTTAATCTGTTGTTTGTTCTGTTACTTAACGGCAGTCTTTGAAATGCAATCAAATTATTTGTTAGCATAAGATTATAACTGAAACTTATGCTAATATTTGCCACGGGGTCGACTGGATCAGGATAAGCCGTTGAATTTCAGACAAATAGAGGCATTCCGCGCCGTCATGTTGAGCGGTACCGTCACCGGTGCCGGAAACGTCCTTTGCGTGACGCAACCGGCGGTATCGCGGCTTATCGCGGGGCTGGAAAGCGATGTCGGCTTCAAACTGTTCGAACGAAAACACAACAGGCTGGTCCCGACGGTCGAAGGCCGGCAGCTTTATCTCGAAGTCGAACGCTCGTTCACGGGTCTGGGTCAGATCGCGGACGCCGCAGACAGCATCCGCAATATGGAAAAGGGGCGGATCAATATCTTTGCCACGCCGATCATGACATACGGCACGCTGCCGCGGATCATCAAGACCTTCAAGGCCGACTATCCGGATATCTATATCGAACTTCTGTCCGGACCGCGTGACATCGTCACCGACCGCATCGCCTCGCAGCGCTACGATATGGCGATCGAAACACCGCCCATCAACGACCCGGCGATCGACGAACGGCCGTTATCGAGCATGGATGCAGTGTGCGTGCTGCACAAGGATCACCCGTTGGCGCAGGCTTCTGAAATTCATGCCCGGGATCTCGAAAACGAAATGTTCATATCGCTGCCGCTGGGCGCCGAGTTCCGCACCAACACAGACGACGTATTCCGGCGGCTCGATATCCAGCGCAACGTTACCGCCGAAACGGATACACAGCAGTCGATCTGTCAGCTTGTCGCCGCCGGGGTCGGTGTCGCCGTCGTCAGCCCCTATGTCGTAAAGGACATGACGTCACTGCCGCTGGTCTTCCTGCCGTTCCGACCCGCCATCAAGGTATCGTACGCGCTTCTGTTCCCGGCATTGCGGCCGATTTCTTCCGCCGTCGGCACCTTCACCCGCTATGTGGTCGAACATTTCGCACGGGAATTCGGCAGTACGGATCCGGGGGCTGTGTAGCTTACCTTTGGCGTTCGCTCGCCGCGTTCTGGTTACGCGGTTAAAACGCGCGCGGGGAAACATTATCAATATCAGCAAATAATTACCGATAAATGCCATATCGCTCGCACGCCGCGATCAGGATCCGCGACAAAAGCTGCGTGTAGGAATTCCCCTCGAAACCCGCCATCAGGTTGAACTTGCCGTCCCAGCACCAGCCCGGGTTCGGGTTCGCTTCCAGCAACTTGATGGTGCCGTCGGCGGCGGCACGGAAGTCGAAGCGTGCGTAATCACGACACCCCAGACGCTCGAACAACTTGAACGAGTAGCTGACGATTTCCTGTTCCGATGCCTCGTCCATGCTGGCCTGACGATACTGAATCTGCGTCCAGTAAGGGCTGTCCGGTAGCCACTTGGATTCGTAGCCGAGGATTTTCGGCAATTTCGGATCAAGGCGGGAGTAGTCGACTTCCAGCACCGGCAGCGCGCGCAGGCCCTGTTTCGGGTTACCGATGACGCCGACGCTGTATTCCGCGCCGGTCAGGTATTCCTGCACCAGAAGCGGCTTGCCGGCGAATTCCACCTGTAATCTTTCCAGATAGTCGAACAAAGCCATCTTGTCGTGCACGACCGCGTCCGCCGTGATGCCGATGCTGGAGTCGCCGAAGTTCGGCTTCAGCATCGCCGGGAACACGGCCGGCAGGGTCGCCGACTGATCACCCGCACGAATAAAGGTTTCCAGCGGCACCGGAATGTCGATGGACTGGGCGACGGCGCGCACCAGTGCCTTGTCGTAGCACATGGCAAGGCAGCCTGGCCCGGCACCGGTGTAGGGCAGGTCGTGCATTTCCAGCAACGCCGGCACGTGCAATTCCTTGAACGCATCATTGCGGTAGCCTTCGTCACACAGGTTGAAGACCAGTTGGCTCTCGCAGACCTCCAGATCGCGTTCCAGCGACTTGTGATTGTCCAGATAGGTGAACCGGAAACCTTCGGTATCGCTGAGCGCATCCTTCAGTTCGTTGATGGTCTCGAAGTCTTCCTCGTTGAACTGGCCGCCACGCTTGACCGTATCGGGCAGGCGCGGATCACCCATGACGACGGAGATATCGACAATCTTCCGGCCGCGCTTGACGGGACGATCGCGACGCGGCGCCTCGGCGGTCAGCAGCATGCGCTGCGCCATCATGCCCAGATCCTGATTGCGGTCGGACTTGGTCTCGACGGTTTCATGGCGCGCCACGTCGCGGAACCCGGCTTCGCGCAGGCTTTGGGAAATACGCTCGAAGCTGTACAGCCTTTCGGCATAGAACTGGTCGGCGATGACGCCGCTTTCATCGTTGCAGATGACCTCGCGCGAGATCAGCCGGTCACCATTGGACGACAGTGCACGTTCGCGGCAGACGAAATGGTGCTTGTCGACCCATTCCCATGATCGGGCTTCAAAATGCGTGCGGATCCACTCGCCGTCGGTGATGTCGAGCAAAAGGGTGCCGCCCGAACGCAGCGCCCGCGCGCAGGATTTCAGCACGCGCTGGTCGTCCTGATCGGACGAGAAATACCCAAACGCATTGCCCATGATCAGGATCGCGTCCTGACTGGCTTCGCTCAGGCGCGGCGTGCGCGCATCGCCCTCGCGGAACGCAGCCTTGCTGGCAAGTCCTGCCTGCTGGGTACGGCGACGGGCGAGGCGGATCAGGTAGCGCGAACGGTCGATGCCGGTCAGGTTGCTGTAGCCACGCGATGCCAGCTCGATCACGTGGCGGCCCTGACCGCAGCACAGATCTGTGATCGCATCACCCGGACGCAGGCCGGTGGCGGCAATGGCCGCGTCGATCTCGGCACGTGTGTTGTCCGCGTTCTCGACCACGTCACCGTCGGTTAGCAGATAAAGACCGTCGAAAAGGGTACTCCACCAGTCTTCGGGAAGGTGGGCTTCAAGATCGGAAATAGGGCCGAGCCGTGTCCCCACCTGGGCCCGCTTGATCCGTGCCGGCGCAGCAGTGTTCATTCTGTTTTCCAGTAGAAAGATCAACGGCTTCACCCGGTACTCGGTCGCCGTATCAAATTCGCTATTGCGCCCATTCCTAAAAAAAATCAATTGATATTTTTAGCACGGAAGGGGTGCGGTTTTTGCAACCTTTTGCATATCCGCTTCGCCGTCATCCTGAACTTGATTCAGGATCCATGGAGGTCCTTGAGTCACAAAAAAACATGGGCCCTGAATCAAGTTCAGGGCGCCGAATTGTATTGCGTGCACCAGACGCCTCATGCGGTAGCGCGTGAACAACACCCTTTGACCAAAACTATCCCCCGTGATAAGTTGACGTTAACGTAAAGGGAAAGCTAGGTAAGCGAGGAGAATCTCGTCTCGCCAACGATTTCCGGTTACAATCATACGGCAGTTTCTTGGGAGAGAACATCATGCCAGACGACGGCAAACAGACCGCCGGGCAGACATCGCCGGCGACAGCCGCAGACAAGCCTTATACGCCGAAAAATCCGGTCCGTTTCGTGACCGCGGCGAGCCTGTTCGACGGCCACGATGCCTCGATCAACATCATGCGCCGGATTTTGCAGGCGGGCGGGGCCGAGGTCATCCACCTGGGCCACAACCGCTCCGTCGCCGAAGTCGTCAACGCCGCCATCCAGGAAGACGCGCAGGGCATCGCGCTGTCGTCGTATCAGGGCGGGCATGTGGAATACTTCAAGTACATGGTCGACCTGCTGAAGGAAGCGGGCCGCGACGACATCAGGATCTTCGGCGGTGGCGGCGGCGTCATCGTGCCTGAGGAAATCCGTGACCTGCACAGCTATGGCGTGACGCGCATCTTCTCGCCCGAGGACGGCCAGCAGATGGGTCTGCAGGGCATGATCCGCTCGATGATCGAGACCGCCGATTTCGATCCGACCGACGATCTGCCGAAGGACCTGGGCAATCTCGCCAAGGCCGATCACAAGGATCTGGCGCGCGTGATCTCGGCGATCGAACTCGGCAAGCTGCCCGAAGCCGACCTTGAAAAGCTCAAGGAACTGGCGGCCAAAAACGACAAGGCCCCTGTGCTCGGCATCACCGGTACCGGCGGCGCCGGCAAGTCGTCGCTGACCGACGAGCTGATCCGCCGCTTCAGGCTGTATTCCGAAGAGCCAAACATCGCCGTCATCGCCATCGACCCGACGCGCCGCAAAACCAAGGGTGCGCTTCTGGGCGACCGCATCCGCATGAACGCCATCGACACGCCGAATGTGTATTTCCGTTCCGTCGCCACGCGCGGCTCCAAGACCGAAGTGCCGGACTACCTGCCGGACATCATCACCGCCGCCAAGGCCGCCGGTTTCGACATGGTCGTTGTCGAGACGCCGGGCATCGGACAGGGCGATGGTGCGATTGTCGATCTCGCCGACGTGTCGCTGTACGTCATGACACCGGAGTTCGGCGCGCAGAGCCAGCTCGAAAAAATCGACATGCTCGACTACGCCGATTGTGTCGCCATCAACAAGATGGACCGCAAGGGTGCGCTGGACGCGGTGCGCGATGTGCGCAAGCAGGTGCAGCGCAACCGCGAGGCCTTCGGCACGTCGCCCGAAGACATGCCGGTGTTCGGCTGCATGGCGTCCAAGTTCGCCGATCCGGGCGTCACAGCGCTTTATCAGGAATTGCTGACGGTCTTTGCCGACAAAGGTTTCAACGCGCCACCGTGCATCATCGAGCCGGTGACGACCAAAGTCTCCGAACCGGGTCAGACCATCGTCCCACCGGAGCGCGCGCGGTATCTGTCGGAAATCTCGGAAACCGTCCGCGGCTATCACAAGATCATCGACACGCAATCAAAGCTCGCGCGTGAACGCCAACAACTGCGCGAGACCAAGCGCATGCTGACGGATGCCGGCGCGTCCTCGCCGGACGACCTCGACCGCCTGATCAATGCCCGCGACGACGAAATGGACCCGCGCGCCAAGAAGCTGATCGAAATCTGGCCGACCGTGGTCGAGAGTTATTCCGGCGACGAGTACGTGGTGAAGATCCGCGACAAGGAAGTGCGCTACAACCTGAAGCGCTCGACACTTTCGGGCAACCGCATCTCGCGGGTCGCACTGCCGAAGTACGCCGACGAGGGCGAACTTTTGAAATTCCTGCTTAAGGAAAACCTGCCCGGCAGCTTCCCGTATACTGCAGGCGTATTCGCGTTCAAGCGCGAGGGCGAGGACCCGACCCGCATGTTCGCGGGCGAGGGCGATCCGTTCCGCACCAACGCCAGATTCAAGTTTCTGTCCAAGGATTCAGACGCCAAGCGCCTGTCGACCGCGTTCGACAGTGTGACGCTGTACGGCTTCGATCCCGACGAGCGCCCGGACATCTACGGCAAGGTCGGCAACTCGGGCGTGTCCATCGCCACGCTCGACGACATGAAAGCGCTGTATGACGGCTTCGATCTGTGCAACCCGGCGACGTCCGTATCGATGACCATCAATGGCCCGGCGCCGACCATCCTGGCGATGTTCATGAACACCGCCATCGATCAGCAGGTCGCCAAGTTCGAAGAAGACAACGGCCGCGCGCCGACCGACGAGGAAATCGAAAAGATCAAGGCGTGGACGCTGGAAACCGTGCGCGGCACCGTGCAGGCCGACATCCTGAAAGAAGATCAGGGACAGAACACCTGCATCTTCTCGACCGAGTTCGCGCTGAAACTGATGGCCGATATCCAGTCGTACTTCGTGCACCACAAGGTGCGGAATTTCTATTCCGTGTCGATCTCCGGCTACCACATCGCCGAGGCGGGCGCGAACCCGATTTCGCAATTGGCCTTTACGCTCGCCAACGGCTTTACGTTCGTCGAGGCGTATCTGGCGCGCGGCATGGACATAAATGACTTCGCGCCGAACCTCAGCTTCTTCTTCTCCAACGGCATGGACCCGGAATACACCGTCATGGGCCGGGTCGCCCGGCGCATCTGGGCCAGCGCCATGCGCTTCAAGTACGGTGCCAACGAGCGTTCGCAAAAGCTCAAGTACCACATTCAGACGTCGGGCCGTTCGCTGCACGCGCAGGAAATGGACTTCAACGATATCCGCACGACGCTGCAGGCGCTGATCGCGGTTTACGACAACTGCAACTCTTTGCACACCAATGCCTATGACGAGGCGATCACGACGCCGACCGAAGACTCACTCCGTCGCGCCATCGCCATTCAGATGATCATCAACAAGGAATGGGGCCTGTCGAAAAACGAAAACCCGACGCAGGGCGCATTCATCACCGACGAGCTGACCGACCTGGTCGAGGAAGCGGTGCTGATGGAGTTCGACCGCATCACCGAACGCGGCGGTGTGCTGGGCGCGATGGAAACCGGCTATCAGCGCGGCAAGATCCAGGAAGAGAGCATTCACTACGAAACGCTCAAACACACCGGCGAACTGCCGATCATCGGCGTGAATACGTACCGCAATCCAAACCCTGTCGAGGATCGCGAGATTGAATTGCGCCGCTCGACCGAGGAAGAAAAGCAGAGCCAGATCACGCGGCTCCGCGATTTCCAGAAACGCAACGAGGCGGCATGCGCCGACATGATCAAGCGCCTGCAACACGCAGCGATCAACGACGACAACGTGTTCGCCGTGCTGATGGACGCGGTCCGGGTGTGCTCACTCGGCCAGATCACCGACGCGCTGTTCGAAGCGGGCGGCAAATACCGGCGGAATATGTGAATCGAGTTTAATCGCCCAACAACTCTGCGAGATATTCGTTGGAAAAGTCTGTCTTCAGTTCCACCCACATTGGAAGATGATCGGACATCTGAAAAGTACGCCAAGTATTGGTATAGTATTTCTTCAAGCGCTTCGTGTCCTCATCGCTGCCATCTTGGGGCCAATCGATATTTTCAGCATTTATCAAAGAGCGATAAACCGGTGCATCGGCAGGTCTATATACGGACTTGAAAAAATCAAACACACCGCTTTTTCCAGGCCGTAACTCGCCTTCACGAATCTTGAAGGCAATTTGATCGTAATGTTTGTCCCGCCGCATATTGGCGGGAATGTCGGCAAGGCTGTCGATTACCTTGAAGCCGTTGTCCGTCAGGGCTTTCATCGTCTCGTGTTCCGGGCTGATGATGTTGAAATCACCAAGCAGGATGTAATTGCTGTCCTTGGAATCAGCACGCTTCGAAAGGAACTTTGCGACCCTTCGGATTTCAGCTTTCCGCCGTTCCAGCTTTTCACCGGAGTCCGCGCCGTAATAGATGTGGACGGTGCATAATTGGAACTTGAACCAGCCGCTTTGGAAAGCCACAAGTGACGGCGTACGTGCAAATTGCAGTGTGTCGAGAACCAGCCGGCTTTTGGGTAATACGATCTGTCCGGCAATGTTTCTGAAGATGACCTTTCTTTTATCGTACACGAAAGCCATTCGTTCCTTGTTTCCACCTGGCCCCTCGGTGACATCGGTAACAATATGATCCCATTGCGGCCCGAGAAGGCGCATAACGCGATCCAGCGCCTTGAGGTCATCGTTAACTTCCTGAAGTGCGACAACATCAAAAGATGAAATGACTTCGGCAATATAGTGGAATGATTCAGTAAGGCGCGGCCCATGTCCGAATTTATTAGAATCAAAGTCGCGGATATTCCATGTCGCGATCAGTACGGTGTCATTGACTGTCCTTGGCGGAATTTCATTACGCAACTGTTTGCGTAATCGCTGCAGTCCATCAACCGTTCGATGTCGTAGTTCTTTTTTGTAGCGTTTAATCCCGTAATACATGGCCATGGCATATTCTCCTCGGAAAACATCCAGTCTTGATACACACATATCAGACTATCACAGCATTATTACACTTTTAACGCGTTTTTTTATTGCGCCTGTATGCCCCGCAAATACACCCGCTGAAATTTTGAAATACGTGCGATAGAATCCTGTGTCGGAGATTGCGTTATTTCAAAGCCGGTATTTCCCCATATACTTGGGCACATGAATCCCGATGACGTTCAGCTGCACGAAGTGCTTTTCGAGTTCCACCGTGTGGGCAGTTACATACGTGTCGTTGCCGTCGATCCCCGCAGCAATGTCGAGATCACCATGGTCGGCGACCCGCAAGTCGGCGAGGCGGCCTTGAAAAGGGCGGCGATCCGCAAGCTGAAATACGTGATCGCCAAGAAATTCAACGAACGCGGCGACGGTTCCATCGTCGTCTGAACCACCCAGGATAAATAGGAAACGACCGAATGAAGATGCGCGGCGCCGTACTGTACGAACAGGGCCTTCCCAGGCCCTACAACCAGTCCAACCCGCTGAAGATCGAAATGCTCGATCTGGACGGTCCGCAGCAGAACGAGGTTCTGGTCGAAATCCGCGCCGCCGGCCTGTGTCATTCCGACATGTCGACGATCGAGGGGATCCGCGCACGGCCGATCCCGACAGTGCTCGGCCACGAAGCTGCCGGGATCGTCCGCGAGGTCGGCCCCGGCGTCACCGACCTGAAAGAGGGCGACCACGTGGTTTGTGTCTTCGTCATGAGCTGCGGTGCGTGCTACGAGTGCACGCACGGGATGCCGCATCTCTGCGGCGCCAGCTTCGACAGCAAGATGAAGGGCGAACTGGTCGGCGGCGGCAGGCGTCTCAGCCTCAACGGCAAGCCGATCAACCATGCCGCCGGCATTTCATGCTTTGCCGAATACGCGGTTCTCGATCGCGCCTCATTGGTGAAACTACCGGACGACATCACGTTCGAGGACGCGGCCCTGTTCGGGTGCGCGGTGATCACCGGCGTCGGCGCCGTCACCAACACGGCCAAGGCGCAACCGGGCCAGCCGGTCGCCGTGTTCGGCCTTGGCGGGGTCGGCCTTTCAGCCGTCATGGGCGCGGTGCTGGCGGGGGCGGAGCCGATTGTCGCCGTCGATCTGAACGAAGAGAAAATGGCGCTGGCCAAGACCTTGGGCGCACATTTCACCGTCAATGCCGGCGAAGGAACGGAACGCACGGCGCAGGCGATCAAGGACGTGACTGGCGGCGGCGTGATGCACGCCATCGAGCTTTCCGGCACCATCAAGGGCATGGAAGCCGCTTATGCATCGTTGCGGTCCGGCGGCACCGTTACCGTTGCCGGCCTGACCCCGGCGGATGCCGTGTTCGAGCTGAAGCCCTACATGCTGACGGCCAAGGAATTCAAGATACAAGGCTGCTATATGGGGTCGTGTTCGCCGCCCGTCGACATGCCGCGCTTCGTCGACTACTACCGCGACGGCAAATTGCCGGTCGACAAACTCAGAACCGGCGAACTGGGCCTGGAAGGAATCAACGAAGGGTTCGAGAACCTCGCCGCCGGCACGGCGATCCGACAAATCCTCAAACCGCACGGGTAGGGGACGGCCCCTCACCCGGCGCTGCGCATCTCCCTCTCCCCTGGGAGAGGGGCTTTAATTGCATTCCGCGCGCGGCAGAACTTCGATCCGGCTGGGGGTGAGGGTGAGCGTGAAATCGCCGAAATCCTGTATCATGCGCTCGGCGATGCCGTCTTCGCGGTAATCGACTTCCAGCTCGAACTCCGGAATATCGCTGTGTCCGTGAAACGGGAAATAGGCCATGCGCACACGCCAGATATTTTTGCTGGTATTTGTGCCGGCAGCGCCGGGCAGGGCTGACGAAGCCCCGACCAGAAGAGGGTTGTGTGGTTTTTTCGCCGTCTGCCGGTTATTGGCGACGGCAACCTGACCGTCCGTCACCGGACCGATGACGATGGCATTAACTTCATATGGGTTATCTGTATTCGCGCCATCGAACACAACCTGCCTGAAGGGACCGTCACCCAACCGTGCATGTTTCAGCAGACGAATCAAATGTTCGGCCGGGAACAGCGTGCCGGGCGGCAGATCGACGGCGGTGAATTCTTCGTCGCTGAAGGATGCCCCGCCGCCTGCACTGTCCTTGCCGGCTTCACCGGCAAAGACTTCTTCGATCAGGCCGTTGCGTTTGTGATCCACGGCATACGTAAAATCCATGCCGTCGTAACTTTCAAAGCTGGAAAACGTCCACGCGGTCTCGACCACTTCGGGGGCAGCGCCAATCATTCCGTAATGAAGGCTGAGGGCAACGCGGGATTCAACATCCCAGCCATCGCACTGCGGCTCGAAGCGATAATACATGGTGCCGCGGGCATCCACCACATCGGACCCCTGTGACGTTGAGCCCAATTCCATCTGATACAGCGCGCGGTGCGGTGTGAAGGCCATTTTCGAGGCCTGCAGGACCGTTGTCGCCATGCCGTCACCGGGACATACGAAAAAGGCCAGCGCCGCTGACAACAACAGCGCGGCGCCCGGATACCCCTTTGACAAATACAGCGGTACGTTATTTGCGGCCATATTCACGGCCTCCCAGGTGTCGATGCGGTCGTTGCCGCATCATTGCCGTCAAGCTTAGCGTGGTTTTCGGGGAACTGTCCATTCTGACCAGGATAAGCCCGCGACCCTTCACCGTGGGGGGCCCCGCTTTTCCGAGCATTTATCCGGACATTTACCCGGCAATCCGCGCCAGACCGGCAATTTTTGCCGGGTCGGAAACGGCCTGGAAAGCCGTTAACGTTTGATAAACCATTGATTTGGATAGCGCCTTAAAGTGGCACGGCGCTTGCTCCCATAAAACCAAACAAGGGAGCCCGTTCATGCGGATTGATCAGCCGCCGCTGCCACTTGATATCGCCCGTCTCAATGTCGGGCCGTCTCTGCGTGAGAAGAGCGCAGGTGAAAGCGCAGAGAAAAGCACTGCCGAAGGCCGGGGCAGGGCGCTCGTCGCCTATCGCGATCCGCCGGGCAGGGACCTTGTCGCGGACCGCAAACGCACGGACGCCATTGAAGATATCGTCGATACCGAACCGGCCAAAGAACTGCCGCCGCCCAAAGACGGCTATAAGGTACCGGATGTGCGCCACATGACGCCGCGCGAGATGCAGGACTACAGCCAGAACCTCTATGCGGCGGGAGTGATCACCTTCGAAGATTACGAGGCCCTGGCGTTTCAACCCGAACTTCACCCTGATTTTGCGCGCACCATCGGCGCACTTACCGGCGAAAAGGCGCAGCCGGACCGGCCGCGCGACTATATCCGGCAATGGAACGATCGCGTTGACTACACGCAACGCTACTATCCGCAGAATTCCGAGGAAGTGCGTCAGGCACACCGAATTCACGAAGCGCTCATGGCCTTTCCCAGACGCACCGATATTTTCGTCTAAACCTGCGCCTCCGCCGGCATATAAAAACACCGCACCGAAACGTAGCGAGAAGTTGGCACGCGCGCGCTAGATATGGTATGAACCCCTAGCTTCTGATGGACATCCGCCCGGATGTTACAGAATGGATGAATTTATTAGACTTGGAATGGCAAGCAGATGGCTGGACAAACAGTAGCAATTGCCTGTGATCACGCCGGATTCACGCTGAAATCTCTGCTCAAGGCCGACCTCGAAGCCGATGGCTATACGGTGCTGGATCTCGGCACCAATGGCCCGGAAAGTGTCGATTACCCTGATTTCGGGTTTGCCCTGGCCGATGCCATCGCAGCGGGCAAAGCGGAAAAAGGCGTCCTCGTCTGCGGTTCGGGGATCGGCATATCCATCGCCGCCAACCGCAATCCGGCCGTTCGCGCCGCCGTCGTGACCAATTCACTGACAGCCAGGCTGGCGCGCCAGCACAACGATGCCAACGTCGTCTGTTTCGGAGAACGATTGGTCGGTTCCGAAGTGGCGCGCGACGCGATGAGAGTATTTCTTGAAACCGAATTCGAGGGGGGACGTCACGCCAGACGCGTCGACAAGCTCGCCTCGCCGCAAACCTGACCCCATATCAAGAGAAAGCCGTTCCATATGAGCAATAACGCCGACGCCGACTATCCCAGCGATTTCCACCAGCGCTTTTTTAATCAGCCGCTTTCCGAGCGCGACCCGGACCTTTTCGCCTCGATCACCGACGAACTGGCGCGCCAGCAGGACCAGATCGAGCTGATCGCATCCGAAAACATCGTGTCCCGTGCCGTCATGGAAGCGCAGGGCAGCATCATGACCAACAAGTACGCCGAGGGTTATCCCGGACGGCGCTACTACGGCGGTTGTGAATTCGTCGATGTTGCCGAGAGCCTGGCCATCGAACGCGCCAAGAAGCTGTTCGGCTGCTCGTTTGTGAACGTTCAGCCGCATTCCGGCGCACAGGCCAACGGCGCCGTGTTCATGGCGCTGCTCAAGCCGGGCGACACCATCCTCGGCATGTCGCTGGCCGCCGGTGGACACCTGACGCACGGCGCACCGCCGGCGCAGTCGGGCAAGTGGTTTAACGCCATCCAGTACGGCGTGCGCCCCGACGATCATCTGGTCGACTTCGATCAGGTCGAAAAACTGGCCAAGGAACACAAGCCGAAACTGATCATCTGCGGCGGCTCGGCGTATCCGCGGACCCTTGATTTCAAGCGCTTCCGTGAGATCGCGGACAGCGTCGGCGCGCTTTTGATGGTCGATATGGCGCACTTCGCCGGCCTGGTCGCCGCTGGCGTTCATCCGTCGCCGCTGCCGATCGCCGACATCGTCACGACGACGACGCACAAGACGCTGCGCGGACCGCGTGGCGGCATGATCCTGAGCAACAACGAAGACATCGGCAAAAAGATCAATTCCGCCGTGTTCCCGGGGCTGCAGGGCGGGCCGCTGATGCATGTCATCGCTGCCAAGGCGGTGGCCTTCGGCGAAGCGCTGACGCCGGAATTCGTCAGCTATTCCAAATCGGTCGCCGAGAACGCCAAGGTATTGGCGGCGACACTGCTGGAACGCGGGTTCGATATCGTATCGGGCGGCACCGACACGCACCTGATGCTGGTCGATCTTCGGCCCAAGGGCGTGAAGGGCAACGAAGCGGAAGTCAGCCTCGAACACGCCACCATGACCTGCAACAAGAACGGCATCCCGTTCGATCCGGAAAAACCGATGGTGACGTCGGGCATTCGGCTCGGCACGCCGGCGGCAACGACGCGCGGCTTCGGTCCTGAGGAATTCCGCCAGGTCGGCAATCTGATCGGCGACGTGCTTGAGGCGCTGGCCAAATCCAATGGAGACAATTCAGCAGCGGAAGCTGTGGCGCGAGAGGAAGTGAAGGCACTGTGCCAGCGCTTCCCTATTTATACGGACGTCTGATCGACGGTTCATTAAGGGGGGTTAAAAATTATGCGGTGCCCGTTTTGCGGAAATGACGACTCTCAGGTCAAGGATTCACGCCCGACCGACGATAATGCGGCGATCCGCCGCCGGCGTTTCTGTCCCGCCTGCGGGGCGCGCTGGACGACGTTCGAGCGGGTGCAGCTCCGCGAATTGACCGTGGTCAAGAAAGACGGCGAGAAGTCGCCGTTCGACCGGGACAAACTGGCGCGCTCGCTGTCGATCGCACTGCGCAAGCGCCCGGTGCCGGAAGACCGCATCGATCGCATCGTCAACTCGATTCAGCGCCGTCTTGAGACTCTGGGCGAGTCCGAAATTCCGACCAAGGTGGTCGGCGAAATGGTCATGGAAAACCTGCGCGAGCTAGATCAGGTCGCCTATGTCCGCTTTGCTTCCGTTTACAGAAACTTCCGCGAAGCCAAGGACTTCGAGGAATTTGTTGAACAAATCGGTGACGGAAACGACGACTAAACCAGGCTTCTCTCTGATCGACCGGGGGCATATGCGCCGGGCGCTCGGGCTGGCGCGCCGGGGGCTGGGCCGTGTCGCACCGAACCCGGCGGTGGGGTGCGTCCTTGTACGCCCGGATCTCGGATCATCAAAAGACGGTCGCATTGTCGGCGTCGGCTGGACCCAACCCGGCGGGCGGCCGCATGCGGAAACCGAGGCCATTCAACAAGCCGGTGATCTTGGAAATGGCGCGCATGCCTATGTGACGCTGGAACCGTGCAACCATCAGGGACAGACCGGCCCCTGCAGCGAAGCGCTCATTGATGCAGGTGTTGCGGCTGTTACCATCGCCGTCGAGGATCCGGACCCGCGCGTCTCGGGCAGCGGTATTCAGCGTCTACAGGATGCCGGGATCGATGTGCGGACAGGGCTTTGCGCCGACGAGGCCCACCGCCTCAACGCCGGCTTTATCAGCCGCGTGACGCAAAATCGCCCCTGGGTCACGATGAAGACCGCGACCACGCTGGATGGCGCCATCGCGTCGCGAACCGGTAAAAGCCAATGGATCACGGGCCCCGAAGCCCGGGCGCGCGGACATCTGCTACGCGCCGAAAACGATGCCATCCTGAGCGGGATCGGTACGGTGCGCGAGGACGATCCCGAGCTGACCTGCCGCTTACCCGGCATGCTCAATCGCTCGCCGGTCCGCGTCATCGTCGATCCGCGTCTTGAAATCGATATCGCGGCAAAGCTGTTCGACAGCATTGAAACGGCGCCCCTGTGGCTGCTTGCCGGGACCGGCGCCGATCCTGAACGCGCAACGCTGCTCAGGGGGGCGGGGGCCAGGATCATCGATTTGGCACCGCTGACGGGCGGGCGGATATCGCCGCAGGTCATTCTCGAAGCGCTGGCCGGGCACGGCATCACACGTGTCCTGCTGGAAGCCGGGAGCGCGCTCAGTGCATCCTTCATCGACGCCGCGCTGGTCGATGAAATCGCCTGGTTCCGCGCCGCCAGCATCATGGGCGGCGACGGCATGCCGGCGATTGCGCCGATGGCCGTCAACAGCCCGGAAAGTGCACCTAAATTCCGGCACATATCGACATTGGACCTTGATGGAGACGTGCTGGAGCGCTACCTCCGCCTTGGAAAAGAGGAATAGGCGCACATGTTCACAGGAATCATCACCGACATCGGGACCGTAAAGGCAGTTACCCGGGCAGGCGACACACGCTTCGACATCGCCACGCGCTATGACATGGAGAGCGTCGATATCGGTGCCTCGATCGCGTGTTCCGGCGCCTGTCTGACGGTTATCGAAAAAGGGCCGGGCTGGTTTGCCGTCCAGGCTTCGGGCGAAACCCTCGACAAGACCACCGCCGGCGACTGGCTCGAAGGTACACCGCTAAATCTGGAACGCGCACTCAAGGTCGGCGACGAGCTTGGCGGACATATCGTCAGCGGTCACGTTGACGGCGTTGCCGAAGTCACCGCCACCGAAGCCGTCGGCGACTCCCTGAAGATCGATTTCAAGGCTCCGGACAGTCTCGCCAGGTATATTGCGCAGAAAGGATCCGTTACCATCGACGGCGTGTCACTGACGGTAAATGACGTCGATGGCCCGGTCTTTTCCGTAAATATCATCGCCCACACGCAAACCGAGACAACCCTAGGGAAACTAAAAGCCGGGCATCGTGTAAATCTGGAAATAGACGTGCTCGCGCGTTATGTTGCCCGCCTCAACGACATGAATGGATAACCTTTTGCCAAGCAACAGCAAACCGACGATCGTCTCGAAACAGCAGGTCGCCCGCGCCACTGCGGACCCCGAGAACTTCCTGTCACCCATCGAGGACATCATCGAAGACGCGCGGAACGGCCGCATGTTCATCATGGTCGATGACGAGGAACGTGAAAACGAAGGCGATCTGGTCATACCGGCGCAGATGGCGACACCGGACGTCATCAACTTCATGGCCAAGTACGGTCGCGGCCTGATCTGTCTGGCACTGACGCCAAATCGTGTCCGGGAACTGGAACTGCCGGCCATGTCCCGGCGCAACGGCTCGCGCCACCAGACCGCGTTCACGGTATCCATCGAAGCAAAGGAAGGGGTCACGACCGGCATTTCGGCATCGGACCGCGCGCGCACCATTGCCGTCGCCATCGACCCCACCAAGGCCGCGCAGGATATTGCATCCCCGGGGCACGTATTTCCGCTTGAAGCCCGCGACGGCGGATCATTGGTCCGTGCCGGTCATACAGAAGCAGCCGTGGATGTATCGCGGCTCGCCGGGTTGAACCCGTCGGGCGTGATCTGCGAAATCATGAACGAAGACGGCACCATGTCCCGGCTGCCCGACCTGATCACTTTCGCGCAGTTTCACGGCCTCAAGATCGGCACCATTGCCGATCTGATTGCCTACCGGCTGCGCCACGACCGGGTCGTCGAGAAAACCGCGGAAATGGATTTCAAAAGCCGTTTCGGCGGCGAGTGGAAAATGTGCGTCTATGTCAACAAGGTCGCCTATGCCGAGCATATCGCCCTGGTCAAAGGCGATGTCCAGACCGGCGAGCCGATCATGGTGCGTATGCATGCGCTGAATGTCCTCGACGATGTTCTTGGCGATGCCGCCAGCGGCAAAAGCGGCGAGCTGCAGCAGTCCATGCGTATGATCGAAGCCGAAGGCCGGGGCATCGTCGTGCTGATCCGCGAGCCATATCCCCGGTCCCTGTCTGACCGTGTCCGTGCCCGCTTGGGCGAACCGGCGGAAGGGCAGAAGGAACTCCGCGATTATGGCGTCGGCGCACAAATCCTCCTCGATCTGGGGGCACAGGACCTGATCCTGCTTTCGAACACGAAGCGCACGATCGTCAGCATTGACGGTTACGACCTCAATGTTATCGAGCAAAGACCCATTCCGCCTGTCGGAGAATAAGGCAATGACAACACACGCGAACGCGAACACGATCCTTGTGATCGAAGCCCGCTACTATGAGAAAATCACCGATGATATGGTCCTCGGTGCGGAACCTGTCTTTGCAGAAGCAGGCTTTGAGATCGAACGCATTCCCGTTACCGGGGTCTTCGAGGTCCCGGCGGCATGCGAAATGGCGATCAAGGCCGGTATCAAGGACCCGCACCTCAAGTATGCCGGGATCATGGCCCTCGGCTGCGTCATTCGCGGCGAGACGGACCATTACGATCATATCTGCCGCGAGGCCAGCCGCGCGCTCATGGATATCACCATGAACCATCTGTTTCCGCTCGGCTTTGCGATCCTGACCTGCGAGAACATGCAGCAGGCCGAGGTCCGCGCCGACCCCGCACAAAAGAACAAGGGCGCGGAAGCCGCCAAGGCCGTGCTGCGAATGATTGAATTGCGCCGCCATTTCCGGGGGCGCGATGATGACTAAATCCTATGACCCGCGACCGGCTGCGACCCGGCTGGCCGCGGTCCAGGCCGTATATGAACTGGACATGATCAAGGGCCCGGTGGACGAGGTTCTTGCTTCGTTCGCCGCCGAACGCTGGAAAACGGCGGATGAGGATAACGTCGAGGAACTGGCACGACCGAAGCCGGAGTTACTTAAAGAACTGGTTCAGGGCACGATGACCCGGCTTGATGAGATCGAAACCGCCCTGCAGCCGGCCATGACCAAGAACCGGGCCGTCGACGGCATGGAAAGTGTCATGAAGGCGATCCTGCGCACCGCGACCTATGAACTTCTGGCCAGAACGAATGTACCGGCACGCACCGTCATCGGCGCCTATACAGGACTTGCTGACGCTTTCTTCGATGAAGACAGCCAACAGGTGAAACTCGTTGCCGGAATCCTCAATACCGTCGCCAGAAACCTGCGCACAGAAGAATTCACGCCTCCCGGCGAAACAGCCTGAGGCATACCGGTTCCCGTCACCCCGGCGAAAACCGGGGTCCAGCAAGCCTAACTCCGTTCTGGATTTCGGCCTTCACCGGAATGACAATACGGGCAGTGTGAGCCAGGGAGCGAACTAACCGGCATGACTGACGAATTCGACATCATTCATCGCTTCTTTGCGCCGTTAACGCGCGGAAACGCAAACGCACTCGGCCTGACGGACGATGCCGCCCGGCTGCCGCCGCGTGCCGGTTTCGAGCACATCATCACCACGGATGCCATCGTCGCCGGGGTGCATTTTCTGGAAGACGAAACCCCCGCCAACGTTGCCGCCAGACTTTGTGCCAGCAACCTGTCCGATCTCGCCGCCATGGGAGCCGCGCCGGTCGGTTTCACACTGGCCGCCGCATGGACCAAGGGAACCGAAGAATCATATATCGAGGCATTCGCCGCCGGTATCGGTGAATGGGTCGATGAATACGATTTTCCGCTTCTTGGTGGCGATACGGTATCGACGCCTGGTCCAATGATGTTTTCACTGACGGCCATCGGTGAAGTCGAGGCGGGCAGGGCGCTCAAACGCAGTGGCGCCAGACCCGGCGATACCGTCTATGTGAGCGGCACGATTGGCGATGGCGGCCTCGGATTACTGGCGGCGAAAGGTGAACTCCAGGGGCTCGGCAAAGAACACAACGCGTTTCTGAGCGGGCGCTTTCGCCGACCGACGCCGCGTATATCTTTGGGGCGGTCGCTCACCGGGGTGGCCAGTGCGTGTATCGATATCTCGGACGGGCTGGTACAGGACCTGGGCCACATCTGCCAAACTTCCGGCGTGTCGATGCGGATCGAGGCGTCGGCGGTGCCGTTGTCGGACGCGGCGCTGGCGGCGCTGCAAACGGACAGCAACCTGCTGGACCTTATCCTTTCGGGCGGGGACGACTATGAACTCGCATTCACTACCGATAAGACACCGCATCACGCAGACACGGAGCTGACGGCGATTGGCGTTGTTACGGCTGATGTTGAGTCGAAAGGCATGGATGGCGTCAGTCTCATCGATACCGACGGAAATCCGTTGGATGTGGCGCGTGGCGGGTACAATCATTTTGCGGAGTAATACTGCAAACAGCTAGCGGGCGCACCACGGGGCTTGAAGCAAGGACGGTGCGGTCTGTAGATTGTCGAGTGCACCGAAGAACCCCGGTTTTGCGAATCTGCACATGTAGCTCCGGTTAGTGCCGAGCCGTTTTCAGGGAAAGTCCGAATGAAAAAACTCTTCATCATTTTCGCTCTGGTGCTACTGGTCGCAGGCATAACCATTGGCGCCATGAAGTGGTTCGGCCTTGGCCCCTTCGAAAAACCGGAGATGGCCGTTGAAATGGATAAAGCCAGGGCAATCGAAGCCCCGACGGCGTTGTTCGTCGATGTCGAGCCGCTGCTGGTCAATGTTCTCCAGGCAGGTACTGTTGCGACTACGATTCAACTTGAAGTCAAGCTGGAGACGGCAGGGAACGAAAACATCATTAGAATCAAAAGGATGTTACCGACATACAAGGATGCGTTCCTGAAGGATTTACATGCTTTCATCCCCCGGATGCTGAGCGAGCTTGGCCGCATCGACCTGCCGACACTGAAGCAGCGGCTGCAACTCGTCGCCGACCGCGTTGCCGGTGAAAAGGGTATCGTCAACGGCGTGCTGATCCAGTCCGTACTCGATACGCCACAACAATAATCAGCGTAATATCAAGCTCCCAAAAGAACGCTCTGGCGGTATCGGAACGGCGCAGTTTCCGGGCATTTTATGCCTGTAAAACCGCTTGTTGCTTTATCGGGGGCGTTCTGGCATTTTCCCCGCGCTTTTTGTACCGGTGCATTCTCTGATTATTTGGACCGGTAGTCCGGCGGGCCTTCGGCACGGTGTCGATGCGTCCATGTCCGGCGCTTATTTTACGAGGGGGAGGGGATGTCTTCCATTTACTATCTGGTTCTCGTCTGCGGTGCGTTGGCTCTGATTTACGGTGCCTATGCAGTCCGCTCGGTACTTTCGGCACCTGCCGGTAACGAACGCATGCAGGAAATCGCCGCCGCCATTCAAGAAGGTGCGGCTGCTTATCTTAATCGCCAGTATCTGACGATCGGTATCGTCGGTGTGGTTGTCTGTGTTCTGCTTGGCATTTTGCTCGGCGTTCCGGTGGCAATCGGCTTCCTTATCGGCGCGATCCTGTCGGGTGTTGCCGGTTACATCGGCATGAACGTGTCGGTGCGCGCCAACGTGCGGACAACGGAAGCTGCCCGTACCAAGGGTCTTGAGGGCGGTCTCGACATCGCATTCAAATCCGGTGCTGTAACGGGTATGCTGGTGGTCGGCCTGGCCCTGCTGGGCGTTGCCGGTTACTACATGGTGCTGCGCGGCATGTACGATCCGACCGATCCTACGCAGATGCGTCACATCCTCGAAGCGCTCATCGCGCTTGGTTTCGGTGCCTCTCTGATCTCCATCTTCGCCCGTCTCGGCGGCGGTATCTTCACCAAGGGTGCGGACGTCGGTTCCGACCTTGTCGGCAAGATCGAAGCCGGCATCCCCGAAGACGATCCCCGCAACGCCGGTGTCATCGCCGATAACGTCGGCGACAACGTCGGCGACTGCGCCGGCATGGCGGCTGACTTGTTCGAAACCTATGCGGTAACGGTCGTTGCGACCATGCTGCTCGGCGCCATTTTCTTCACCGGTGCGGTGCAGGAAACCATGATGCTGTTCCCGCTCGTCATCGGCGGTGTCTGCATCATCGGCTCTGTTGCGGCGACCTGGTTTGTCAAACTTGGTGCGAACAACTCCATCATGGGTGCGCTCTACAAAGGCTTCATCGCATCTGCGGTGATTTCCGCAATCCTCATCGGCGGCACGGTCTCCATGCTGCTCGGCTGGGACACGGAATTCGCCATGAACGGCAAAACTATCACCGGTACCGATCTCTTCGTCTGCGCCATTGTCGGTCTTGCCGTCACTGGCCTGATCGTCTGGATCACCGAATACTACACCGGTGTCGATTACCGTCCGGTGAAGTCGGTTGCTGCCGCGTCTGAAACCGGTCATGGCACGAACATCATTCAGGGCCTTGCCGTTTCCATGGAAGCGACGGCGCTGCCGGTGATCGTGATCTCGGCCGGCATCATCGTGTCGTTCCTGTATGCCGGTCTGTTCGGCATTTCCATCGCCGCGACGACGATGCTGGCGCTGGCCGGTATGGTTGTGGCTCTGGACGCATTCGGTCCGGTGACCGATAACGCCGGTGGTATCGCCGAAATGGCCGACCTGCCGGAAGACGTGCGTAAAACCACCGACGCACTCGATGCTGTCGGCAACACCACGAAAGCCGTTACCAAGGGCTACGCGATCGGTTCCGCCGGTCTCGCTGCACTGGTGCTGTTCGCGGCCTTTACCTACGATCTGAAGTACTACTTCCCGGACGTCGATGTGACTTTCAGCCTGAAAGATCCGTATGTGGTGATCGGTCTGTTCATCGGCGGCATGCTGCCGTACCTGTTCGGTTCCATGGGCATGATGGCCGTCGGCCGTGCCGGTGGCGCCGTCGTCGTCGAAGTACGCCGTCAGTTCAAGGAAATCCCGGGCATCATGGAAGGCACGGCGAAGCCGGAATACGGCAAGTGCGTCGACATTCTGACGAAAGCCGCGATCAAGGAAATGATCCTGCCGTCGCTGCTGCCGTTGCTGGCGCCGTTCGTGATGTATTTCGTCATCAATGCCGTCGGCGGCCAGTCGTCGGCGTTCTCGGCCCTTGGCGCAATGCTTCTGGGTACCATTGTTACCGGTTTGTTCGTGGCACTGTCCATGACCGCCGGTGGTGGTGCTTGGGATAACGCCAAGAAGTATATCGAAGACGGCCACCATGGCGGTAAGGGCTCCGATGCCCACCATGCCGCGGTGACCGGTGACACGGTCGGCGATCCGTACAAGGATACCGCCGGTCCGGCCGTCAACCCGATGATCAAGATCATCAACATCGTTGCGATCCTGCTGCTGGCCATTCTCGCCTAAGCTATCGCGATCGAAATGACGAAGGCCCCGGGGAAACCCGGGGCCTTTTTCTTTTGCGGATAATGCCTGAGCGGCAGCCGGGACGCTAAAGCGTCACTTTTCCTGGCCGATCTTGCCGAAACGGTTGATGTTCCCCATCAATTGCTCAAGCACCGTGATGCTTTTGCCGACCGTCGGCGTTGTACGCTCGACCGGGACAATATTGCGGGATTCGTCCAAACCGTGAGATTCCACGTCTTCGACGACCCCTTTGTCATTGAAGCGAACCAGCAAAACACTGCGTTCGTTGACCTTGTGCTCAAGGAAAGCGAGCGTTTCCGTCGTCTCACCGATATACATCCATGTTTCTTCGCCGAACATATTGATACTGGAGGGCGAGCCGAGGCTGCGCTCAACCTGTTCCTTGGTGGTCTTGTTGGGAATGATGGCAGCGATCGCATCAACGTCGGGCATGGCGCCACGCTGTGCGACCCTGGGGGAGCACGCAGACAGGCCGGCAATGCCGACAATGGCAACAGCAGCAATAAAAGACCTTGTGATGACGGTGCCTCGCATCCTACATCATGCTCCCAAGGGCGTTGCGGATTAGCGCTTGGCCCGGCTGGCCGGGCGGTGGTGACAGTGCCGCCGCGACCGGAAAATGTCAATGGAAGGAAGGATTTGTAATCCGTGTTTTCGCTCAGATCGCTTTTCGGAACGAACCCGGATACGGAAACGGCGCGCGCTCTGTACGCCGAAACTATCGTTGCTGCGCGCCGGCCCGAATTTTACACCGCCATGGATGTGCCGGACACGCCCGAGGGCCGTTTCGAGATTCTTGCCCTGATGGCTTTTCTTGTGCTGCGGCGCCTGAAGAACGAAGCCGACGCCAGGAAAATTTCACAGGCCTTTTTCGATGTCATGTTCGATGATATCGATTCCAACCTGCGTGAACTGGGTGTCGGCGATATCAGCGTCGGCAAGAAAGTCAAAAAACTGGCGGAAAGCTTCTACGGCCGCATAAAGGCATATGAGGAAGCGCTGGCCGACGATGACGATGCACGGTTGTGCCAGACGCTGGCCCGCCATCCGTACCGCAAAACCCACCCCGCAGAGCGTCATATCGCACGCCTGGCCAAACATGTCCGCGCCGAGGACAGGCACCTTGCCGAGCAGGATGTGGCGGATTTGCTGTCGGCACGAATCGGTTTCGCACAGATAGCTGAAAAACCCACGGGAGGGGGCGACACATGAGCGATACACCGGAAATGCATCATCCTGTCAGGGTCGACGAACTGTCGTCGAAGGGGCTTGTCATCAAACTGCGGCCGACGGCGCCGGAACTCCAGGCCATTGGCGAAAGGCTGGGAGTCGTCCGGATCAACCGCTTCGAGGCGGATTTGAAGCTGCAGCCCGAGATCGGCCGGCAGATTTCGCTTCGTGGACCGATTCGCGCGGAAATCGTCCAAAACTGCGTCATTACGGGAGAACCGCTGACGCAAACCCTGGAATTCGAAACAGATCGGTTTTTTGCCGAAGACGCCGATCCGCTACAGGGATTGACCCATGACGACGATGAAAGCCTGACCGATCCGGAAATTGACGAACCTGAGCCGATTCTCGATGGTAAAATAGACGTCGCGGAGCAGGCGATCGAAGAACTGGCGCTGAATATTCCGCCGTATCCCAGGGCGCCGGACGCTGTTTTTGAGGACATTCACGCCGATCCTGCACCCGATGAAGCGCGCCCAAACCCGTTTGCAGCTCTTGCAGCCCTGAAAGATCAAATAAATTCAAAAGATTAAGCCATTTTTGCGAACTTCAAAGATATAAAAGATATTTACGTCTCACGACTTGCAGCGGCGGGCCAAATCCTCTAAGAAAGCGCGCTCGTTCGGATACGAGTAAACAAAGAGGATTTGAGAGATGGCCGTACCTAAGAAAAAGGTTTCCAAGTCGAAGCGCAACATGCGTCGTGCGCATCATGCGCTTGATGCGACCAATCTCGTCGAGTGCACGAACTGCGGCGAGCTTTCTCGCCCGCACCACGTATGCCAGTCTTGCGGCTCGTACAGCGGTCGCGAAGTTTCTGCCGTCGAAGAGCTGGCCTAACTGCCTTTTAAGCGGGCCGCTGGGCCCGTATGATGCGGTCCTGTGAGATAATCCAGGATTCCGCTTTCGGGACGAGGCATTGACCACAAGCTTGACCTTATCAATCGACGCCATGGGGGGCGACAACGCCCCTGAAATGGTTATCGACGGTGTTGAAGCAGCCGCACGGCAGAATCCGGAACTCCGGTTCTTGCTGTTCGGAGACGAAGTGCGCCTGAGCGAGATGCTCGCGAACTATCCGGCTGCCAAAAAGGCTTCCGAAGTCCGCCATGCGCCCGATGTGATCGGTAGTGGCGACAAGGTTGCCATTGCCTTGCGTGCTGGCCGGCAGTCGAGCATGCGCCTGGCGATAAATGCCGTCGGCGATGGCGAAGCGGATGCCGTCATCTCGGCGGGCAACACCGGCGCGCTGATGGCCATGGCCAAGTTCGTGTTGAAGACGCTGCCGGGCATCGACCGCCCGGCCATCGCCACGTATTTTCCGACCATGCGCAGCCAGACGGTGATGCTCGATCTCGGTGCCAATGTCGAATGCGATGCGGATAACCTGTTGCAGTTCGCCGTGATGGGCGAGGTTTTCGCACGTAACGTGCTTGGTTGCGAGCATCCTTCCGTCGGCATTCTCAATGTCGGCGCCGAGGATCTGAAGGGGAACCATGAAGTCCGCGGCGCCGCGGAACTGCTGCAGCAGACGCATTTGCCGATCCATTTCCACGGCTTCGTCGAAGGCGACGATATCGCCAAGGGTACGGTCGACGTCATCGTTACCGACGGTTTCACCGGGAATGTCGCATTGAAGACCGCCGAGGGTATGGCCTCGATGTTCGGTTTTTTCCTGCGCAGCGCGCTGACGTCGTCACTACTCGGCAAACTCGGCGCCCTGATCGCCCGCCCGGCGTTGTTACAGTTCAAGAAGAAATTCGACCCCAGGCTCTATAATGGCGCGATGTTTGTCGGTCTGAACGGCATCTGCGTCAAAAGCCACGGTGGCACGGACGGCATCGGCTTCGCCAATGCCATCGGCGTTGCCGTTAATCTGGTCCGTAACAATTTCAACGAAGGCATCAAGGAAGACTGCGCCCAGCTTCTGGAAGACCGCGATGCGGCCGTTCTCAGCGACGACGCCTCCGATGTCGATAAATCAGAGGCTGCTGCAAGTTAATATGAACATTCGATCAGAAATTCTCGGCTGCGGCTCATACCTGCCGGAACGCTGTGTCAGCAATGATGAACTCGCAAAGACCGTCGACACTTCCGACGAGTGGATCAGGTCGCGAAGCGGAATCGGCCAGCGCTACATTGCTGCAGAAGGTGAATTCACCTCCGATTTGGCATTCCATGCCGCCACGCGTGCCCTGGAACATGCCGGGGTAGATGCCTCGGAACTTGATCTGGTGATCGTCGCCACGACGACGCCCGACAACACTTTCCCGTCGACGGCGGCAAAGGTGCAGCACAAGCTCGGCATGACCAACGGTGCTGCATTCGATGTACAGGCAGTGTGCTCCGGTTTCGTTTACGGCCTGGCGGTTGCCGACAACTTCATCCGTGTCGGGCAGGCCAAAACGGTACTGCTGATCGGCGCCGAGACGTTTTCACGCATTCTCGACTGGAATGACCGCTCGACCTGCGTTTTGTTCGGCGACGGGGCAGGGGCTGTTGTCATGCGCGCGTCAGAGGAAGAAGTAACCAAGGGTGGCAACGGCAAAGGCCACAATTCGGGACGCGGCGTGTTGTCGACGCATATTCACTCCGACGGTTCTAACTATGACATTCTTTATGTCGACGGCGGTCCGTCGACGACACAGACCGTCGGTCATGTGCGGATGAACGGCCGTGAAGTTTTCCGCCACGCGGTGACCAATCTTGCTTCGATCGTTGACGAAGCCCTCGCGGCAAACGGACTTGACCGCTCGGACATCGATTGGCTCGTCCCACACCAGGCCAACAAGCGGATTATCGATTCGACCGCCAAGAAACTCGGCATGAGCCTCGACCATGTTGTTCTTACGGTCGAAAAACACGCCAACACCTCGGCCGCCTCGATACCGCTGGCGCTGGATACCGCCGTCAAGGACGGGCGCATCAAACGCGGCGATCTGATTTTGCTCGAAGCCATGGGCGGTGGACTGACCTGGGGGGCGGGTCTGGTTCGCTGGTAAGCGCACGCAGCTAAATTTTTTTTACCGCGCTGGTGCTGGGATTTGGCATCCCACGCTATTTCTAGTGTCTTATTGATGCAAAAACTACTATCGCCGAAAATCGGCCATCCCTTTGATATTGACGGATTTCCCGCTCAAGGATACGCTTCCGGCAATGACAACAAGGGGGAGCTGCGTTGCTATGACGGGCAAGACCGTAACGCGAGCTGATCTGGGCGAAGCCGTCTATCAGGAAATCGGGTTATCCCGCAACGAGTCCGCCGACCTTTTGGAAAGCGTCCTGGAATATATGGCGGATGCTTTGATCAAAGGGGAGACCGTGAAGGTATCATCTTTCGGGAGTTTCTCGGTGCGTGAAAAAGGCCAGCGCATTGGCCGCAATCCGAAAACAGGCGAAGAGGTGCCGATCCTGCCCCGCAAGGTGCTGGTGTTCCGTCCCTCTCAGGTTCTCAAAAGCCGGATTAACGAAATCCGCAAGCCAAGTGAATCATCTGAAATTTAAGAAGATACTTCATGAGCGACAGCTCACCTGACGACCGCAACGCGGACAAACCGGAAAAATCGGCAAGCGCCTTTCGTACTATCAGCGAGGTGGCCGATGAGCTTGATTTGCCGCAACATGTCCTGCGGTTCTGGGAAACGAAATTCCCTCAGGTCCGGCCGATGAAGCGTGGTGGCGGGCGGCGTTATTACCGCCCCGATGATATGCAACTTCTGCGGCGCATCCGAGACCTTCTCTATGTCGATGGTTACACTATCAAGGGTGTTCAGAAACTGCTGCGTCAAAGCGGTAGTGTCAGGAATTTCGTTTCCGATACGGAAGCGAAAATTCCGTTGGGCGAGGGGGCTCAGGGTGAGCCTCAGACCTCGCTGCCGGCAAAGCACGCAGCCGGGGAAACTGCCGTTCAGGTTGAAGGCAGCCTGCAAGAGGAACTCCGCGGGATAGTTGCCGACCTCAAGGGTTTGCATGCCCAACTCCTGCAAAGCGCTTCTTGAATATCCTTCCGTTTTAAACGTCGCTTTTTGTTGTGCCATGCAGGGGTGGAGATTATAGTCCGCCCGCGCCGCACCCCCATTTTGACCTGTGGCGCAAACCGGTCGGGAAGTAGCTCAGCCTGGTAGAGCACTGTGCTGGGGGCGCAGGGGTCGCAGGTTCGAATCCTGTCTTCCCGACCATTTCCATTTCCCGAAATAGACTTTCCCGCAGAAATTGCCGTAAACAGGTTGTCGCATGCACGGCATGAGTCACTAAATACCCCAATCGCGCGATGACACAGATCATGACGCTGCCGTCTGCATTGTCATATAATAACTAATGGTGTCGTTGCAGGCATAAATTGACAGGACTCTGGAAGGCAATGGCAGACAACCGGGGTAAACCGGCAGACGATGATACGAAACGGTCTTCGCCATCGAGCGCTGCGAAAACGCTTGATGATTTGACCGTACTGAACGATCTCGGCAAGCCTGCGGATGCGGATGCTATTCAGCAGGAACATATCGCCGAATACAATCCGGATGCCGGCAGCGAAAGCGGCTATGACAGCATTCACTTGGGCTCTTATCTGACCGACAATGATGTAAACGCAGGACTTGTTCCCGGTGATGCGCCAACTAATCCGGACGAACCCCGTACTGCCCCGGGCCATGTCCCGGAGGGCATAGCGCACAACGTTCCCAGGAATATCATCGAGAGATATCTGCCGAATGCCGATGAGGTTGCCGTCAGCAACGAAAGCGGGGGCTATGAATTGGTGGCGGATGAACAGGCCCCCAACCTTGAAGAGGCCGACGGCACTTTTGCAACACCATCATTCACCGGTAAGGCTTCGGACCTGACACCTGAGCCCGATGATCTGTCGCACCTTGCAGGATCGTTGGAGCCGTCTTCTCAGCTCGAAGCAGAAGTCGAAGAAGAGCTGCTGACCGAGCCGACGTCGCCGACATCGCCAACCGAGCCGACATCGCCGACCGAGCCGACATCGCCGACCGAGCCGACAGAACCGACATCGCCGACATCGCCGACCGAGCCGACATCGCCGACCGAGCCGACATCGCCGACAGAACCGACATCGCCGACCGAGCCGACATCGCCGACCGAGCCGACATCGCCGACCGAGCCGACAGAACCGACAGAACCGACATCACCGACCGAGCCGACATCGCCGACAGAACCGACATACCCGACAGAACCGAGCGCGCCGACGTCACCGGAAGAAGTTTCGCCCCCCGAACAACCAGGCAGCACTTCCGTCTACGAAGGAAGTGACGGCGACGACCGCCTTCGCACCTCGAAAAACGATGATGTCGTGCTCGGCTATGCGGGTGATGACTCGATCGATGCCCGCCAGGGCAGCGACTGGATCGATGCCGGCGACGGGTTTGATGACGTCACGGCCGGCAAGGGAGACGATGTAGTGATCGCTGGTGCCGGCGATGATGTGGTCAGCGGCGACGACGGGTTCGACCAGCTTTTCGGTGGCGAAGGTGCAGACGAGATTGACGGCGGGAAAGGCGACGATCTGATCTCGGGCGGCGCCGGTGACGATTTTTTAACAGGCGGAAGCGGCGACAATACGATGTGGGGCGGGCTTGGCGACGATGTTCTGGAAGGCGGCAACGATCAGGATGTGCTGATGGGCGGCGAAGGTGCGGACCAAATTGCAGGGGGGGGCGATAACGACTTGATCTGGGGCGATGCCGGTGCCGACAATTTGCAGGGCGATGCGGGCAACGACGAGATTTATGGCGGCGCGGGCGATGACTTGATTTCCGGCGGCACCGGAGATGACGTACTGATGGGCGGGGCAGGGAACGACGACATATCCGGCGACGCCGGAAATGACTTGTTTATCTTCGGTTTCGATAGCGGCAGCGACACCGTATCGGGGGGAACGGGATGGTCCGATACCATTCAGCTGGAGGGCATTAATGTCGGCCCGGATGAAGGCTTGTGGACCCTTGAAGTGGAAAACGGCGTCGATTGGAATTACACCGAGGCGGGGATCGAATTCGATGGCGACGCAAGTGGACGCATAGAACTCGCCGACGGTTCCGAATTGATCTTCGAGGACATCAACCGGATCGATTACGGCTAGGCCTCGGCCCCGTTGTCATCGTCATTCGGACCTGCGGTGCCACGTCAGATAATATCGCTGCAAGAACTGATATACATCATCCAGCGACAGGACGACCGTGGCCTCATAGTTCGTATCCAGAAACGGCAAGCGGATTTTATCGACCTGTGTATTTGTCCCGTTCTCCAACACAACCTGTACGCTGGATTTAAATGGCTTTAGATGCGTCAACGCCTCGCTCAGTTCTTCGCGCACAAGATCGTTATATATCGCCGGCTTAAGTTCGGACAGCGGCTTGCCGGTGTAGTTGTACTTCATCATTTCCGTTCTGCCGCTACCCCAAAACAAAAACCGGAAATCGTTCAAGGACGGGTCCCAGATCATGACATTGGCATAGGGAATAAGCTCGGACGGGAATTGCAGCAAATGATCGATCACCCAGACCGGCGCATCCTCATCTTGTTTTTTCAGGCGCTGCCAGACCTCGATGGATGAACGGAATATATCCGAGATCTCCGTTTCGGGAGTGATCTCTTCGCTGTGTTTGCTGGCTTCAAGAATCCGCATATCGGTTTTTCATATGCTGTTTCATCTTGGGAAGTGCAAATCACTTTCACGGGCTTGACCATGACCTGCACATGCAATCCCGGTCCGCTCTCAAACTTAATACACCTGAGATCGTTACCAAAAAGAGAATGGCCGGACCTTGGGAGGTCCGGCCAGAGTTTGTGCTCTTGAGGGAAGGGAGGATTCTGTGAAGAAATCCATCCTTACAATCGAAACTATGACAGTTCGGTAATCATGCGCCTGTGACACACATCACAGCACTTTGCATTTTTTAAAATTTTTCCGATTAATTTAAGAACCGAGCAGATGGACGGGCGGTCCCGTATCTTCATCCCTGAGTCCGCATTCGCGTTCAAGCTCATCCAGCAACGCCGGAATATCCTCGTGTTTAGTCCCCAGATTGAAACGCCCACCGGGTGAAAACCGTACCGTCGGCCCCTTCGTGCACTGGGCCAGGCACTTGATGCGCTCGACCTGCACGTTGATTTTTCGCGCGGCGACACCGGCTTCGATGGCATCGGCAAGCGCTATCGATCCGCGTTGTGCACATGACGGCTGATCGCCATGAAAGCGCCGGTTGATGCAGATAAGAACGGATTTGATGACGGGCGTGTCGGTATCGTGTTCGGTCATGAAAAGCTGACAGCCGTTGTTCAGTCTTCGTCGGCCAGCATCGGCGCATCGGCGGCGACCGTTCTGCCGCTTTCCGTCAGGCGGCACACCAGCCAGTCAGGCTTGATCGGGTTGTTGAACCAGGGCTCGGCCCAGCCGTGGCGGATGCAACTGCGGACCGTCTGTTCACTGACTTTCTGGCCGATGCGGTCAAACAGCGGCAACTTGCCGCCTGGCTGCTCCAGACCGCGCTGCAACCACCTGAGCTGCGTTTCGTTCGGTTGTTGCGCACGCTTGGCATTTTCCTTACCGGCCCCCGCTTCGGGGTCGACGGAAACCGCCGCGCTGTTGTCCGCGTTACTCATCTCTCCACCTCCTGGCCCAAGTGCGGCGAATTGTTAAGCTCCACCGTTCGCTTGGTCAGACCGATATGGTACGTTAGTTTTCGCTCAGGTCAAAGCTATCGTCACACATAACGTCACACATGGAGATACAAATGGCGGACCCGGTCATCCTGTACATCACCGTCCCGACGCGCGAGGAGGGCCTGGCCATCGGCCGGACACTGATCGAGGAAAACCTCTGTGCCTGCGCCAATGTCATTGACGGCCTGACATCGATTTTCCGCTGGGAAGGCAGCGTGCAGGAAGAGCGCGAGACCCTGCTGATCGTCAAGACGGATCGGACGCTGATCGACGCCGCAACGGATATGGTGAAGATGGAGCACTCATACGACTGCCCGTGCGTGGTCGCGATACCGATCGTCGGCGGCAATCAGCAGTTTATCGACTGGATCGCGCAGGAAACATCGGAACAGGAAATATCGGAAGCGGATTGATTTACACGAACGGATTAATCGTATTTGACGCCGATGCGCTGAACGATCTGCCGCGCCGCATCTCCTGAATTAATACCGCCGGCAAATCCTGCCTGAATGGCCTGTGAAAGCGGCTTCAAGAGCCGCACCTGGGTCTGATCGGGCGGTTCGGCAGCTCTTTTGCAAAGCCGTTGCGCGACGGCCACCATGGCTTTGCACAGTTCCGAGACATGATCGTACTTGCTGCCGCTGAGTCGGCCAATCAAATCGCCGTTCATTTCAATCAGCATCTGCAAACCACCCAGCGCCGTATCGCTGACCTTCGGTTTGCTGTCGAGCATCGGCACCACACGGCCGACGAGTGCGGCGATTTCCGGCCCCATGTTTTCAAGCCGGCGGTTACGGACTTCCATCAATGCATTATCGATGGCCCGCTCGACTTCGTGAAAGCGAACCTGGCCACCGGTGGCTTTTGCATGCAGGGGGTTCGGCGGATCAATGGCGCGCGAAACATCGTCACCCTTGCGCGCAGGCCCCAGATATTCCTCGTTCACGATATAGGGCTTGCGCTTGTGCACCTGCAGATAAATGCGATCGAGCAGCGCTTTCGTCGATACCGGTTTCATCACGACATCGTCGGCGCCGGCACTCATGATATCGGCCACCAGGGCCGGGGTCGGTTCGCCCAGAAGAATAATGATCGGCATGAACGGATTGTTGCCGATGCGGTTCAGGCGGATATCTCGGATCAGGTCGGTGATCTTGCCGTCGGGGAATTCGGTGCCACACAGAAGCAGATCGGGCATGCGTGTGGTGACGGCCTCCCTGACGCGGGCCAGGTCGGTCCCCAGCGTGACGCCGGAAAATCCATTATTCGACAAGATCGTGCGCACGCCCTGACGGGCGTTGAGATCGGTATCGATCAGCAACACATCAACCTGGTCAAAAGTATTTCTTTGTATCATTCGACGCACATTTCCCCAGGCGCCTTGGCCTCTAGGACTTTATTCCACCCCTGATCGTAAAAATGTAAACGATCCGGCGATAGGGTCAACGCAGCATAGGTATCAATTTCCCGAAATCAACAAGACAACCGCTTCGCAGGCAATACCTTCACCCCGTCCGGTAAAGCCGAGTTTCTCGGTGGTCGTCGCCTTCACGGAAACTCGCAATGGCTCAATCCCGGCGATTTCAGCCACCCGTGCGCGCATTTGCTCACGGTGCGGGCCGATTTTAGGGCGTTCGCAAATCACCGTCAGATCGATATTTTCAATCTCATAGGCTTGTGCACGCATCCTTGCGCAGGCATGGGTCAGGAACTTGTCCGACGCCGCACCGCGCCACTGTTCATCGCTCGGCGGGAAATGACTGCCGATATCGCCATCGCCGAGAGCGCCGAAAATGGCGTCACACAGGGCATGTAGCGCCACATCCGCATCGGAATGGCCGATCAGGGACTGATCGTGCGCGATCTCGACGCCGCATAACGTCACATGATCACCGGGGCCGAGCTTGTGGACGTCATACCCGCTGCCGATCCTGAATGCCGGGCGAGGGGGTATGCCCGCCCCGGAAACGTCATCCGCCATGATCCGCTCCATTCGTTCAATATCCTCAGGCGCCGTCACCTTGAGATTGCCTTCATCGCCGGGAACCACGGTTACGGCATGTCCGGATGCTTCCATCACGGCGGCATCGTCGGTCAGTGCCTCGCCGCGCACGGCCTGATGCGCTGCCAGCAGCAGCTCGAAATCAAACCCTTGCGGGGTTTGCGCACGCCAAAGCGCATCGCGCGATACGGTGCCCACGACGACCCCGTCGGCATCCGTGCGCTTCAAGGTGTCGACGACCTGCAGGGCAGGAATGGCGCCGGCATGCGAATTCAGCGCCGCAAGCACATCATCGATCAAGCGGTGCGTCACCCACGGCCGCGCGGCATCATGCACCAGAACCTTGTCCGGGCGCAGGGTTGCCAACGCCTCAAGGCCGTTGCGCACGGAATCCTGCCGTTCGGCGCCACCGGCAACGGCGGGCAGGACATCCAGTCCCTGCAACGCGTCTGCGACGATTTCGGCATCGTCTGGGTGGATGACCGGCAGTACCGCGTCAATGTCCGGGTGCAACAGAAATGCCAGGGCGGCATGGCGGATCAGCGGCTTTTCGTGCACCTGCACGAACTGCTTCGGCATTTCCGTGCCGAACCTGTGACCACGTCCGGCCGCGACTATGATAACCGCCGTCCCCGGCATGCCGTGCTCCCCGTAATATCAGTGTCTTTTCAGGGTGATGAGCTTTACCCGCCAAGGCCCGTATTGCCAAGCGTGGTGTTCAGGCTCCCCCCAAGCTCCCCCCCAAGCTCCCCCTTGCCAAACGCGGGGTCCGGCGCGATGGTGCAGCATGCAAAACGGGATCATATTCGGACTGTCCGCAATTGCCGCGCTGGTGCCTGCCTTGGCATTGACATGGCGCACGCAATTTCAGCGCAATGCGGCGTTCTGGTCCGTAATCGCACTGGCCTGCATCGGCCCCGCAAGTGCCGTCATCGCCCGCTCGCATGAATCCTGGCAGGCCGATTTCTCGACCTCGATATGGGTCACCATTGCCGCCACGATGGCCCTGTTCATGATTTTCTCGGCACTGGTGCGAAGCGTCTGGCGTCTGGCGCCGTTGCTGAGCGGTTACATGCTGGTGCTGTCGCTGATCGGCTTCGCCTGGCAGCACGGCCCGACCGAGCCGCTGACGCGGGCCGAAAACGAAGGACTGCTGATCCTGCACATTGCCTTCGCCGTGACGACATACGGGCTGGCGACTCTCGCCGCCGTCGCGGCATGGGCGGCTTTCCTCCAGGAACGCGCCCTGAAACGCAAGGAAAGGGCACCGCTGGGCGGCGTCCTGCCGTCAATCACCGATTGCGACCGGCTGGTGATCCGCTTCCTCGGCATCGGCGAGGCGGTGCTCGGGCTTGGTCTGCTGACGGGGATCGTCCTCAATGTCATTAACGGATCGGCAGCCCTGACCCCGGACCACAAAACCATCTTCACACTTGCCAGTTTCGTCATCATCGGCGTGCTGCTTTTCGCCCAGGCAAAACATGGCCTGCGCGGCCGCAAAGCGGCGCGTATGGTGCTTTTGGCCTATTTGCTGCTCACCCTTGGCTATCCCGGCGTAAAATTCGTCACCGATGTCCTGATCGGCTGACGCAAACGCTTAAAAAACATTGCATCTTGAGGGATTTTGCCTAATTTGTGTGCAAATTCGGAGAGGTGCTCTGTGGCTCAATTAAAACCTATCGAGATCGGCCCGGTACAACTGGACGGGCAGGTCGTTCTGGCCCCCATGTCGGGTGTCACCGACATGCCGTTCCGGCGTCTGGTCAAGCGCTGGGGCGTCGGTCTGGTTGTGTCCGAGATGATCGCCTCGAAGGCGATGATCCACGCCGCCAAGAAAACCATGAAAATGGCCACCCACTGCGCCGATGAGCATCCGATGTCGGTTCAGCTTGCGGGTTGCGAACCGGACGTAATGGCCGAAGCCGCACGCCTGAATGAAGCCCGCGGCGCGGCGCTGATCGACATCAACATGGGCTGCCCGGTCAAGAAAGTCACCAACGGCGATGCAGGCTCGGCGCTGATGCGCGATCTGGTGCATGCCGGCAGGCTTCTGGAAGCCACGGTCAAGGCCGTGGACATCCCGGTGACGCTGAAAATGCGCACCGGCTGGGACGACAATTCACGCAACGCCCCCGAGCTGGCCCGGATTGCCGAGGAAAGCGGGATCAAGGCGCTTGCCGTGCATGGCCGCACACGTTGCCAGTTTTACAAGGGACACGCCGACTGGGGCTTCATTCGCGGTGTCAAGGAAGCGGTCAGTCTGCCGGTCTTCTGCAATGGCGATATCAATACCGTAGAAGACGCCGAACAGGCGCTGGCGCAGTCCGGGGCCGACGGGGTTCTGATCGGCCGCGGCACGTACGGGCGTCCGTGGTTCCCCGCACAGGTCCAGCATTATCTGGAAAACAGGGGCGAACTGGCGGAACCGCCGCTCGACGAGCAGTTGCATACCGTTCTCACACATTATGACGATATCCTGGAACATTACGGCATCAATGCCGGGGTGCGCATCGCCAGGAAGCATATCGGCTGGTATTCCAAGGGCTTGCGGGATTCCGCTGATTTCCGGGCGCAAATAAATCAAATGACCGAACCGGATGCCGTCCGTAGCCGTATCCGCGATTTCTATCATTCTAATCTTGACCAGCTTGCCGCGTAATATGGCAGAACAAACTACTGCGCTTGCCAAAAAAGTACCTCGCGGCAGCATTGATGCCGATGCGGTTCTGAACTCTTTGGCGAGTACCGTCATCGTCGTCGACGCCGAGAATAACATCTGCCGCGTCAACCAGGCGGCAGAGCAGCTTTTCCGGGGCAGCGCCACGTACCTGCAGGGCCAATCCATCGATAACATGATACCTGCTGACAGCCCGATTTTGGCGTTGGTCAATCAGGCGCGGCGGTTCCGCAGTGTCGTTGCCGAATACGACGTGACCCTGGAAAGCCCAAGGATCGGTTCGCACGCCGTCGATGTGCAGGTTTCATGCATCCTCGAAGATCCGGGCGCTGTCGCCATCGTCATTCAGCTCCGTTCCATCGCCGAAAAGATCAATCACCAACTCAATCATATGGGGGCCGCGCGCTCCGTCACCGCCATGGCGGCCATGCTGGCGCATGAGGTAAAAAACCCGCTCAGCGGTATCCGTGGCGCCGCGCAGCTGCTTGAGCAATCCGCCGACGAGGAAGATAAAAAGCTGACGACCCTGATTTGTGACGAAGCGGACCGCATCGTCGGACTGGTCGATCGCATGGAGGTTTTCTCGGACCGCGTGCCGCTGCAACGCGAGGCCGTCAACATTCATAAGGTTCTGGACCGCGTCCAGCGCCTCGCGGAAACGGGTTTCGGCAAGCATGTGCGTTTTCACAATCAGTTCGACCCATCCCTGCCGCCGGTCTGGGGCAATCACGACCAGCTCGTGCAGGTATTCCTCAATCTCGTCAAGAATGCCGCCGAAGCCGTCGGCAGTGTCGGCGGCGAAATCACCCTCGGTTCCGCTTACAGCCAGGGCGTACGGTTTGCATTGCCGGGACTGGAAAACAGGGTACATCTGCCGCTGACGGTCTGGGTCCGCGATAACGGCCCCGGCATCCCCGATGACATGAAACGCTATATGTTCGATGCTTTTGTCACCACGAAGCCGAAAGGCAGCGGTCTGGGGCTTGCACTGGTTGCCAAGATTATTGGCGATCACGGCGGGGTAATCGAATTCGACAGCATTCCGGGGCGGACCGTTTTCAGGATCATGCTGCCGATGTTCAAAGCAGAGAGTAAGGATGAGGAAGTAGATGTCTGAGAACGCAACGATCCTCGTCGCCGATGATGACGACAGCATCCGCACAGTGGTGACGCAGGCGCTGTCACGTGCCGGGTATGAAGTCCGCTCGACGGGCAATGCCTCGACACTTTGGCAATGGGTTGAAAACGGGGATGGTGATCTGGTCATCACGGATGTCGTGATGCCGGACGAAAACGGCCTGGATCTGGTTCCGAAAATCCGGCGCATCCGGCCGAACCTGCGCATCGTTGTCATGAGCGCGCAAAACACCCTGCTGACCGCCGTCAAAGCCACCGAACGCGGCGCTTTCGAATACCTGCCCAAGCCTTTCGATCTCAAGGAACTGGTATCCGTCGTGCGGCGCGGCCTTGAGGCGCGCTCCAAGGACCACGGCCTCAGTAGCAGCCGGGCAACGCAAGCAGAAGTGGAAGAAGCCCTGCCGTTGATCGGGCGCTCACCGGCAATGCAGGAAATCTATCGCACGCTGGCGCGGCTGATGCCGACCGACCTGACAGTGATGATCACAGGCGAGTCCGGCACCGGCAAGGAACTCGTCGCCCGCGCCTTGCATGACTACGGCAAGCGCAAGGGCAAACCGTTCGTCGCCGTCAATGTCGCCGCGATACCGCGCGATCTGATCGAAAGTGAGCTTTTCGGCCATGAAAAAGGCTCGTTCACCGGCGCCGTCAACCGCTCAACAGGGCGCTTCGAGCAGGCCAACGGCGGGACCCTGTTTCTCGATGAAATCGGCGACATGCCGATGGAAGCGCAAACCCGGCTTTTACGCGTACTGCAGGAAGGTGAATACACCACTGTCGGCGGGCGCACCGCAATCAAGTCGAATGTTCGCGTCGTCGCCGCCACGCACCACGACCTCAAGCGCCTGATCCGCCGCGGACTGTTCCGCGAAGATCTGTACTTCAGGCTGAACGTCGTGCCGATCCGTCTGCCGCCGCTGCGCGAGCGGGCCGAGGATATTCCCGAACTGGTCAGGCATTTCCTTGGACGTGCCGCCAACGAGGGATTGCCGTGGAAAATCATCGAGCCCGATGCGCTTGAGCTTCTGCAGCAGCACGCTTGGCCCGGCAACGTCCGCGAGCTGGAAAACATGATGCAGCGCCTTGCTGCACTGTATTCGGAAGAAGTAATCGACGCCGAAATTATCAACACCGAACTGCATGACGGGCAGGGGCAGACGGAAAAAACCGTTACCCAAAGCGGAGGTCTCGCCGATGCGGTCGATGCGCACATGAAAAATTACTTCAGTGCCCATGACGGTGTCTTGCCGGCAGCCGGGCTTTATGGCCGGGTCCTCAGGGAAGTCGAACGCCCGCTGATCATGCAGACCTTGCAGGTGACACGCGGCAATCAGGTCAAGGCATCGGAAGTGCTGGGGCTGAACCGAAACACACTGCGCAAGAAAATCCGCGAACTGGGTATTCCAATCATCAAGGGGTCCGAATGAGCGGGGCTGAAACCAGCAGAATACGCGGCTGGCTTTCGAACAGCAGCCTGCAACGCCGGTTTGCGTTTCTTCTGGCCATCGCCGCCGTTGCTTCCGGAATTGCGACGGTTGCCCTGATGACCGATACCGCTGCCGTGCGCGAACGTGTCGAGGAACTGCGCTGGCTTCTGACCATCGACGGTATCCTGCTTCTGCTTTTGAGCATTGTCGTCGGCAAGCGGGTCATCACGTTATGGGTTGCGCGCCACCGCGGCCGCGCCGGGGCAGGGCTTCAGGGCCGGCTTGTCATGCTGTTCGCGCTGATTGCCGTGACACCGGCGTTGCTTGTCGCCGTTTTTTCATACCTGTTTTTGAATTTCGGTCTCGAGGCGTGGTTCAATGACCGCGTGTCGGGGGCGCTCAGGGAATCCGTCGGTGTCACCGATGCCTACCTGAAAGAGCACCGCGAAAATATTGCCAATCAGGCTTACAGCGTCGCCTATGTCCTCAATCAGAATGCACCGACGCTGATCCGCAATCCCTGGGAATTCAACCGCGTCCTGACCGCAAACGCGACACTTCGTGAACTTCCCGAGGCTGTCGTCATTGACCGGCTCGGCAATGCCATGGCGCGGTCCGACTTCGCATTGTCGACGGTGATCGAGGAAATTCCGCCTGGCGCATTCGAGAAGGCCGACAAGGGCGAGGTCACGCTCTTGGGTTCCGAAAAGGTCGACAAGGTGCGGGCGCTGGTAAAGCTCAACCGCTTCGTCGATGCCTATCTTCTGGTCGAGCGCTTTGTCGACCCGCGAGTCTTGCAGCACATCTCAGCCATCCGCCAGGCATTTGATGAATACAAGCAGTTGGAAGCCACGCGTAGCGGCGTACAAATCAGTTTCGTGCTGATTTATACCATTGCCGTGTTCATTCTTATTCTGTCCGCGATATGGACCGGCATGACGGTTTCCGCGCAGCTCGCCGAGCCGATCACCGATCTGATCGATGCCGCCGACAAGGTATCGAAGGGGGACCTGTCCGCACGCGTCAATGCAACCGACGCCAAGGATGAAATCGCCGTGCTCAGTCACGCCTTCAACAACATGACGGGGCGGATAGATTCCCAGCAACAGGGCTTGATCGCCGCCAACATTGAACTCGATGAACGCCGTCATTTTACCGAAACCGTGCTTGCGGGGGTTTCCGCCGGCGTTGTCGGCCTGGACGCCGACACACGGATAAACCTTCCGAACCGGTCCGCGTCCAATCTGCTGGGAATGAATCTGGATGATCATATCGGTCAGAAACTGGCCGATGTGATTCCCGAACTGAACGATCTCGTGTTGCTGTCGAAGGCCCGCACGGACCGGCTGCAACAGGCGGAAATCACCATCAGGCAGGGAAGCGAGCACAAAACGTTTCTGGTCCGCGTTGCTGCCGAACGCCTCGAAGGGAGCGTCGTCGGCTATGTCGTGACCTTCGATGACGTCACCGAACTGTTATCGGCGCAACGCAAGGCGGCCTGGGCCGATGTCGCGCGGCGTATCGCCCACGAAATCAAGAACCCCCTGACACCGATCCAGCTTTCAGCGGAACGGTTGAACCGCAAATACCTGAAGGAAATCACCAGCGACAAGGAAACCTTCCAGAAGTGCACCGAAACGATCATCCGTCAGGTTGCCGACATCGGCCGCATGGTCGACGAGTTTTCGTCGTTCGCCCGGATGCCGCAGCCGGACATTAAAATGGAAAACCTGTCGGAGCTTTGCCGTCAGGCCGTGTTCCTGGAACGAAACCGCGACAACAATATCCGTTTCGATCTTCATCTCCCGGACGAGGATGTCAGGGTCCCCTGTGATTCCCGTCAGGTTGCGCGTGTGCTTACCAATGTGCTCAAGAACAGCGCCGAATCAATCCAGGGTGCACGTGAAGAAGGCGCCGAGGGTGTCGAGGGACTGGTAACCCTCAGTGTTGAGGCGGATAACGACGATCGCATGGTTGTCGTGAAGGTAAGCGATGATGGCCGTGGGCTTCCGGCGGAAGACCGCGACCGCCTGACGGAACCCTATGTCACGACCCGCGAGAAGGGGACTGGACTTGGCCTCGCCATCGTGAAAAAAATCATGGAAGAGCATGGGGGTTCGCTTAACCTGACGGATCGCTCACCACGCGGCGCTGAAGTGTCCTTGAGTTTCCCCAGGCAGGATTCCGGGACCGATACCGAGAGCCAATCAACCGCCGGCACGTCATCCGTACCGGCAAGTTAAAATAATTACAGGACCGGCAAGCAACATAGTCCGATGGCTAAAGAAATTCTTATCGTCGACGACGAACGCGATATCCGCACGCTTACCTCGGAGATTCTTCGTGACGAAGGCTTCGAAACTCGTGAAGCACGGGACTCGACATCTGCGCTGGAGGCGGTCAAGAACCGTGAGCCGGGTTTGGTGCTGCTTGATATCTGGCTGCAGGGCAGCCAACTCGACGGTATCGGCATCCTGAAGGAAATCAAAAGCCAGCACCCCGAAGTGCCGGTGTTGATGATGAGCGGACACGGCACGGTCGAAACTGCCGTGCAGGCCATCAAGTACGGTGCCTACGATTTTATCGAGAAGCCCTTTACCGCCGACCGGCTTTTGTTGCTGATCGAACGGGCCACCGAAGCCGCGCAGCTTCGCCGTGAAAACGCGGAACTCAGAATGCGGGCCGGGACCTCGCTTGATCTGCTTGGAAATTCCAGTGCCATCAAGGATGTGCGCCAGGCAGTCGACCGCGCCGCACCGACCAATTCCCGGATTATCATTTCCGGCCCACCGGGTGCCGGCAAGGAAGTCATCGCGCGTATGGTTCATGCACAATCGCGCCGTGCCGAAGGACCGTTTTGTGTCGTCAATTGCGCGGCGATGCATCCCGACCGCATGGAAACGGAACTGTTCGGCACCGAAGGGGATGCAGGCACCAGCCGCAAGATCGGCATGTTCGAGCGTGCGCACCAGGGCACGCTTTTACTGGATGAAATCGGCGACATGCCGCTCGAAACGCAGGGCAAGATCATTCGCGTCCTGCAGGAACAGATTTTCGAACGCGTTGGCGGCAACTCGCAGGTTCAGGTCGATGTCCGGGTTATCGCTTCGACCACCAAGGATCTGACGGCTGAAATCAACGCAGGCAATTTGCGCGAAGATCTTTACTACCGGCTCAACGTCGTGCCGATCTACATACCGGCACTGCTCGAAAGGCGCGACGATATCCCCGTTTTGGCCCGGCATTTCATGAACAATGCGGCAAATGCCTCCGGACAGACGGCGCGCGGGTTCACGGATGATGCTCTGGCGGCATTGCAGACCTATGGCTGGCCCGGCAACGTGCGCGAACTCAGGAACGTCGTTGAACGCTTGCTGATCATGGCGCCGGGCGATGCAGCGCAGCCGATCTCGGGGGCTATGCTGCCGCCCGAAATCATGGGCAACGCGCCCTCCGTCGATGTCGAACGCAATGCCGAAATCATGTCCTTGCCGTTACGCGATGCACGGGAAATGTTCGAACGCGAGTATCTGCTTGCCCAGGTGGAGCGGTTTGGGGGTAACATCTCGCAGACCGCGCAATTCGTCGGCATGGAACGTTCGGCCTTGCACCGGAAATTGAAATCTCTCGGTGTCCGCGGTCAGGATAAGCAGTAAGCTATTAGCAGTAAATTCGATCCAATGACGTATATTCGCAATTCAACGCAAGTTCAGGTTCGACCATGAAAATCATCGTATGCGGCGCAGGCAAGGTCGGCTCGAATATCGCCCGGCATCTGGCTCTGGAAAACCATGACGTGACCATCGTCGATCAATCGGAAAATCTGGTGCGCCAGATTTCCGATGCGCATGACGTCAACGGCGTTGTCGGACACGGCTCGCATCCGGACGTGCTGGAACGCGCAGGAATCGCCGACGCCGACCTTATCATCGCCGTCACGCTGGCCGATGAAACCAACATGGTCGCCTGTCAGGTGGCGCATTCACTGTTCGGCGTGCCGACCAAGATCGCGCGCATCCGCCACCAAAGTTATCTGCAGCCGATGTGGGCGAACATGTTCTCGCGCGACCACATGCCGATCGACGTCATCATTTCACCGGAGATAGAGGTGGCGCGCGCCGTGACCAGGCGCCTGGAAGTACCCGGCGCTTTCGAGATGATTCCGCTCGTCGACAACAAGGTGAAACTGCTCGGCGTGCGCTGCAAGGAAGATTGCCCGCTGGTCAACACACCGCTCAGACAGCTTTCCAAGCTGTTCCCTGACCTCAATATCGTGATTGTCGGGCTGATCCGCGACGGCAAGCCGGTCGTCCCCAAAGGCGAAGACCAGATGCATGCCGGTGACGAAGTCTATTTCGTCGTCGACAGCGACCAGATCGACCGCGCCATGGCGGCCTTCGGTCACGAAGAGCGTGAGGCACGCTCGTTGCTGATTTTCGGCGGCGGCAATATCGGCATGTTCCTGGCCAAGGAACTTGAAGAAAACCACGACTGGGTTCGCGCCAAAATCATCGAATCCAACAAGGAACGCGCCGAGGCGATTGCCGGCGAATTGCAGAAAACCATTGTCATTCATGGCAGCGTCATCGATCAGGATATCCTGGAGGAGGCCAACGTCGGCGGCACGGAGACCGTTGTCGCCGTGACCAACGACGATGAGACCAATATTCTCTCGAGCCTGCTGGCCAAAAAGTTTGGCTGCCGCCGCGTCCTGACGCTGGTCAACAATACGAGCTACGAGGATCTCGTCGGCTCGATCGGCATCGACGTCACGGTCAGTCCCCGCAACATCACGGTATCGAAAATCCTGCAACACGTCCGGCGTGGGCGTATTCACTCCGTGCACACGCTCCGCGCGGACTTCGGCGAACTGATCGAGGCCGAAGCCCTGCAGACTTCGGAACTGGTCGGCACGCCACTGCGCGATGCCAAACTGCCGCAAGGCGTTCTGATCGGTGCCATCGTGCGTGACGGTGCGACGATCTACCCAAGTGGCGATACGGTGATCGAAGCCGGTGACCGCGTCGTGCTGTTCGCCGCCGCCGACGTCATCCGCAAGGTTGAGAAAATGTTTTCGGTACAGCTTGAGTACTTCTGATTGGACTCAGGCCGCAATGACCACCAAACCCACAGCCATAATCTTTGATTGGGACAACACGCTGGTCGACAGCTGGCCGGTGATCCATGACGCGCTGAACACCACGTACCGTACGTTCGGGCTACCGGAATGGACGATTGAGCAAACCCGCACCAATGTCCGGGAATCCCTCCGCGACAGGTTCCCCAAAATTTTTGGCGACGAATGGGAAGCCGCTGCGGACGTGTTCTACAAACGCTATGACGAAATTCACGTCGACGCCATCAAACCGGCTGCCGGAGCCGTCGAAATGCTCGATATGCTACGCGACGCCGGGTTCTATCTGGGCGTCGTTTCCAATAAGCGGGGAGACTATCTGCGTGCCGAAGCCGAACATCTCGACTGGAACGGGCATTTTTCCGCGATTGTCGGCGCCACCGACGCCGAACGCGACAAACCCGACTCGGCCCCGGTGCACATGGCCCTCGCACCCGGCGATCATGCACCCGGACCGCACGTCTGGTTTGTCGGCGATGCCGATATCGATCTGACATGCGCCGTCAATACCGGTTGCGTGCCGGTCCTGATCCGCGAAAACCCGCCCGGGAAGGACGAATTCCCGATCCACCCGCCGGTCCATTATTTCGCGAGTTGCCAACAGCTTTGCAATTTTCTGCAGACGATGTAAGCTCCTTCGCTTGTCTGAAATAATTCGCGCCTTATGGCCGAAAACAACCTAAAATCCGCCGTTTTTGGCGGCTAAAAACAGGGGGAATAAAAGAATGTCCGCGGATAAACCCCAAAATGTGCAGGACGTTTTTCTTAACTTCATTCGCAAGAACAAGACGCCAGTCACCGTTTTTCTGGTCAATGGCGTCAAGCTTCAGGGCATCGTCACCTGGTTCGACAACTTCTCGGTTCTGTTGAGAAGGGACGGACATACGCAGCTTGTCTACAAGCATGCGATTTCGACGATCATGCCATCGACGCCCGTTCAGTTGTTCGAGCCGGAAAAGGACGACGCTGCCGAGGATGCGTGAGTAAGCAAGGCGCAGGCGGCGGTATCGATCGGCGTCCGCATCGCGAACGCTGCATCGTCGTGCATCCGGAAGTCGGCGCCGACGAACCGGATGGCAGGGAACGCGAGGCCCGGCTTGAAGAAGCCGTCGGTCTTGCCATGGCCATTGACCTCGACATCGCGCACGCCGAAGCCTTCACGATCAAGCGGCCGAAGCCGTCGACACTGATCGGCGGCGGTGTCGTCGAGCGGATCAGTGACGTTCTGGATGAGCTTCATCACGCCGACGAGGAAGCACCGAAACCGGTGATTATCGTCGATGCGCAACTGACTCCGGTACAGCAACGCAACCTTGAACGCGCCTGGGAGGCCAAGGTACTCGACCGTACCGGGCTGATCCTGGAAATTTTCGGCGCGCGTGCGCGAACGCGTGAAGGCCGACTTCAGGTCGATCTGGCACAGCTAACCTACCAACTGGGGCGGCTGGTGCGGTCGTGGACCCACCTGGAGCGCCAGCGCGGCGGTGTCGGCTTCATGGGTGGCCCCGGCGAAACCCAGATCGAGACCGACCGGCGATTGATCCGCCAGCGCATCGACAAGCTCAAGAAGGATCTTGCCGACGTATCGCGAACCCGTGACCTGCATCGTTCGGCAAGGCGGCGCGTGCCGCATCCGGTGATCGCACTGGTGGGCTATACCAACGCCGGTAAGTCGACGCTTTTCAACAGGCTGACCGAAGCCGATGTAGTCGCGAAAGACCAGCTTTTCGCAACCTTGGATCCGACCATGCGCGGCCTGAAACTGCCAAGCGGCCGCGACGCCATCATTTCCGATACCGTCGGTTTCGTGTCGAACCTGCCGCATGAACTTGTGCAGGCCTTTCACGCCACGCTGGAAGAGGTCATCGAAGCCGATGTCATCGTCCACGTCCGCGATGTCGCCCACCCCGACACCGAAGCGCAGAAGGCCGATGTTTTAAAGGTCATGGCCGAGCTGCACGTGGTGCCTGCCGGCCCGGCCGCCAACGATGACGACGCGACGACGGCCAAACCGGTGCTCGAAGCGCTCAACAAGATCGATCTGCTGGACGACGAGCAGCGTGAATACGTTACCAACCGGGCGCGCTTCGGCAATCAGGCGGCCGTGCCGATCTCGGCCTGGACCGGGCAGGGGTGTGCGCAACTGCTGGATGTCGTCGACGATATTCTGACCCGCCACTACCTGAGCCGCCACATCGCGCTGCCGTTCGAGAACGGCGCGGCACTGGCGTGGCTGTATGAGCGCGCCGAGGTGCTGTCCAGGGAAGATGACGAAGACGGTGTGCATCTGGAATTGCGTATCGCCCCGGATGTTGCCGCCAGATTCGAGCAAAAGTTCGATACACCGCTGCAGCCGTGATGACGGCGCGGGCACATGCACACTTGTCAATTTTTGCCGTGACCCGACCGCCCCGGCACCATACAAGGATGCCTCTACTAGTAGAGGAGGGGCAAATGGCGACACGTGAAGCCCAGCACAAATGGCGGCTGACCAATCGCTATGTGAAGCGCCAGCTCAATGTCATGGCGCGCGAGCACATTCACCGCAGGCTCGACGAGTTTGCCGCAAAATTCAGCCTGCGCGGCAAGGGCGAGGCCGTGACATTTTCAACGTTCGTGACCCACGCCCTGATGCAACGCAGCGAATTTTCCGACGAGGCGCGCAAGATTCTCGAAGACGCCGCCGCCGCCTATCACCGCGACAGGGACTTGTATATCAACTGATGAAACGTGTTCTCGACCAACCTGAGAAAGTCCTCGATATCATGCGCGGGGTTGCCGACGCGGAAATCATGCCGCGCTTCAAGACCCTTGAGGCGCATGAAATTTCCGAGAAAAAACCCGGCGATCTTGTAACCATTGCCGACAAGGAATCCGAAGCCGCCCTGACCCGGTATCTGCAGAGCCTGCTGCCCGGCAGTGTCGTGATCGGCGAGGAGGGGCATCATGCCGACCCGGCGACGTTGAACGCGCTTGGCGACCCGGGGCCGGTGTGGATCGTCGACCCGGTCGACGGCACCTATAATTTCGCGCACGGCAAATCGCCGTTTACGGTGATCGTCGCACTGGCCGAAGACGGTGAAACAAAAGCCGGCTGGATTATCGATCCGGTACGTGGCGATGCGGTTTGGGCCATTCCGGGCAGCGGTGCCATGCAACAGGACGCTGCGGGAAAATCCACGGTAATTCACCGGCCGGAACGGACCTACGAAGCATCGACCATGACCAGCGGCCCGAAGCTGCGCTCCCGGCTGGCACGTGCCGCCGCCGAGCTGAGGACACCGTTACCCAACCTGATAGACCGTTACCGCTGTGCCGGGCGTGAATACATGGACATCATCACCGGAAAGATCGATCTGACGCGATACGGCGGCATCCTGAAACCCTGGGACCATGCCGCGGGAGCGATGATCGTCGGCGAGGCCGGGGGGCAGGCCCGGGGCATACTCAGCAACGAGCCTTACCGATTGACGGCATCGCTCGGCACGCAGTCGATCGGCGTCGTCGGCGACGGCGCGAACTGGGCGGCATTCCGCAATCTCGTCAAACGTGCCGACGAACTGGCAAATCTCTAATCGAGATTGACGGTGTCTTTGATGATGTAGTGCGGCCGGCCGCGGACATCGCGGTAAATGCGTGCGATATACAGCCCGAGAATCCCCATCCCACACATCAGACCGCCCCAGAGCGTCAGGATAAAAAAGACCCAGCCGGCGACGCTGCACGCCCAGCCGAAAAGCGCTGCCAGTCCCGTCAGGACAAGGCCGCCCAGCCCCAGTGCCGCTCCGGCCAGACCGGCATAAAGGACCAAATAAAGCGGATACATCGAAAACGACGTCAGGCCGTCGACGAATGCCTTCACCGGTCCGCGCGAAAACACACCCGGGAAATGCGATTCTCCGGCCGCACGCGGAGCGCGCCGGTAACGGACTTCGGCGCGCTCGAAGCCGACCCACTGCGTCAGACCGCGCAGATACGGCTGCGCTTCGGGTAGTTTCAGCAACTCATCCACCGCGCGGCGCGATAACAGGCGGAAATCCCCGGCCTCGATCGGCATATCGATTTCCGACAGGGAATTGATAATCCGGTATGCAACACCCGTCGCCCACAAACGGAACGCCGTTTCACCATCTCGGCTCAGACGGCGCGTATAAACCAGATCCGCGCCTTCGCGCCATTTTTCGATCAGCTCCGGAATGACTTCGGGCGGATCCTGAAGATCCGTATCCATATAAACGACAGCGTCGCCGGTGCTGTGCTTCATCCCTGCCAGCACGCACTCACCGACACCGAAATTGCGCGACATGTTGATGATTTTGATGGCTTTATCCGATTTCGCCCGTGCCATCAGGATATCCAGCGAGGAATCCAGCGAGTTGTCGTTGACGAAAATCATTTCATACGGGCAGCCCACGCCCTTGAACATAGCCGAGACACGGTCGATCAGTTCTTCAAGCACTTCGGCTTCGTTACGAAACGAAAAGACGACGGATATTTTGCTTTTATTGCCGCGCGCGTCAGTAGCCATGGGTCCCCCGGAAAATGTTGGCCCAATATCCGCCTGAAAAGCAAAGTGTCAAGGGTTGCAGCGCAGGTGCGATCAGGCGAATTCCAGGCCGTCCGGCTCATAAACGACGATCTTGGAGCCGACATTATCGATGGCGATCTTGACGGATACCAGATCCTTGAGCGCTTCGCGCACCGCCGGCTGCTTGCCGGGCTCGACGATAAACAGCATGAAGCCGCCGCCACCGGCGCCAAGCAGCTTGCCGCCCGATGCACCGGCACCGACCGCGGCGTCAAATATCTCGTCGACAAGCGGCGTCGAGACGCCATCCGCAAGCTCGCGTTTCAACTGCCAGGACTGCTGCAAAAGATCACCGAGATCGCGGATCGGGCGGTTAGCGTCCTGCAGGATCGCCTGCGCCTCATCGACCATCTGCATCATGGTCGAGAGCTGCTTTTCCCTGGCATCGATATTCTGAATCTGTTTTTCCGCCATCACGGGCGCAAGCCGCGACAGGCCGGTAAACACAAGCATCAGATGGTCTTGCAGGTCATCGCGGCGCTCGCGTCTGACCATCGCCGGCTGCACATCAAACTCGCCGGTTTTCAGGAAATCAATTCGGTTCAGCCCACCATAGGCCGCCCAGATCTGATCCTGACAGCCGACCTGTTCCTTGATGACATCATGCTCGATGCGGATCGCTTCGCGGGCCAGATACCGCTTCGAGAGCATTTTGCCGTCAAACGCCGCGAGCGCATTGGTCAGGCCGACCGTGAACGACGAGCTCGAACCCAGGCCGGAACGCGCCGGCAGATCGCCATCGTGGTGGATTTCGACACCTTCGCCGGGCTGATGCTCGCTAAGCACGCCCTTGACCGCCGGATGCTTGATCTCATCGATGGTCTTTACGTTCTCAACGACCGAATAGACGATCCGGTGCTTGTGCTCGAAAAACGGCGGCAGACGGCGGACAGATATGTAGCAGTACTTGTCGATGGCGAAACCGAGCACGGCACCGCCATGCTTTTCGTACCATTTGGGGTAGTCCGTGCCGCCGCCGAAAAGCGACACCCGGAACGGCGTACGGCTGATGATCATATTTTCCCCTCGTCGGTGGCACTTTCACCGATAACTTTGGCCGCCTGCAGCAGGCTTTCGGGCGTGCCGATATCGATAAAAGGTACGTTACCGGCATCATAAGCGGCAAGCGTTGAGGCGGGAAGTGACTGAAATACATCGCGTTCCAGCGACGGACCGTCCGTGTTTGCAACGATTTCCCACATATCGCGGGCGAACGCATACACGCCCGCATTGATCAGCCCCGGTCCGGCATCGGGATTTTTTTCCTGGAAGCTGCGAATCCTTCCCTGGCCGTCGACCTCGATCTGCCCGAAACGTCCGGCATCGTCGACGCGAACGCAGAGCAGGGAGGCGGGAGCGTGCGCGTCCACATGTGCCTGCACAAAAGCACCGAGATCGGCACCAATCCAGCTATCGCCATTCATCACAATAGACGTATCCGACTTCACCTGCGGACGGACCAGCCGAAGCGCTCCGGCAGTGCCGAGCGGCTTGTCCTCGATGACGCTCTCGACGGCAAGGCCGGTGCGGGGGTGCGCACGGACATAATCGACAATGCGCGCGGCCTGATGCCCGAGGCTCAGGATGATGCGCGTGGCCCCGAAACCCTGCAGCCAGTCCAACAGATAATCGAGGTAGGTGCGCGTGCCGATCGGCGCCAGCAGCTTCGGCACATCGCCCAGCACCGGCTGGATGCGTGTGCCGAGACCGCCGGCGAGGACGACGATGTCAGTGTTGGAGAGGGCGTCAGACATCAAACTCACTCGTCATCCCGGGCGACGCCGGACGTTTTCCGGGGGAGATCCGGGACCCATTTCGCCGCGAGCGTCATTTCGCGTCCATGGTCGTGTTGCCGGTGTTTCGATGGGTCCCGGCTCAAGGCCGGGATGACGAGAGTGGGCACAAACCTCACTCCGCGGCCTCCAGTTCCTCGACCAAACGGCGTTTCAGGCGGTGTTCGGCCATTTCCTCGATATGTTTGCGGGTATCCCAGCCGAACTGCTGCGTCACCATATCGAGGTAACGCTTGCCTTCGAAATAGTCGTGAAACGCCAGATCGCGGAAGCGCAGCACTTCAGCCGCCGAGACTTTCTCGGTCGGCAACGGGCGGCAGTCATAGCTGTGCTGCGAATAACCGGCCCAGCTTTCCGGCAAAGGCCAGTCGTTCTGGATCGCCATCGCGTACAACGGCGAACCGGGGTAAGCCATCGCCGAATAGAAATTGGCATATTCGCAATTGAGTTCGAGCGCCAGATCCAGCGTCGCCTGCATGCTTTCCATGTCGTCATCGGGCAGACCGAAGATGAAATTGCCCGCCACCTTGATGCCGGCGCTCTGGATCATCCGCACGATGCCTTTGATTTCGTCCTGATCGAAGGCCTTGTCAGCGCCGTCTCGCACCAGATCGGAGCCGGATTCGATGCCCAGCGCCAGCCACTGGAATCCAGCCTTGCGCAGCTTTTCAAGCATCTGCGGCTTGACGGTATCGACACGCGCGTAAGCCCAGATATTCAGATCGTCGATGCCGCGCTCGATAATGCCGTCGCACACCGCCATCACGTGGCGTTCGTTGAGCACGAACATCTCATCGATGATCTTGAAGGTTTTGACGCCGTATTTTTCCCGCAGCATGGCGATTTCCTCGACCACCTTCTCGGGTTTGCGCATGCGGTAGCGGTTGATATCGAACGGCGCATTGATGCAGCAGAACACACACTTGAACGGACAGCCGAGCGAGGTATAGATCGACGCATACGGCATGCGGTTTTCCAGCTCGCCGAAGCATTGCCAGTTGTGCGCCCGGTATTTGTCCATCGGCAGCAGGTCCCAGACATCGCCGTGCAATTCGGTGTCCAGGTCCTTGATCAGCGGCGCCGGCGGATTGATTGTGAATTCACCGTCCTTCATCCAGACCAGACCCGGCACGTCCGAAAGGGCTTCCGGTGTCGATCCGGCGTCGATGGCGGCCAGAAGACCGGTCACCGTTTCCGGCCCTTCACCCTTGCAGGCATATTCCGCCGCTTCCTCGTTCAGCGTCTGTTCGGGCAGCGCCGAGACATGCCCGCCGACAAAGATAACCGGAATATCCGGGGTTATGTCCTTGATCGCGCGCGTGGTCTCGCCGGCGGCGACCATCTGCTGCGTCGATGCCGACGGCTGATGGCCGAACACAATCATCGCCACCAGCTTCGGGTTCAGCTCGGCGATGCGCCCGGCAACGCTTTCCGTGCCCATGCCTTCGGCTTCGGAATCCAGGATGACGATTTCGTGGCCCTTGTCGCGCACATAGCCACCGATCAGGCGGCACCACAGCGGCGGTTCGATCGCCGTCAGTTCGTTACCGAGCTGCTGGTAGATTCGCTCACGCCCACCGGGATTGACGAGCACCAGATCGGGTCGGGTCGTTGTCATGCGTTTTCCGTTTAAGTTAGTGATTCTGCGCGTTTATAGCACTTAACGTCATCCCCGCGAAAGCGGGGACCCAGTTGGGCATCACCGGGACTTACCAGGTTCCCGCTTTCGCGGGAATGACGAAGTTTGTTTTTCAGACGTTCCCGTACAGGCTGTTGCGGATCATGCGGTAGCCCTTGATCAGTTCCTTGATCCCGTCGTCGAGCGAATACGCGGGCATGAAGCCGGTCTTCTCTATTTTCTCGTTCGATACGATGTAATCGCGTTTGTCCGGGTCTTCGCCGATCGGCGCTTCCATGAACACGAAGCTGGGAATGTGCTCGTGGATTTTCTCGCACAACTCGCGTTTCGACAGGTTGGCGTCCGACAGGCCGACGTTATAAGGCTCGTTCTTCATGCTCTCGAAATTCTCAAGCCCATGCAGGAACGCACGCGCGACATCGCGGATATGGATATAGTTGCGCTTGAAGTCGGCTTCGAACAGGACAACGGCGCGGTCGTGAACGGCGCGGTAGACGAAATCATTGACCAGCAGGTCAAGCCGGAAGCGGGGCGCCATACCGAACACGGTGGCAAGGCGGAAGCTGATTGCGTTGCCGCGTTCGAGCGCCGCCGCCTCGGCCTCGACCTTGGTCGTGCCGTACAGTGATATCGGCCGGAGCGGAGTCTCTTCCGTGCAGAATTTTCCTTTTTCACCAATGCCATAACCGGAATTGGTAATCGGCATAAGGATACGCTGATCCTTCGACAGCAGCTTCAGCATCATGATCACCGCGTCGCGGTTGATGGTCTCGGTACCGATCTGATCGTTATTGCAGAGCGGGGCCCCGACCAGCGCCGCCAGCGGGATCACCACGTCGGCGTCCTTGACCAAACCCTTGATCAGGCCTTCGTCGCGGGCATCGCCGCGCACCACGTCGAAATCCGGGTTGGCGCAGACATGGGCGAGGGGGTTCTGCTTGAACATGAAATTATCGAGCACCGTGACCTTGTGCCCCGCGTCCAGAAACGCCGGCACCATGATGGAACCCAGATATCCGGCGCCGCCGGTGACCACGATGTGCAGTTTTTCGCTCATGCTTTCGTCTCTCTCCCATCGTCATCCTGAACAAGGCCCATCGGACCGTGATACAGGATCCATAAATTCACACGCCGGCACTTGCCCCGATATAGGCCCTGAATCGCGTTCAGGGCGACGGTGATGTTTTTCTCCGCTTAAGCCGGCTGCGCGGCTTCGTCCAATACCTCATGGAGCTTTCTGATTTGCGGCGTCAGATCGTGCGGGTGGTTGCCGCAGAAAAAGCCGTTGTCATGTGCGATATTGGCATTGGCGACCTCGCCAACGGTTTCATAGTCGTAAAACTCGGTCACATCGTGGCGCAGAATGCAGCCGCCGGTAATGATTCGATACCCGATATCCGCAGCCTCAAGCGCCCTGAACACGCGTTCGCGGTCAATATTCATCGCCGGATTGAGAATGATCGGGAAGCAAAAACTGGAATGAACGCCGTTTTCACGCTGGATAATGAAACGCTCGTCCGGCCCAAGGAGTTCGGTCAAAAGCGCCAGGTTCTTGCGGCGTTGCGCCGTAAATCCGGGCATTTTCTTGAGCTGCTCGCGGCCAATGGCGCCTGACATTTCCGTCGGCCGCACGTTGTAGCCCGGCAGAATGAAGCGGTAAGCCTCGAAGAAGTCATCGCTGCGGCCTTCAAAGACCGGAGAATCCTTGGGCAGATCACGCGTCCAGCCGTGCGCCCGAAGTGCCCGCATCAGATGATACGTTTCCAGGTCGTTCGTCAGGATCATGCCGCCTTCCATCGTCGCGATATGGTGCGAGAAGAAGAAGCTGAACGTGTTCACATCGCCGAACGTGCCTGCTTTTTTGCCGTTCAACTCGGCATCCAGGCTCTCGCAATTGTCTTCCATGAAGACAAGGCCGTGTTTATCGCAAAACGCACGCATCACATCCAGATCGCAGGGATTGCCGAGGATGGACACAGCAACCAGCATTTTCGTGTTCGGCGTGAGCGCGTCTTCGAGCTGCGCGACATCCATGTTGAGGGTATCAAGATCGATATCGACGATCTTCATCTTGAGACCGTACTGCTGCAGCGGATGATAGGTCGTGGCCCACGAAACGGCCGGAACAATCACTTCATCTCCGCGCTTTAACTTATTGTTTTTCTTAAAAAACTGCGCAGCAACGGCAATCAGGTTCGCGCTCGACCCCGAGTTCACCATGACGCCGTAATTCATGCCGTGATAGGCGGCGAACTCTTCCTCGAACGCCTGAACATTGGCGCCCATGGTGTACATATCGCCATCGATCACACGCTGGATCGCGGCAATTTCCTCATCGGCCCAGCTCGACGCCGCCAGCGGATAGAACATAGGGGCGTTTACTCCATGGTCCGGGTGCCTTCGGTACCCGGCTTGTCCGAATTCGGGTTGACGATGTCCGGCATGGCCGGGGTTTCCCAGCCTTCGATCGGCTCGATGAACATGTTGGCGCGGAATTCATCGCGCGGCAGGTACGGATACATGTCCTCGACCGGTGTCGACCAGCCGAAGATGCGCGGCTCATAGGTGTGATATTCGTGCATGTTGACATCGCATACGGCCGGGCCGTCAAACGCCATCACCGTATCGATCATTGTGTCGATTTCGGCATTCCTGGAGATTTCGAAGGTCTGCACATCGAACCCCTTGGCGACATTGACGAAGTTCGGCGGGTTATAACCGACCGGACCGCAAGCTTCGCAGCGGCCCTGGAAGTTGGTTTCCTGGAACGCCTTGGTGATGCCGTAGATATGGTTGTTGAGGATGAACGTCTTCACTTTCATCCCGTAGTTTTTCATGGTCTGCAGTTCCTGAATGTTCAGGATCATACCGCCGTCACCGATGATGGCGATGACGTTGCGGTCCGGGTCTGCCATCCACGCGCCCATGGCGCCGCACATGGAAAAGCCCATCGGTGCATTGCCGTTGTTGGTCAGGTACTGCTCGCCGAACTTGGTCTCGAAGGCATGCGCGACGACCACGGACGTGCCGCCCAAATCGCACACCAGAATGTCGTTGCCGCCCATTTTTTCGGACAGGCGGCGCATGAAGGCATAGGGATGCACATATTCCTGGCCCTCGAACTGGTAAGCACCGTCCTTGAACATTTCCGGGCGCACCGGATCGTACTTGATACGCCATTCACGGCACTGCGCATTCCACTTTTCGTGGGTCGGCAGGTTGCCGGCGGCGCGCTCTTCCTTGAGACGCTTCAAAAGCCGCTGGCAGAAATCCCGTACATCGCAAAGGATGTTCACATCGAACGGCACCTGTTGCAGACGCGGCTGCAGCAAAGCCTTGTCCAGATCGACGACGTATTTTTTCGCCTCGCGGGCAAAGGTGTGGATGTTGCCGCCGGTGATACGCCCGGAAATCCTGGATCCGATCCCCATCAGAAGATCCGAGTTCTGAATGCCGAAATTGCGTCCGGCACCGCCGTAAGTCCCGATCCGCCCGCCGTAATACTCGAAATCGGAGGTGATGATATCCAGCCCGTTCCACGTGGGGTAGGCGGGGACCATCGCCACTTCGGCGATTTCACGAACCAGATCGACCGCATTGCCGATCCGCGCGCCGCCGCCGACGATAAACGTCGGGCGCTCGGCCTTTTTCAGGTCTTCGATATACTGCTCGACCTGCTGGTCGACGACATCGGTGGCATAATGCACCCGCGCCGCGTCGGCATCGAAACCGAACAGTTCGTCGGGATTGATCTCGGCTTTCTGGATATCGATCGGAATATCGATCACACACGGCCCCGGACGGCCTTCCTCGGCCATGAAGAAGGCTTTCTCCATTTCGAAACGGATGTCCTTGGGATCGGTAATCATCACCGCATGCTTGGTAATCGTCTCGACGATCGACACCACATCGGTTTCCTGGAAACCGACCTGACGCACCGACGGGTCGGGACGCATGAACTGCGAATTGATGTTGCCGGTGATGAAGATACACGGCACCGATTCGTAGAAACAGTTGGCTATCGGGTTGAGCAGGTTGAGCGCACCCGGCCCGCTGGTGGCGATGGCTGCGCCCGGCACACCTTTTACGCGGCCGTAGCACTCGGCGGCAAAACCGGCGCCCTGCTCGTGCATGGTCGCCACATATTCGGTTTTTTCGGCGCGGGTAAAGGCGTCGATCAGGTGGCCATTGGCCGATCCGTAAAGAACGAAAACCTTGTCGATCCCGCGATCGCCCAGAAAATCGATGACGTAGTCAGCTAGCTTCATAAACCGTCGTCCCCATTATTGGATTTCGCTTACGGCTCATGCTCGGTCTTCGATCATTGCACGCATGCGGAAATGTACCTTCAGGATTGCCGGGGCGTATACAACATTCACCCCTTCTGGCCAAGGTCTAATCGCCTTCTAAGTCGCGGAAATGCTCAACTTGAGGCCTGTATTGCCGTTCGCGTTCAGCTTCTTTTGCGGCAGCGGTAAATATCGAAGTATTCGCGGCTTTCCGTTTTCTCAAAGGCTGCGTTAAACGAATCACGGAACGGCTGTCCATAGACGTCTTTGCCGTAATAACCGATCCAGGCATATGGCTGTTCTCCTGCGGGGATAAGCCAAATATCCGTCGCGCATCTCTCGATCATATCCAGCGTTGCCTGTGTGATCTCGATCCCCCAGACAGTGGTGTCAATGAGGATCGAGGTATCGAGGGAATAAGGATGCCCGCCGAAAACCAGCCGCGTCCGTTGAAAGGTGCGGCGATAACTCTCGTTGCTATCACCGATGCCGATTTCGATCGTTTTGTCCGCATAGGCTGCGGCGATGCTTTCGATTTCAGCGCTGACCGCGCCAGCCTCATCCCAGTTCAGGTTGCGCACAAACCGCTTTTCCGCGGGCAGGGCAATCACACTCAAAACCACACAGACGATCACAGCCGTCACCATGGCGGACGGCTTGGCAGAAAGGTGGTGCAGCCCACGCGCGGCAAGATCGAAAGCCACAGCGGCAAACGGCAGCAAATAATACATCCCGGCACCGGGCTTTTGAGCTGGGTACAACACCGCTGTCAGCGCCAGCAAGAACCCGGTCAGCAAAATGACCGTATCACGACGCTCGCCGGCGGGCAGTCCGCGCCATGCCCATCCGACAAAGAGCAAAGCCGGCAACACGTAGAATCCTGCATATCGAAGAACCTTGATCAGCCCGTCCATTGAGTTCGGCTTGTCCGCCATCAGGCCGACCAGATCGAGCATGTACTGCAGTTCGAATGCCGGAGTCAGAAAAGGCAGCGCAGTTATGCAGATCGCAACAACGACACTCACGATGCAGGCCATAATCCCGTCGCGGAACAGCATCAACAGACCGAAAGGCAGGAAGTAGATTGCTGCGAAGACCTTGAGGCCCATGGCAATGCCGATCATCACGCCGAACCCGACGGCCCGGATCCAACGCCCACGAACAGACGCATTATTGAGCCACGTCCCCAGTGCCACACAGAGCATCATGAACGTCTCCGGGCGATCCCAGATACTGGCCGGCAGGTTCACAACAACAATCGCAGCCATACAGGCGATCGTGAACGCCGCGACAGCAAGGCCACGGCGTGCCTGCGCCACGCCACTGACGGCAATGGTGAAGATCAGCGCGACAATCCCCGATGCCTTGCCGATGGCGACGGAGGCGCCAAGTACTGAAAACACTGCCGCATGGATCAGATAAAGGTAGGGCCCGTATAGGTTTGTGATCCGCGCGGCATCATTGATCGGCAGGTATATCGGGTGCCCGTCCAGCAAGCGCCATGCAAGTGCAACGATATTCGGCTCACCCGTGTCGACATATCCCGGATAAAGCAGATACGCCGTTCCAAGCGCGAGAATGTTCAGTGCGGCAAAAAGACCGACGGCAATCAGTGCATACTGGGCGGCGCGGCTTACCATCACTGTCTTAACCGGCTTCCAGGACCGTAAAACGATCCTCCTTGAGATCGGCGACGCGATCTTTATGACAGGCAAATACATTCATCTGTTGCGACAGCATGAAGCGCTGTTCGCTGGCAAACGGGACGATGGCAAGGCGGCAGTTGGCATCCGGTGTTTTTGTGCCGATATCGGGGAACACCACCGGCCCCTCGTCGGTCATAACCCGCCAGCAGGGCTGATAGAGGGCATACCCGGCATCTTCGAGAAACTTAAGGGCCCGTAGTGTACGCATCGGTTTGGCGGGGGTCAGCCAGCTTTCAACGATGATGAAGGGTTTGCTCTCCGACAGCATACGCGATGCGCCTGAAAGCGCTTCATACTCATGATCCTCGACATCCATCTTGATGACGTCGGGCCGTGCATCCAGATCGTCCAGGCGCTGCATCGGAACCTCAATACGTCCGGCGCCTTCGCGCCCGACGCCGCTGCCGGCAATACGATTAAGCCCTGTTTCCTTGTCGTGGATCGCCATCTCGGCGGTGCCGACTTGCGATGACAGCGCGATGCCGTGCACGGTGATACGGTCCTGCAGACCGAAACCGCCGATCAGCCCCTCAAGATCGGCGCGGGTCACCGGCGCCGGCTCAAAGCTGTGTATCGCGCCTTCATAGCCCGCCAGCGCAGCGGCATAGAAAGTGAAGTATCCCCAGTTGGCGCCGATATCGAAGAACGTCCGCTTGCCCCGCAACAGCGAGGAGAGCAGGGCAGAGACATCCGGCTCGTAACCCGAGGCTTCATTTTCGAAATAGAGACTGCCGAAATGCGGGTGGCGGGCATCGAAGCGGGCCTGTCGCTCACCCGATGCGGTCGACAATGACACCACCCCCTGACCACCCAGTTTCAGGACATCCTGCGCGAAATCATAAGCGAGCCGCACCGGCTTTTTGCACAATCGCTTGTTCCAGCGCTTGGCATAGGTGTGATGCGCGGCGCGGGCCAGTTTCGCGATCAAGGGCAACTCGGATGCCTTGAAGGGCTTCGCCGGCAATGCCGGGGCAATCAGGGTTTCTGTTTCCATAAGGGTTTGTCCAACATCGGCATTCACCAATCAAGCCTTACCGTCGCATTGTGCTTCTTGTTGTGTTGCTCGTTGTCTTGCTTGGGCTTTCCTGCTTTCCGCGTGTATGGTTCACTCGAATTTCAAAAGCCGTGCCGGACAGGCACAACCGGGACCTATGTCATGTCGGTTTTTTACGAATCTTACGGCGCCGCCAAGAACTACACGACGCCAACGCTCAACCGGAAGCACATCGCGCGCTTCGACGCCGAGGTCTGGCAACCGGCCAGCCTGAAACCCGACATGCGCTGTTTGGAAATCGGCTGCGGCACAGGGCATTTTCTCAGTTACCTGCACCACAAGGGGATTGATGATCTGAAGGCCATCGATCTCGATCAATCGCTGTCGGACGTCATTCCAGGCACCGTGCGCGACAAGTTCGAGGCCGTGGACGTCTGGGCATATCTTGAGAAAGCCGACGACAGGCAAATGTTCGAGCGCATCTTCCTGTTCGACGTGCTTGAACATTTCGTGCCGGAAGACGGCTACAGGCTTTTGACCGGCCTGTCCGGACGGCTCACTCCCGGCGGCGCGATTATCCTCAAGATGCCGAACGCGTCGTCCCCCTGGGGCTTGCAGTTCCAGTACGGCGATCTGACGCATCTGGCGGCTTATACACCGGACAGCATCCGCCAGATGGCGGTTGCCTGCGGTCTTGCGTGCAGCGCCTGCTGGCCGCACCTTCTCGGCAGCCGCAGCCGGCAAAGGCTCGACCGTATGCTGCAGGCGCTCTTGAACCGGGTTTGTGCGACGCCGCCGGAAATCTGGGAAGGCAACTTCTATGCCCGGCTCGATAAGCCTGCATAATCGCAATGGTCCTTGGCGGATCAGAGGGGTTGGCAGGGCAAGGGGGCAATCCCTATATTCCCCCTAATAAATCATCATTTTTCACACATTTTCCGGGGGATTTAAAAAATGGCAAAAGCAGCATTTATCGGTCTTGGCGTCATGGGTTATCCGATGGCCGGCCACTTGCAGAAAAACGGCCATGACGTCACTGTTTACAACCGTACCGCCGCGAAGGCCAAAAAGTGGGCCAAGGAATACGGCGGCAAGGCGGCCAAGACCCCGGCCGAGGCCGCCAAGGGCGCTGATTTCGTGTTCTCGTGTGTCGGGAATGACGACGACCTGCGATCGGTCGTTTACGGTAAGGACGGTATTCTCGCGGGCATGAAAAAGGGCGCGACCTATTGCGACCACACGACGGCGTCCGCGATCGTTGCCCGTGAAATCGACGCCGAGTGTAAAAAGAAGGGCATTCAGTTCCTCGATGGCCCGGTGTCGGGCGGCCAGGCCGGCGCCGAGAACGGCAAACTCACGGTCATGGTCGGCGGCATGAAGAAAACCTTCACCGCCGCCAAACCGGTCATCGACAGCTACGCCGTCGCCGTCACGCTGATGGGCAAGGCCGGTTCCGGCCAGATCACCAAGATGGTCAATCAGGTCTGCATCGCCGGTCTGCTGCAGGGCCTGTCCGAGGGTCTCGCTTTTGCGCAGAAGTCGGGCCTCGATGCCAAACTGGTCGTCGACTGTATCTCCAAGGGTGCCGCAGGTTCGTGGCAGATGGAAAATCGCGGCTACACCATGGCCGATGACAAGTTCGATTTCGGTTTCGCCGTCGAATGGATGCGCAAGGATCTCGGCATTGCGCTCGAAGAATCCAAGAACAACGGTGCGTCGCTGCCGGTTACGGCGCTGGTCGACCAGTTCTATGGCGAAGTCGTCGAGATGGGTGGCAAGCGCTGGGATACGTCGAGCCTGCTGCGCCGCCTGACGAAGTAACCGCCTGATACCCCCCACGCAAGACCTCTCTCCCTTGAAAGGGGGAGAGGGGACGCGTCTCAGGACTGCGGCGGGTGCGCCTGAATCTTGAGGAGCGGCGTCGGCGCCAGCAGGTTCGGAATTTTCCAGGTATAGAGCTTGTAGTTCGGCCCCTTGGAACTGAACGGCTTGACCGTGGTCGCGTTATGGCTGATGACGCGGGCATCCGTAAACACCCGCAGTTCGCCCGAACTGTCCAGTCCGGAAGCGCGCAGCCGGTCCTTGATATCGCGTTTCAAAGACTTGCCGAGCATGGCGATCTGCCCGGTGTTCTTGTTGTAGCTGAGGCCGAGGATGTATTCGTTGCGGCGGAAGAACGTCATCGTCTTCGCCTGCAGCAAATCGCCCGCGCGCTTATACGTGATATGGAAGTGGCCCTTTTCGTAGTACTTGAACTCCGATACCGCCGAATCCCGGGTGAAATCATCCTTGATCTGCGAAACCTGAACCAGTTCCTCCTCGCGGTCGATCTTGTTGTCTTTCAGGTCCTGATAAAGCTCAACCTTGGCCAGGTAACCGTCGAAGATGAAATCGTAATAGCCGGTCCGGCTGATATCGATCTCGGCGTCGAAACGGATCGGCATGTAGCAACTGCTCAGCACGAACACCATGGCGCAGGCGGCGAGAGCCTTAAGCGGGCGGCGGATGGTATTTTTCGAGAATCTGTTCATGCGCGGATGATAGATCGCCATCCCAACCCCGTCACCCCAAACCTGACTGGGGTCCATGCTTCGAGACGCTACGCTCCTCAGCATGAGGTATAGCATTCCTCATCCTGAGGAGGCCTGTAAGGCCGTCTCGAAGGATGCGAGACCTTATGCAACATCAATCCACGTCCCCATCCCGGCCATATGATGTTCCAGCATATGGCAGTGAAACAGCCATTTACCCGGATTATCGGCGACGAAGGCGAACCGCACTTTCTCGCCAACCTCGACGATCTCCGTATCGCGCCAGGGTGCACCGCTGACAGGCTTGCCGTTGCGCTCGATCACCTTGAAATGATGACCATGCAGGTGCATCGCATGCGGCCAGCGGGTGTCGTTGATCATGTTGACGCTCAGCGTTCTGCCCTTGGCGACGCGAACCAGCGGCGTATCCGTCCGCCCGGCGACACCGTTCAAGGCCCAGCCCTGACCTTTTTCAAGCGCCAGGGTGCGCATGTCGAACATCTGCCCCTGATAGCGCGCGCCGGTCATGGCGCCCATGGCGCCGCCTTCCATCAGCAGTTCGGCATGTTGCGCGTTGGCGATGTCCGGCGTTTGTGCGGCGAGGGGATTGGCCGGCAGGACCAGCGGCCCGGAAAGCGGCTGTTCGCGCACCGCAGCCCCTTGAATGACGAAGCCGGCCGCAATGATCGGCTCGCCGACAGAAACCTCGAGAATATCCAGCGTCGTTCCCGGCGCCGTCGGGATATCGACGATCAGGTCTGCGCGTTGCGCCGGCCCCAGTTCCAGGGCTTCCTTGAGCGGCTCAGGGTCTTCCAGCGGCTGCCCGTCAACGGCTACGACCCAGGGATTGAGGCCCGGAAACGCAAACGCCATGATCCGCGCGTTGGCGGCGGAAATCAGCCGCAGCCGGACCCGCGCACCGGGGCGGACGGTAAATGACGGTTTGGTGTCGCCGTTGACGGTCAACCAGTTACCGAGCCGGCCGCCATGCATGGCGTCATGCAGATTGCCGAAGTTCTCAATAATTGCGCCGTTCTCATCGAGACGCCAGTCATCGGCCAGGAAGACAAGATCGTGATCGATGGCGAGCGGCTCGTCCTCCTCGACGATCAGCGCGCCATACAGACCGCGCCCGACCTGTTCCCACGACTTGTGGTGCGAATGATACCAATACGTGCCGGCATCCGGCGATGTGAAGCGGTAATCGAAGCTTTCGCCCGGACCGACAGGGGACTGGGTGAAGCCTGAAACACCGTCCATGGCATTTTCAATACGGATACCGTGCCAGTGCACCGATGTCGGCTCCGCAAGGCCGTTCTCGAGCCGCAGATGCACCGGCTTTGCGCGCGGAATTCGGATCAGCGGCCCGGGGCTTTGCCCGCCGAAGCTCCAGACCGGCGTCGCCGGTTTGTCCGCACCCATCAGTTTCGCCTGCGCCGGGGCGGCCTTCAGGATATGCCCGGGTGCGTCTTCGGCGCGCAGCACGGACGGCAACAGGGGGGCCACCAGCGGCGACAGGGCGAGGGCGCCCGTCAGGCCAAGGAAATCGCGTCTTTGCATGGGATGTCCGCTCCGTTCATTTCTCGGCACTTTGAAGCTGCCAGTCACTGGAAGGTCAAGAATTACCGGATTCGCCTCTACCTGTCCCTCTCCCAAGGGAGAGGGAACTCACGGACCAATCCCCCTCTCCCTCGGGAGAGGGTGGCGCTAAGCGCCGGGAGAGGGGTCATTTAATCGGCTGAAACCGGTCGTCGAAATCGTTCAGGTCCGGCATTTCCAGCAGCGGCTGCGTCTCCAGATTGCGGACATAGTCCGCCAGGTCCGTCAGCATCCGGTTGCGCGCCTCGTCGGATACATACGGCACATGCCAGGCAATGAACGGCTGGTGCACGTCCAGGCCCACATAACCCAGCGACCCCTGAAAGAAATGCTTCATCATCCCATCGACCAGCGGGCCGTGGATCGCACCGGGACCGAACATGTGCTCGCGCCCGCCAAGGCCGAACGCGGCGAACGCACGCTTCCCCTTGAGCCCGCCTTCGGCGTAGATGCGCTTGCCGCCATAGAACGGGCCGGAAACGAAGACCCGCTCGATCCAGCCCTTGAGGATCGCCGGCGTGCCGAACCACTGCAGCGGGAATGTGAAGGCCAGCACATCGGCGGCCATGACGCGGCTGATTTCCTCGGCGATATCCGGGGCGAGGGTGCCTTGCTGCCAGTTATGCCGCTGTTCCAGCGCATAGGTCAGATGATCCGGGTCGCGGCGCTCGGTAAAATCGTCGGCCGACAGCACCGGATTGAAGTTCATCGCATAAAGATCGGAAAGGGTGACGGTGTGCCCCTCGGCGATGCACGTCTCCATGATGGTGTCGCGCATGGCGGCAGTGAAGGATTTCGGTTCCGGATGCGCGTGGACGAGATGGAGATGCATGCCAACGACTAAGCGCGACAGTCAGCCAGCGGTCAAGTCTTGAAAGGCCGGGAAGTTTTGCCGTGATGACCTTGATTAGCCCCGGATTATCCGCACAAATGACGGACGGAGGAAAAACGTTCAATGCCTGAAGTCAAGAAACCGCTCAGCGGTGTCCGCGTACTGGACATCGCCAGTTTTATCGCCGCGCCGTTCGCCGCCACCATCATGAGCGAATTCGGCGCCGAGGTGATCAAGATCGAACAACCCGGGCAAGGCGACCCGTGGCGGCGCTATGGCACCAAGACGGCGCTCGACGACTGCACGCTGGCGTGGCTGACCGAGGCCCGCAACAAACGCTCCATCTCGCTCAATCTCCGTGAGCCGCGGGGTGGCGAACTGTTAAAGCAGCTCGTCAAGGACGCCGACGTGGTGTGCGAGAACTTCCGTCCCGGCACGCTGGAAAAGTGGGGGCTGGGCTGGGACGTATTGCGCGAAATCAATCCCGGCCTCGTTTTGCTGCGCGTGTCCGGCTACGGCCAGACCGGGCCTTACAGGGACCGCCCCGGGTTCGCGCGCATCGCGCACGCTTATGGCGGGCTGACGTATCTGTCCGGCCTGCCCGGCGAAACGCCGGTGACGCCCGGCTCGACGTCGCTCGGCGATTATATGACCGGCATGTACGGCTGTATCGGCATCATGATGGCGCTCCGGCATCGCGACGCCACGGGCCAGGGCCAGGTGGTCGACTGCGCGCTTTACGAAAGTATCTTCCGTGCGCTGGACGAAATCGCGCCGCGCTACGCCGTCGACGGCTTCGTCCGCGAGGCCGAAGGCACCGGCACCGTGAACGCCTGTCCGCATGGCCATTTCCCGGCCGGCGACGGCAAGTTCCTGGCCATCGCGTGCACCACCAGCAAGATGTTCGAGCGTCTGACGATCGCCATGCAACGACCTGATTTGTTTGAGAGATTTGGCGATCAGGCTAAGCGTCTCGAGGACCGAAAGATTGTCTTGGCCGAGGTCGAGGCATGGACCAGATCCATGCCCCGCGACGAGGTCATTCGCGTCTGCACGGAAAACGACGTCCCGGCGGGAGCCATCAATTCCATCGCCGATATCTTCGCCGACCCGCATTTCAAGGAACGCGGCACGCTGATGAGCGTCGAGGTGCCGGGCGTCGGCCCCGTCGTCGTGCCAGCCGCGCTGCCCCGGCTGTCGGAAACGCCGGGCGAAGTGAAAACGCTCGGCCCCACCCTCGGCGAAGCCAACGATATGGTCTACGGCGAATGGCTGGGCCTCAGCGACGTCGAAATTGCACAACTGACAAAGGACGGCGTCATCTGACGGCGATACGAAATTCATGAGAGAACACGCGCACCGCACCTATCTGTTCACCCCCGGCAACCACCCGAGACGCGTCGAAAAGGCGCTCGGACTGGATACCGATGTCGTGATACTCGATCTGGAAGACGCCGTTGCCGTCGCCGAAAAGGTGAAAACCCGCGACATCGTTCGCGAAACCCTGACCCAGCCCCGCGACGTCGCCGCCTTTGTGCGCGTCAACGCCTATGACACGCCGTTCTGCTATGGCGATATCTGCGCCGTCGTCTGCCCGGAACTGGACGGTATCATGCTGCCGAAGCTGGAAAGCGTCGAAGACCTGAAATCCGTCGAATGGCTGATCGAAAACCTTGAGCGCGAACAGGGCATGCAGCCCGGCGCCATCGACCTGTTGCCGATCATCGAAACCGCGAAGGGCGCGGCCAACCTGCGCGAGATCGTGCTTTGCGGCTCCCGCGTCAAACGCCTTGCGTTCGGCGCCGGGGACTATACCCGCGATCTCGGCATGGACTGGACGATGACCGAGGAAGAGTTGCTGCCGATCCGTTCGGAAATGGTGCTGGCGTCGCGCCTCGGCGGACTGGAGCCGCCCATCGACACCGTCTACATCCACATCAAGGAACAAGACCTGTTCGCCCAATCGTGCGAAACCGTCCGCGCGCTCGGCTTTCAGGGCAAGATGTGCATCCACCCCGACCAGATCGGCCCGGCCAACACGGCCTTCGCACCGACCGCCGAAAGCATCGCGTGGTCGGAAAAGATCGTTGCCGCCTTTGCCGAGGCCGAGGCCGCTGGCGTCGCCTCGATCCAGGTCGACGGCTATTTTGTCGACTACCCGATTGTCGAAAAGGCACAGCGCACCGTCGATCTGGCGGACACGCTGCGCAAACTCGGAAAAATCTGAGAGGAACCGTCCCATGATCAGCTCGCTCGCCGAATACCGTGACAGCCTGCGCCCGTTCAAGCCGCGCGTCTTCCTTGACGGCCGCCGGATTGACAGCGTCGCCGACGAGCCGCTTTTGCAGCCCGGCATCAACGCCATCGGCGTGACGTACGATATGGCGTCCGATCCCGAACTGGCGCCCTTGATGAAGGCGGTCGAGCAGGAAACAGGCAAGACCGTCGACCGCATGACGCAGATCGACCGCACACCGGACGATCTTTTAGCGAAGCTGGAAGCGGTCCGCATCATGTGCCGGGAATCCGGCTGTTCGCAACGTTACCTGGTGCACGACGCCTTCAACGGCCTGTATCAGGCGACAAAGAAATGCGATGCGACACAGGGAACGAACTATTTCGAGCGCTTCCGCGACTTCATGATCGAAACCCAGGAAAACGGCTACAACTACGCCATCGCCATGACCGATGCGAAGGGCGACCGTTCGAAAAAACCGCACCAGCAGGCCAACGCCGACACCTATGTCCACGTGGTCGAGGAACTCGCCGACGGCATCGTCATTTCCGGCACCAAGGCGATTGTCACCTCCGCGCCCTATGTGCACGGCTTCATGGTCATGCCGTGCCGCGCCATGACGCCCGAAGACAAGGCCTTTGCCGTCTGCGGTATCGTGCCGGTCGATGCCGAGGGCGTCACCATCGTCTGCCGCCCGTCGGGCCGCCCCGGCGAGGATGCGGCGGTGTTTTCCAAGCGCTATGGGCAGACCACGGGCGTCGTCATCTTCGACAAAGTCTTCATCCCGCATGATCGCGTGTTCCTGAACGGCGAGACGGCGCATTCCGAGGACATCACCAAGAACTACGCGACGCACCACCGCCAGTCGTGCATCGCGGCGCGCGCCGGGTTCGGCGATCTGCTGATCGGGGCAGGCGCCTTGATGATCGAGGCCAACGGCCTTGATCCCGAACGTCACAGCCATTTGCGCGACGACATGGTGGAACTGATCAAGATCGTCGAAGGGTTCTTCGCGACCGGCGTCGCGGCCTCGATCTATGGCCAAAAGGACGGGTCCGGCAACATCATGCCGGAGCCGGTATTTTCCAACATCGGAAAGCTTCTGATGGCGACGCAGATCTATGACATGCACCGCCTGGCGCACACCGTGTCTGGCGGGCTTATCGTCGCGCTGCCGGGCCCGGACGAGGATCATAACCCTGAGACCGCCGGCACGCTCTCTGAAGTCCTACAGGCCAACCCGAACATCCCCGCCAGCCAGCGGCTGCAGACGGCGCGGCTGATCGAGGATCTGACGGCGACACATCAGGGCGGCTGGTATTCGGTGATCTCGCTGCACGGCGGCGGCTCGCCGGAAGCCATGAAGCGCGAAATCTGGCGCAACTATCCGATCGGCGAAAAGAAAGAGATCGTCCAGCAACTGATGGACCGCGACCTGGCCGAACGCACGGATGGAAAAGCCCCGGGCCGCCAGCCCGGGCGCTGCTGCACCATCGGCTGCCGGGTCCCGGATTTCCTTTTGGACGGCGAGATCACGAAGAAATCGGCGGCGGAGTAGGGACACCCCGCTCCCGGCGCTGCGCGCCACCCTCTCCCCAGGGAGAGGGGGATCACCGCATACTTACCCTCTCCCTGGGGAGAGGGAGGGACCCGTGAGCGATAGCGAACGGGAGGGAGAGGGGTCTATTTCCCCCGCAACAACCAAACCGTTTCATGCGCCGCGACCTCACCCTTGAGGCCCTGCGGGATGACCTTGCGGCGCACCAGTTCGATCTCGTAGTCGGCGGCGTAATGCGCGCGGACCTCGTCCTCGTGCACGTTGAACGGCGGGCCGTCCATGTCCGACTGGTCGTATTCGAAGGTGATCAGCATCTGCCGGGCGTGTCGGGTGATCGCCGCCAGGTGCGCTGTGTAGCGCGTGCGCATGTCGGCCGGGAAGGCAACCAGCGCGGCGCGGTCATAGACGGCATCGACGGGGCCGAGAATATCCTGCGTCAGCGCGAAGAAATCGCCGACGTAGATATCGATATCCGGCGCGCTGTAGTGCTTGAAGGGACCGGCGTCGTTAACGTCGGGGGCCACGCCCAGTTCCTCGAACAGCTGGATGATGGCCTTTTCCACCAGCTCGACGCCGACGACGCGGTAGCCCTTGATCAATAGCCGCGCGATATCGCCGGTCTTGCCGCACAGCGGCAGGAAATAACGCGAACCTTCCGCAAGCTCGATGGCATCGAAATGCCGCGCCAGCAGCTTGTTGCCGTCCTTTTCATGAAAGCCGATCTGATCGTTTTTCCAGCGATCAAGCCAGAAGTCGTGTTCCATGTAATATCACCCTGTTATCTACTCGTAGAAACCCGTCAATCCATCGGCTTCGGCGTGAAGTCGGGGGCGGCCTGATCGCCGATCGGCAGGTAGTCGTAGGCGCCCGGTCCCTGAATATTGAGAAAACGTATCACGGCATCGGTCGGATTGTGCACCAGATGCGCGCGACGGGCAGGGACGGTATGCGTCTCGCCGACGCCGATCCGCGTCACCGTTTCCGGCATCTTTTCATGAATGTCGATGCTACCGGCGATGGGATAGAAGATATCGGCGTTTTCAGGGTGCGCATGCCACGGCACGCATTCACCGGGCTTCAGCGTCAGCTCGATGACGCGCAGCGCCGGCGTTTCCGCCACCACGTCGACATTGGCGACCTCGAACTTGTTCTGCCATGGACGAATGTCGGGTTGCTTATCAAGGTCTGTCATCTGAATGCCTTTGTCTGTGCCAGAGGCTGTTATCTACAGGGGCTGTTATCCGGGTTTATCCCCTAGAAACAAGTATAGACTTGGATGATCTAGATGTACTACGGTCTTAATACAGTGCGATACGAAATATTTGGGGATGTTCCGTTGCGCCTAAATGAAGACCTGCGAAATGCTGTCGCCTTTTTGGGCTACGTGACTTATGAGTCAGACAAACAAACGGTCTTCCATCCGGGCGGGACTGGCTTTTTCCTATGGTATGACAATGTCACGTATCTGGTGACAGCTCGCCATGTTGCCGAGTCAATTGAGCCGCCATTTGCTTTGCGCGCAAGTGATCGAGATGGAAATCCAATCCTAATTAACGATATTGATCATGCTGGCTGGTTTTACCATACAGACCCAAATGTGGATTTGGCAGTGGTTGTTGGTGTTCCTGACGGAGCGATGAGTATTTCTGGCGATACCCTGCTAACAAGAGCTTTGGCAGTAGAGCGAAACGTTGGGGTGGGTGATGAGGCGTATATCGTCGGCCTATACAGGCTGTTGCGCGGGAAAAACAGAAATCGCCCTATTGTTCATTCTGGTGCTGTCGCAATGATGCCGAATGATGAGCCAATTCCTCAGAGAGACCGCCGTACAGGCAAGGTTAAGGATGTTCATTGCTATTTAATTGAGGCCCAAACCCTTGAGGGGTTAAGTGGGTCTCCCGTCTTTATTCGCCATGTTTGGAAGATGCCCGAAGCCGGGAATAGACAAACTGGTATGTTGCTTGGGGATGCGTTTTTAGCAGGAGTGTGGTCTGGGGCTTGGGACGCCCCTCCAGGCGAGGTATTAAGCTTAGAGCGGCCAGAGGCTAAGCGGGTACCGGTTGGGATGGGTCTCGCTGTTTCATCTTTTCATTTAATTGAGTTATTGGAGCAGCCGGAAGTGATCGAACACCGAAAACGAAGATTGGCGGAGGGTCTTACGGCAAATCAGGACGTTGATATTCAGCGTCCCGAGCGACAGGAACCTCGTACCAAGGCCGATAACCCACAACACAAAGAGGATTTCAATCGTCTGCTAAACGCGGCAGCGTCAGACCGTAAAGAAGGCTCTGAAACATAAGCTCTGGTTCTTTCCGCAGGTTATAGCGGAAGGAAAACTCGGAAATGTATTTCCACATATGTTTGCGGCTGACGTGAATATGGGTGCCCTTAATCCCCCGTTTGATCTGGCCCCAGAAGTTCTCAATCGTGTTTGTGTGATGCTCACCTTTAACCCACTGCTTAGCTGAGTGGTTCACCGATCCGTGACGATAGCCGAGTTCCTTTAGGGAATCATAAGCGCGCCATTTATCGGTGCTGACCGTGCTACCGCGCACCACGTTCATGCAGATATGTGGATGGAGGGTGCCTTGGGCGGCATTGGGCACGGGTCCAGCGCGTACGCTGCCGTCACGTTGGACCATACCAAATACGGTGGTTTTATTGGTAGGCCCGGCGAATTTGCCGCGCTTCTGTTTGCCGCCGACAAATGTTTCGTCCATCTCGATGTGACCGGAAAGTGGCTCGTGATCGTCGGATTGAGCCATAAGCTTGCGGAGTTCGTGAGCCATGCGCCATGCGGTTTTGTATGTCACACCTAACTGGCGCTGCAATTCCTTGGCGGCAACACCGTTACGGCTGGCAGTAAACAGATACATGGCGAAAAACCACTTCTGTAGCGATGTGCGGGACTTCTCAAACGGGGTACCCGCGCACGGATAGATGTGATGCCCGCAAGACTGACAAGCATACGCGCGGCGCTTGGTGATCCGATGAAACTTGGTAGCCTTCTCACAGTTCGGGCAAATGGACTCGTGACCGTGGCGAAGCTCCATGATCCTATCGAGACAGGCTTCATCGGTCGGGTATTCTGTGACGAAGTCTTGAAACGTGTAACGCATCGGTTTATCCCCTTACTTGCTACTAGGGAAAGTATGCCATAATGCGTACTTGCTGTAAAGGGATAAACCCGGCTGTTATCTACTAATAGATAACAGAAGGGCTATTTCGGGGCAGGGTCGGTGGCCTTGGCCTTGACCCACAGTGCTTCGAGCTGATCGATATCCATGTCCTTGAGGGAGGCACCGTCACGCGCCGCGGTGGCCTCGACGACGCGGAAGCGGCGTTCGAACTTGGAGATTGTGCGCCGGAGCGCAGTTTCCGGGTCGGCGCCCAGCTTGCGGGCGAGGTTGACACAGGTGAACAGCAGATCGCCCAGTTCATCCTCGAGCCGGTCCGCGACCTTGGCAGGATCGCCGCCGTCGTCCAGCACCTCGCGAACCTCGTCCAGTTCCTCGCGCACCTTGTCGAATACGGGTGCCGGGGTCGGCCAGTCGAAGCCGACCCGGGCCGCGCGCTTTTGCAGTTTCTCGGCCCGCATCAGGGCAGGGAGGCCGCGTGCCACATCGTCCAGCACCGAGGGGATGCGTCCCTCGGCTTCGGCCTTATCCGCACGCTCGGCGGCTTTCTGATCCTCCCAGGCTTTTGTCTGCGCATCGGCATCGGCAACGGAGGCACCGGCGAACACATGCGGGTGGCGCACGACCATCTTTTCCGAGATCCCGTGCACCACATCGGCATAGTCGAAGTGACCGGCCTCGGCCGCCATTTGCGCATGAAAAACGACCTGTAAAAGCAGATCGCCGAGCTCGCCCTTGAGGGCTTGCATGTCGCCTTGTTCGATGGCGTCGGCAACCTCGTAGGCTTCCTCGATGGTGTACGGCGCGATCGAGGCGAAGTTCTGTTCGACGTCCCACGGGCAACCGCCATCCGGATCGCGAAGCTTCGCCATGATGCGCAGCAGGTCGTCGGTGGTATCGGTCGGCCAGGTGCTTTTCGGCTTCGTCATCGTGTCGTCCAACTCGTTCAATTCAGCTTCAATCCGGGGGGAGCCCCCATATTCGTATCCATAAAAGTCGCATAATGTATATTATGGAAAATTATGATAGTTATATATATAACAATGACTTAGTAGATTTACGCATAACGTTATCGAGCATGGATAAAAATAAAAAATCGTTGCTGATGCGCCTCAGTCGGAGATCGAAACCTCTCCCCCGCGCGCGGCAACATCGAGCGTCATACCATCGAAAGCCGGCACGACATGATCGGGCAAATAGCGTTTCAATTCATCGTAATCGATATCCGGACTGAGGTGCGTCAGGATCGCCCTTTTCGGTTTCACACGTGAAATCCACTCCAATGCCAGATCGACATGCGCATGCGTCCAATGCTTTTCCCATCGAAATACGCCGATAATCCAGACGTCCAAATGCGCCGCCGCGAGACGCTCCAGCACGTCGTCGGACAGTGCCTTCACATCGGTCGAATAAACGCAGCCGTCGAACTTAAACCCGACCGTCCTGGAATATCCGTGATCCTGTAGAAACGTTCCGACCGGCACACCCAATACGTCCAGATCGTCGCCCGGCACGAATTCCGTCATGTCGAGCACCGGACGGATATAGACACCGTTGAAATCGTCCGGCAGCGGTTTCAGCGTGTATCCGAAACACTGCTTTATATGGGCGTGCGTCTCCATATTGGCGAACACAGGCAACGGACGCCTGATCGCCTTGTTGACGCCCCTGAGGTCGTCGATGCCGTTCAAATGGTCCGCATGCGCGTGCGTGAACAGCACCGCATCGATGTCGCTGACGCCGACGCGCAGCAATTGCTGGCGCAGATCGGGCGACGTATCCACCAACACCCGCTTGCCGGACGTTTCCACAAGGATCGACTGCCTGAGCCGGTTATTCTTCGGGTTATCAGGGTTACAGCGGCCCCAGCCGATGCCGATCCCAGGAACGCCGCTGGAGGAGCCGGAGCCGAGAAAGCTGATCTTCGTCGCCGTCATACGCTCATGCCGCCCGGGCGTCGATGGCGGCGCCGGCCTTGGCGAACAGGCGCTTGAAATTGGCGGTCGTCGTGGCGGCGATCTCGGCCGCGTTGATACCCCGTATTTCGGCGATTTTCTGCGCCGTGAAGGCGGTAAAGGCCGGTTCGTTACGCTTGCCGCGCCTGGGCACCGGCGCCAGATAGGGGCTGTCGGTTTCAACCAGGATACGATCGGCGGGCACGGTTTTGGCGACGTCGCGCAGCGCGTCGGCTTTCTTGAACGTTACGATGCCGGAAAACGAGATATACAGCCCGATTGCGACCATCCGTTCGGCCAGCTCCTGACTGGCGCTGAAGCAGTGTATCAGGCCCGGAAAAGCCCCTTTCGCGTGCTCTTCCTCGAGAATCCGGATGGTATCGGTGTCGGCGTCGCGGGTGTGCACGATCAGCGGCAGGCCGGTTTCACGGGCCGCCGCGATGTGTGTGCGGAACTGCCGCTCCTGCACGTCTCTGGGGCTGTGCTCGTAATAGAAATCCAGCCCGGTTTCGCCGATACCGACGACCTTCTGGTGCTGCGCCAGTTCGACCAGCTCGGCGGTCGAGACTTCGGCTTCGGTACCGGCCTCGTGCGGGTGGATGCCGACCGTGCAAAAGACGTTCTCGAAGCGCTCGGCAACGGCGAGGACGCGCGGAAACCGGCTCAGGTGCGTCGAGATCGTCACCATGTGCGAAATGCCGGCACGCCCGGCACGCGCCACCACGTCATCCAGCTCATCGCCGAAATCCGGAAAATCCAGATGGCAGTGGCTGTCGATCAGCGGCGCATCGAAAACGGGTGGTTGCCTGGACTCTGTCATGCGTTCTCCTTGGGCGGACATGTTGGCCAAGCAGGTCATGGAGTCAAGGAAACCAGCGTCACCCCGGCGCAGGCCGGGGTCCAGAAACGTGGATATGATGCGATGCGGCGTGAAATCCCGCTTTGCGGCGCTGGATTCCGGCTTTCGCCTGAACGACGGGCTTTAAGAAGCAGCAGACGTTGAGAGCTACTCTTCGTCGACGAAGCGGGGGAAAACCCCTTCCGGCTTGGGCAGGGTCGAACCGGGGACGAGCGCCCCGCCCTCGCCCAGTGCGGCAAATGTGCGGGCATCGGCGGCAACGCCAAGTTGATCGAGCATCCTCGACATGGTGTCCGGCATCACCGGCTGGCACAGGATCGCCAGATGCCGGATCGTTTCAACCAGCACGTAGAGCACGGTGGCCATGCGCGCAGGGTCTTCCTTGCGCAGCTTCCACGGCGCCTGACGGTCGACATAGCCGTTGGCGGCGCGGATCACGGTCCAGATCGCCTCCAGCGCATGATTGAAGCCCTGGCGGTCTATCTGCGCACGGACCACCTCAAGAAGCCCCCTGGCGGCGCCGAGAAGCTCCATATCGTCGGCGTCGAAGGCACCGGGTTCCGGCACCTGTGCGTCGCAGTTCTTGGCCACCATCGACAGCACGCGTTGCGCCAGATTGCCGAAATCGTTGGCCAGCTCGCCGTTCATGCGGTTGACCATGGCCTGGTGCGAGAAATCGCCGTCGTTGCCGAACGGCACCTCGCGCAGCATGAAATAGCGCACCTGATCCAGGCCGTACTTGTTGGCCAGATCGATCGGATCGATGACGTTGCCGAGCGACTTCGAGATCTTCTGGCCTTCGTTGGTCCACCAGCCGTGCGCGAAGACGCGTTTCGGCGGCGCGAGACCGGCAGCCATCAGGAACGCCGGCCAGTAGACGGCATGAAAGCGCAGGATGTCCTTGCCGACCATGTGCAGGTCGGCGGGCCAGTATTTCGCGTAATCGCCGGTTTCCGTTTCCGGATAGCCGACGGCGGTGATGTAGTTGGTCAGCGCATCGAGCCACACATACATGATATGTGCCTCGTCGCCCGGCACCGGCACGCCCCAGTTGAACGTGGTGCGCGAGATCGACAGATCGTTGAGGCCGCCCTTGACGAAGCTCATGACCTCATTGCGGCGGCTTTCCGGCAGAATGAAATCGGGGTTGGCTTCGTACAGAGCCAAAAGCCGGTCGCCCCACGCCGACAGCTTGAAGAAATAGCTGGGCTCCTCGACCCACTCGACCTCGGCGCCCGAGGGTGCGATGCGTTTGCCGTCAGCGTTCTTGGTCAGCTCGTCCTCGGCGTAGAACGCCTCGTCACGGACCGCGTACCAGCCGCCGTAGTTGTCGAGATAGATATCCCCCGCCTCTTCCAGCTTCTTCCAGATCGCCTGACACGACTTGATGTGCCGGTCCTCGGTGGTGCGGATGAAGTCGTCGTTGCTGAAGTTCATGAAGGCCGCCAGATCGCGGAAATTCTGCGACACCTTGTCGGTGAAGGCCTGCGGATCGATACCCGCCGCCTGCGCCGATTTTTCGACCTTCTGGCCGTGCTCGTCGGTGCCGGTCAGGAACCGTACGTCAAAGCCGTCCAGCCGCTTGAAGCGCGCCAGCACGTCGCACGCCAGCGTCGTATACGCATGGCCGATGTGCGGCGCATCGTTGACGTAATAGATCGGCGTCGTGACGTAATAGGTCGGCTTCTCGGACATCGGGTTTCCTTCAAGAAATTCGCGCCATTAGGTACGGCGCGGGGCGCGGTGGGTCAAGGAATACGGATGACCAACCGCCATCGTCACCCCGGCGCAGGCCGGGGCCCAGGGCAGCAGGCAGAATATTACCCTGTAAAACTCTGACTTGCGCTCTGGATTCCGGCATGCGCCGGAATGACGGCGATATGGATTGGGTACTAAGCCAGCGACAGGAACAGCGACAGGATGACCTGCTTGCGGTCGAGGTTCAGCGGATCGGCGCTGCGGATCATGCTTTCCGCCTGGTCGAGACGCGCCAGCCAGACCGGCAGGATCGACGTTGCCGCCGCACGCTCGGCAATTTCACGCTCTTCGGCGCTCAGGCTGTCATCGCCCTCGGCGCCACGCGACGACGCCAGCACGACTCTGGAAAGCCACCAACGGAACAGCTCGATTCCGGAATAATAGGCATCGTCATCGCCGGATTTGGACAGCTTCGTGGCCAACGCCTGCACCGCGGCACCATCCAGATTGGGGAGTGACGCGAAGATATTAACCACATCCCGGTAAATTTCCAGCCCGCCGCCCGCCGCCAGCGACATGGCGCGGCCGATACTGCCTTCCGCCAGCCGTGCCAGTTCGTGCGCGTCGGCGGCATTTACTTCCGGCATGTGCCGGGTCATCAGCTCGCCGACCTGTTCCGCCGACAACGGTTTCATGGCCAGCGTGCGGCAGCGCGACCGCGTCGTCGGCAGCAGCCTGCCCGGGTTATGGCTGATCATGATGATGACGCAGTGTGCCGGCGGTTCTTCGAGGATTTTCAGAAACGCGTTCTCGGACGAGCGGTTCATCAGCTCGGCGCCGTCGACGATGATCACCTTGTAGCCACCTTCGCTGGACGTCAGGTGCGCGAAATCGATGGCGGCGCGCACATCCTCGACCCTGATCTGCGTCGACAGCTTGCCCTTGTCGTTGAGCTTGCGTTCGACGGTCATCAGATCGCCGTGACCGCCGGCGGCGACACGGTGAAAGATCGGCCGCGCCGGATCGACATACAGGCTTTGAGGCAACTCAGCCGGGATGTCGTCGTCGGCGAACAGCCCGCCCGCCGCCGATGCGGCATTCGGTTGGTGCGTGAACAGATAGCGGGCAAAACGGAACGCCAGTGTCGCCTTGCCGATGCCCTTCGGGCCCGTGAGCAGCCACGCATGCGGCAGCCTGCCCCCGGATGCGGCGTCCAGCAGGACATGCTCGGCATCCTCGTGACCGATCAGGTCCGCGGTATGACGCGGCCCCTCCTCGATGTCGGTGTCCAGAACCGGCGCAGCCTTGGCATTCATGGCAGCGATACCCCCAATTAAACGCCCAACGACAAACCGAACTTTTCCGCGACGGCGGTACGGATATTCGCGGCAACGATATCGATGTCCGTCGCCGCATCGATCACCCGGCAGCGTAGCGGTTCGGCCGCGGCTATTTCAAGAAACCCTTCGCGAAGCCGGTGGTGAAATTCCAGATCCATGCGCTCGTAGCGATCCTCGGCGCTGTCCTGCTCGCTCAGACGCTTTCCTGAACGTTTCAGCCCCTGTTCCGTTTCAAGATCGAGCACCAGTGTCAGGTCGGGCTTGAAATCGCCCAGCACCGCCGCATGCACGGCGGCAATCCGCGCCGGATCGATACCGCCGCCATATCCCTGATAGGCCATGGTGGAGTCCGAAAAACGGTCCGATATCACCCAATCGCCGCGTTCAAGCGCGGGGCGGATAACCTGAGTGACGTGCATGTCGCGCGCGGCGTAATTCAACAGCACTTCCGCCATCGGCGTCCAACGCTCGACCGCACCGGAAACGAGAAGATTGCGGATTTCCTCGGCGGCCGGCGCACCGCCCGGCTCACGGGTCGTGATGACGTTAATTCCCGATGCCCTGAGCGCATCTGCGAGCATCGACACCTGGGTCGACTTGCCGCCCCCTTCGCCCCCCTCGAAGGTGATGAAACTGCCCGTCATCGAAGTGCACTCAACCGCTCTCACCCCATAGCAGGAATTCCAGTGCCGCCCCGAGGCGACCGAACATGCCGAGTTGCCCGACATCCTGCCCGGCCAGAAGCGGCGCTTCGATGGTTTCGAAATCGGGGGCCTCGACCGTCAGCGTGCCGATTTTCTGGCCCGCCGCGATCGGTGCCGGGATCGGCGACGAATAACGCACCGTCACCTTCATGGCGCGGCGCGCTTTCTTGGTCATGGTGATGTGAATATCGCGGTCGATCTTCATTTCGACGCTCGGCAGCGTGCCCAGCCAGAGCGGTGCGATCTCGACGGTATCGCCGGCCCGGAACAGGGCGTAATTGCCGAATTCGCGAAAGCCCCAATCCAAAAGCCTGGCGGTTTCCGTGGCCCGGTCCCTGTTGCTTTCCAATCCGTTGACGACGGTAATCAGACGCCGCTCACCCTGCTTCGCCGTGCCGGTCAGGCCATACCCGGCAACCGATGTATGCCCGGTTTTCATACCGTCCGCGCCGGCATAGCCATACAGCAGCGGATTGCGATTGGACTGGCGGATTTCGTTATAGGTGAATTCACGTTCCGAATAGTAATGAAAGAATTCGGGGAAATCGTTGATCGTGCGTTTTGCCAGGATCGCCAGATCGTGTGCCGTGGTGCGGTGTTCGGGATTCGGCCAGCCGGTTGCATTGGCGAAATTCGAATTCATCATGCCGATTTCGTGCGCCTTGTCGGTCATGCGCCGCGCGAAGGCTTCCTCGGAACCGGCGAGATTTTCGGCAACGACGATGCAGGCGTCGTTACCCGACTGCACGATGATGCCGCGGATCAGGTCTTCGACCTTCACTTCCGAATTGGGTGGCAGAAACATCGTCGAGGAGCCGCTCTTGGCGCCACCGGTACGCCACGCGTTCTCGGATACACGGAACTTGTCCTCGAGCGAAACACGACCGTCCTTGATGCTCTCGAACAGCATGTAGACGGTCATCATCTTGCTCATTGAGGCCGGCGGCATGCTGACGTCGGCATTCTTGTTGAGAAGTACCGTATCGGTCTGCGGGTCGAGAACGATCGCTTCGCGGGCTTTGGTTTCAATGCTTTCGGCGAGAAGGTCGCCGGGGATTGCCGTAACCGTTGCGGCGGCGGCGAACAGCGCAAGAGCCGCGATCGCCTTTCGGGTATTGTATTTTAAAATCTGCATGTCTCCATACTAGGCGTCGAATTTTGTCGATTTCGTGACGGATCAATCAACGATGATGCGGGCATCCGGATAGCCCGTGCCGATGACCTGCGCCAACGTCGCATCGGCCTGATGCACATCGCTCAAGGGGCCGATCCTGACACGGTAAAGGTCGCGTCCGTTGATCAGAACCTGATCAAGGAACACCTTGCCGAGCGGGCTTAAGCGCGCGCGTACCTTGTTGGCATTGTCAAACAAGCCGAAAGCCCCGGCCTGGACATAGATCGATGTCGGTCTGACCGGCTCTTGGCGGAGTGCGGCATCCGGGTTCGAATTCAGCGCTGCCGTTTCCGATGGTGCCGTGGTGTTCGGGATCGTACCGGTCGGGTTCAGCGGATCGTTCGAGGCGACCAGAACCGGCTGCGGTTGCGCGGTCACGCTGGGTGAGGCTTCGGCGCCGGACGGTGCAGGCAGGGCTTCCGCACTGACACTCGCTTTCGGCATTTTATCGACGGTAATCGGCGAGCCGACACGGGCAAGATTGTCCCGGTTCTGCAGACGCGCCGCGACGGCCTGGGACTGGTCGGCGAGAATCTGCACGCGGACCCGCGCCGTCCCCTGATTCTGGAAGCCGAGAAGCTGCGCGCCCCGGCGCGAGATATCGATAATACGGCCCTTGGCGAACGGACCGCGGTCATTCACCTTGAGCACCAGCGAGCGGCCGTTTTCAAGGTTGGTGACACGCACGAAGCTCGGCATCGGCAAGGTCCGGTGCGCCGCCGTCAGCGCATTCATGTCGTAATCCTCGCCGTTGGCCGTCAGCTTGCCGTGAAACGCGGCCCCATACCAAGAAGCGATGCCGGTTTCGTCGTATTCGTAATCTTCGGCGGGATGGTACCAGATGCCGTCGATCTGATAGGGATTGCCGACCTTGTAGGTCCCCTCGCCCGGCGGCGGCGTGTCGGTGCGGGAAACGCGTTTCGCGGTGTGAATCAGAAACTCCGTTTCGGCGCAACCGGTCAGAAGCAGCATAAGCGCGCTCAACGAAGCGAGTATGCGTAAACGCGATGCCATCATCCTCGTGAAAACTCCACCCTGGTTCCTGTTCCCGGCGGCACCATGCCGACCACTCCATGTTGGCATATTTTGCCCCTGAATTACATTATCTTGTGTCACAAATTACCATGAACCTCAACGATGCGTTTCGTTATTTCGCCGCCGTCCGCAGTCTTTCCAGCAGCCCGAAAGTCGGATGCGCATCCGCCGGCAGGTTCACGCTTTTCTGGAAATCCCGGATCGCTTTTCTGGTCATCGGCCCGGCGCGGCCATCGATGCCGCCGGTATTGAAGCCGATCTTCGTCAACAACCGCTGCATTTCCGAAATATCGGCAAAGCGCAGCATATGGGCGTCGGCCGGTTTCTTGACGCTAAGAGCGGGCAGACCGATGAACCGGTCGGCCAGATGACCGACGGCGACGGCATACAGCTGTGACGAGTTCCAGCGCATGATGGTGCGGAAATTGCTGTAAACCAGGAACACGGGCCCCGCGGCCCCGGCCGGCAGCAGAAGCGATGCCTCGATATCCGCGGCCGGCAGGTTCCCGCCATCGACCCTGCGCACGCCGAGTTTCTGCCATTCGGCCAGTTTTTTCCGCGCCTGCAGACCGCCCAGCGAGAGATCGAAATCCTTCGGCAAGCGAACTTCCCTGCCCCACGTGTAATCCGGATTCCAGCCCACGCTTTTCAGGTAATTAGCGGCGGAGGCAAAGGCATCCGGCAGGCTGTTCCAAAGATCGCGCCGCCCGTCGCCGTCCTGATCGACGGCATAAGCCTCGAACGTCGTCGGGATGAACTGCATGTTGCCCATCGCCCCGGCCCAAGACGACTTCACGTCGACCGGCACATCACCGAGCCCGACCAGACGGACAGCCGACATCAACTGTGTCTTGAAGAAATCGGCGCGGCGCGCATCGTGCGCCAGCGTGGCGACCGCGCTGAGCATGTGAAAAGCGCCGAAATTCCGTCCGAAATCCGTTTCCACGCCCCAAAAGGCGACGAGAAACCGCGGCGGCACGCCGTACTTTTTCTCAACCTCGGCCAGCAGTTTGGCATGCTTCTTCAAAAGCGCCTTGCCGGTCTCGATACGCTTGTCGGGAACGTAGATTTCCATATAGCGCCAGAGCGTCAGCATGAATTCCGGCTGGCGGCGGTCCAGTTCCAGAACCCGGGGGATCGGCGTCACCGACCCCAGTGCCTGATCCAGCACACTGTCGGCGATACCCGATTTCGCCGCTTCACTTCTGAAACCCTTGAGCCAATCCAGAAACGGTTCCGACGTTTCCGCCCGGGCAGGCGGTGCAACGATAAAAACCGTTGCCGCCAGAAGTGCATAAAGGGTGCGCGAAAAAGTCATTGAGCCTCCGATGCTCGGGGTTTCGGGAATGCGGCGCTGTTCTTGCCGGTCAGCCAATAGCCGATCAAGCCGAGCCATTCATGGCCCGCCAGGGACATGCGCCCCAGTCCGGATGTGAAATCCATGGGTGAAGGGAAGGAAATATCCGGATCGGCATTGAAGTCGACCGGGTATGGAATCATTTCCCATCCGACGCGGCGAAATGCACCGACCGAACGGGGTATGTGAAAGGCCGAGGTGACGAGAATCCAGGTCTCGCCGGTTTTCGGCGCCGCCATTTCCATCGTGAATTTGGCATTCTCCCAGGTGTTCCGGGCTTCGCGTTCCAGTTCCAGCCTGCTTTTGGGTACCCCCAGGGCTTCGTAGAGACCGGCAACATAATCTGCTTCGCGAATGTCCCGATTGGTGAGGGTTGCCGCACCGCCGCTGTAGATCAAACGCGCATTCGGGTGAGTCTGGGCCAGGGCTGCGGAAACGGTAATCCTCTCGACCGCCCCGCCGATGACGGCCCGATCCCTTGCCTTCGACATCACAGGGTTCACAACGCCGCCAAGGACAACGATGCCATCGATATGTGCCGGCAGGGATTTCGGTGCGGGGAAACGGTCTTCCAATGATTGCAGCATGTAGCCGCCAAGCGGCACGAATGTAACCGTCAACGCGAACACGACGGCCAGCCAGACGAAGCTCTTCCCCAACCTCGAGAAACGGGTTGCGGACAGCAATAGCCCCAGCAACAGAACCAGCAGGAACGCATTGCCGGGGTTGGCAAAAAACCAGAATATCTTGGACAGGTAAAAGAACATTGCCACTTCCCTTGGTGTTGCTTAACCCGCGCCGGGTTCGGCGGCAATGTTGACCGCAGGCAGCGCCATCCTCTCCCTGCCGATCAATATTAGGTCATCGGTTTAATAAATTGATAACAATCGATTTTATTTGATTTCGTCAGGCCGAAAGATGGCCGGTATCCGGCGCCCGGCAACGTTTGAACGGCACACGGCCCAGCGCACGCCCGCGTTGCGGCGTTTCGATTCGTAGCGTGAAAGTGTCGGATCAGCGGGGCGTGGTCGCCAGATCGGGCCCCTGCTCGTCCGCCAGGGTCGGGAAGTCGGCATCGTTTGCGATACCGTTGTTGACCACGTATTCGCGATGCTGCTCATAGGCTTCACGCTCGGCAACATAAGGATCCAGGGACGTACTGCCGACGGCATTGATATCGTCCTGGTATTTCGAATACGTCACGCCGCTGTCGGCGGCATGCACGGCCAGCGGCAGCGGACTTGCAAAACCGGTCAGGATATCGCCGGTGGCATCGCGAAGATTGCTCGGCCCCAAAAGCGGCAGAACGATATGCGGACCGGGCTTGACCCCGTTCGTCGCCATCGCCTGCCCCATGTCTTCGCGGCGTTGTTCCATGCCCATACCCGTTGCCGGGTCGTTGATCCCGCCAAGTCCAATGGTGGAATTGATGATGAAGCGATTGGTTGCCGTCTTGGCGTTTTCGTTATCGCCCTGAAGAAGGGAACTGACCGCTGTCACCGGCTCCGACAGGTTCGAAAAGATATTGGATATCGAATTCTGCATCGGCTCTGGGGTGACCGCCTGATAGCCGTCGACCAGCGGATCGACAACCGCGCCACGCAGCACGCGGTTAAATCCCGAGGTGACACGGTTGACGCCTTCAAAGGGGTCTTTTTCGGCCTCGGTGGTTTCCTGGCGCGCATTCGGACTTTCCGGAACGGCGCCGTCAGCGGATACGCGCGCCGCATAACTGCCCGCAAGCACGCCTGAAAGTACAACGGCCATACAGCCGCGCACCAAATAACCTTGTTTTTTCAGATCATTACAAGCCATGTCACCGACCACCATCCCTGTTTTGATTCCTGGCTGCAAGCGCCAAGCGCCGAATCGTTAACATTAATTGCGGCGAATCTATCACGAACCCAGAAAATGCGCAGTAAAAACCCTCACATCGGCGATCAGGGATTCCCGCTGTGCGGATATTCATAAAAGGCCGATAAAGCAGTTTTAAATGCCAGCTTCGCCCTTGCCGTTCGCCCTGCTGCAGCGCTAAAGTCCGCGCCTTCGACACAGACCCCTGCGGTCTGCACGGCACCAGGTGGGGTGGCAGAGTGGTCGAATGCGGCGGTCTTGAAAACCGTTGTGCGTGAGAGCGTACCGTGGGTTCGAATCCCACCCCCACCGCCAGTTTCCTGCACGTGCTGCCTTCTTGTGATGCTGAAAACCCCTATTGTTTTACCGGGTTCGCATACAGGCCAAGAAATTTAACCTTGTCTGTAAACCGCTTATATCAACAATGAAGCAAGCATGGGGCGCACTCCAATGATTGGCACTGTTCTCGATAGAATAATTTCCCGGTTTGTCCGGCTTCGGCATGGCCGGAGCGGCGCGCTGTGGGGAGATCGGTTTTTTCACTTCCATGGAGAACCGATGTTCTTGCGTTGTGACGCAGAAGGCGCGGGTGTGGTCGATCTGGACCCCGGCATTTATGAATTTAGGCAGGACCGGCATTTCTACAGGGCCACGTTCCAGACCGTGCATCATGGCGTTGCCACCGCGCACAGTACGGCTTATCTCGATGCCCCCGAATTTGTCGCAGCGTTCGACCGTGGGCTTGCGCTCTATCCGTCCGGCGAGAGCGAGCGGCAAAACCTTGCCCTCAAGGTCTACACCACCGCCAGCCTGGCGAAACAGGCGCCGAAAGGCGACTTTATCGAGGTCGGCGTTTCGTGGGGCGTCTTCGCCCGCACGATCCTTGACTATGCCAAGCCCGAGAGGTTTTTCCTCGTTGATGCGTGGGAGGGCCTTTATGACGATGGGGAGGCCTGTGTTGATTATTGCAGCGACATTGACTTTATCCGACGATCCTTTCCCGATGCGGTCCCGGTGCAGGGCATGGCCCCGGAAATCCTCGACACCATCGATGGCGAATTTGCGTTCGTTCACCTGGAACTCGATTACGGCGGAGACATGGAAATCGCGTGCCTCGAAGCCCTCGTTCCGCGATGCGTTCCGGGGGCGATTATCATCATTGAAAACGCCTATTCTTCCCAAAGCAGTTATGGACAGAATCTCGATTTGGCGGCCAAAGCGCTCGGCGTGACGATCACCGGCACCGCGCAGGGTCAGGGCATCATTATCATTCATTGATACCCCCCCCCGCTTTCAACGACCCTATCAAGCCGGTGACGGCCCCGCATAATGATGCTGTATGGAAATACGCTCTATCAGTAGAATAGTGCGTTGCATCCGTTTCAGCATCGGGGATCGAACATCATGAGCAAGGCACGCGACATCAACCACGCACGCATGGAAATGCAGCAGGAACTACGGAACATCAACCGTGAAGTCATTCACGGTCTGGTCCCCGAACTCGGTCTCAGCAAGCTCAAACCTCTGTTCAATCTGGTCGCGAAGGCACGCGGCCTTTACATCAAGAAACTCATCGAGATTTCCTCCAGCACCGGCGACCTGCCGAGCGAAGCGCAGCTCAAGGAACTGTCGCTGCTCAGGCGCTCCTACGAAGAGCTGCTCAGTGGCGGACACATGATCGAAACAGCGATCGAGCGCGGCTATATCGACGTCGACGGCAAATAAGCTGCTGCTTGGACTTGGAAAGTTCTTCCCTGCGGCGCTAATGTGTCCACCGACGCATTCCAGGGGGGATCATCTGAAATGACTACCAGCGAAGCCGTGCTGCACCGCGCGGCCTTTATCGGGCTTGGCGTGATGGGCGAGCCGATGTGCCGCAACCTGACCGACAAGCGCGCAGCCGTCGGGTTGCGTGACGTCGTTGCTTTCGACCTGCGCGATGCACCACTGCAGAGAGTGTCCGAGCGCGGCGCCGTTATCGCCGCATCGGCTGCCGAGGCAGCAGATAATGCCGATATCGTTTTCGTGTCGCTGCCGGGCGGCAAAGAGGTCGAGGATATCCTGATCGGGTCCGGCGGGCTTCTGGACGCCATGCAGGCGGGCGCGATTTTCGTCGATTGCTCGACATCCCCCGTCACGCTGAGCCGTGAACTTGCGGAAAAAGCCCGGGCCAAAGGCATAGCCTATGCCGACGCCCCGGTGGCCAGGACCCGCCAGGCCGCCGAACAGGGCACGCTTGCGATCATGGTCGGCGCCGATGATGGCACCTTCAACCGGATTGAGCCGCTGTTGAACTGTTTCGCCTCGGACGTGCTGCATTGCGGCGGCATCGGCAACGGCCAGATGGTGAAAATCCTCAATAACATGATCCTGTTCGAGACCGTGACCGCGCTTTCGGAAGCCCTGAGCATCGCGCGCCGCGCCGGCATGGACGGCGAGGTGCTGTTCAAGGCGTTGCAGAGCGGTTCGGGCGACAGCTTCGCGCTCCGCAATCACGGTATGAAGGCGCTGCTGGCGGACAACTTCCCGGAACAGGCGTTCTCGACACGCTACGCCGCCAAGGATCTGTCCTATGCGCTTGAACTTGCCGAACAGGTCGGCCTGACCCTGCCGGGCGCCGAGACCGTCCGCAGCCTGTTTGAGCAATCCGATGCGGCCGGGTTCGGCGACAATTACTGGCCGGCCCTGATCAACGTCATCGACCAACCCAGGGAATAACCGAGAATGCTCACCGGAAAGACCGCCCTGATCACGGGCGCCAGCCTGGGTATCGGCTATACGGTATCGGAAAAACTGGCATCGCTCGGCTGTAACGTCGTCATGAACGGCATCGAGGACGCGGCGGAAATCGCTCCGAAAGCCGAGGCGCTGGCCAATGCGCACGGTGTCGGTGCCGTTTACGAGACCTGCGACGTCGGCGACGGCGCAGCGCTGGACGATCATATCGGCCGCGCGATCGCGCGCTTCGGCGGTATCGACATCGTCGTCAACAACGCCGTGACGCGTGTTTTCGGCCTCATCGAAGATACAAACCCGGCAGACTGGGAATACGCCATTTCGGTCAACCTCAACGCCGCTTTCCGCACCACGCATCATGCCCTGCCCGGCATGAAACAGCGCGGCTGGGGCCGGATCATCAACATGTCGTCGATCTATGGGACGATCGGTGCGGTCGGGCGCGCCAGTTACGTCACGTCGAAGACGGCGCTGATCGGCCTGACCCGGGCCACGGCGCTGGAAGTCGCCGAGCAAGAAATCACCTGCAACGCCGTCGCACCGGGCGCGGTGCGCGCCGCGCATGCAGACAAGTCGATACGCACACTGATGGAAACGAAAAACATCGACGAGGACGAGGCCGTCAGGCAGTTCCTCGACGGCAAGCAGCCGTCAGGCCGCTTCGCGTCTCAGGAGAGCGTCGCCGAGATGGTCGCTTTCCTGTGCAGTCCCGCCGGGCGTGACATCAACGGCGCGGTTCTGCCGATCGACAATGCATGGTCGGCGAGCTGACGCCACCACGACGTTCAGACGAACGGCACGTGTGCGGGATCCAGGGAAAGCACCTCGTGCAGGGCTTCGTTCTTGGTGTGCGCCACGCAATGATGGCGGCAATTTGTCTGTGGATTCAGATCTCGCATCCGCTGCCTCATTTCATCGGAATACCATAACTCGGCAAAGCTCTGTTCGGCGATCGATCCCAGCCAGCCGCTTTTGGTATAGGCCTTGTCCTGACACGTATACACCGCGGCATCGGCCCCGATGACAGTCAGAAACTGCAGAAACGGGCAGGTGTCATAGGACTTGTCGAAGCGCTCTTCCATCTGGTGGTAGTGATTGACGATGCTGAAATTTGCCGTGTCGAGCTTCTGGGCACGTTCGATCTGCTCGGGTACCACGTCGGCCAGCTTCGCATGATAGACATTGTTGTCATGCACATTATTGGAAATCACGGCGGCGGATATTTTTACGTGCGCAACGCCGATGTCGCGCAACTGCCGGCATACGTCCGCGATGTGGCGGCAATTATTCTCATCGACGATAAAGCTCACGCCCAGTACGCAACGGCTGCCCCGCTTTGCAAAGTTGCGCAGGTTTTCCATCAGGGCGGTGAAAGCCCCTTCCCTGATACTGCGGCTTTTCGCGTAACTCGCATCATCCCAGGCATCCAGAGATACCCGTAACCATGTTCCGTAGGTGGCGAATGCATCCGCCATTTTGCCTTTCAGATTTGAGCCGTTGGTCAGGCTGGCGACTTGCACCCCGCCTTCCGCCAGATCCCGAATCCGCTCCGGTAAGGATTTGTACAGCAAAGGTTCCCCGCCGCCGGAAAACGTCACCGCTTTCACTCCCATGGCGACGAGGTCAGCCGTAATTTCACGCATTTTTTCGTCGGGGATGCGGTCTTCGAGGTCCATATCCTCGCCAAGCGCCAGATCGTCCGCACGATAGGCACAATACCAGCAGGCGTGATTGCAACGATTGATCGGCTTGATGCGGACATGCACGGGGGCAATGACACGACCTTCGCGCAATGCCGCGATATGATCTGCGAAATGCAGGAACTTGTTTGGACTGTAAACTTGCATGCGGCGCTATAAAACACCTCATCGGGATTGCTGTGAATGATCTGGATCAATCGTATTAGGGTCAGGACCCTACAGCTTCTTTCGGGCAATACCGGTATATTGCGGTAAATACGATCTGTACGCAGGCCGAAATCGGCAGCACCATCGGCGAATGAAAAACGGCCTTCATGCCGAATAACCGAAACCCGTCAGGAGTGATCTGATGCTGAAAAAATACCTGTCTTCCCTTTCTATCGCTGTGGCGCTCGGCTTCTTTGCCGCATGGATGCCGGTGCATACCGCGCAAGACGGCATATCCGTTTCCTATGCCGCCGCGCATGCCGACGGTGAAAAGAAAAAAGGCGAGAAAGAAAAGAAGGAAAAGAAGGAAAAGAAAGAGAAAAGCAAAAAGGACGATGACGACAAGTCGTGCACCCAGGACAAGCCTTGCAACGACGACAATGAAAACCGCAAGGATGACGACAAGCGCAAGGACGGCGAGCGCGACAAGAAAGACAAAAACAAAAAGGACAAGTCCGAAAAGGGAAAGAAGGACAAGGGCGACAAGGGTAAGAAGAAAAAGAGCTGATCCGCGTCCCGCGTTCCCGCATCGCACGGCGATAAGCAACCCGGCTTATCGCCGGGCGGGCGGGCACGCCTTAGCCCTTCAGGGCCGCGCCAGCGCCATTATTTCCCCAACATCATCCGCCCGATCCAAAGACCATATGCGCCCGATCAGTTCCGGCGCGCGCGGGCAGTCCGGCGCATATTCACCGGCAAGTTCCGTAAATTTCGTTTCGATTTCCGCATCGCTCAACGGTCGGGCATCGGTGCCGCGTGCGCCATCGATGGAAAATTCGTGCGCCGCGCCGTCCACGGTTTCGGCGACCATGTGCACACCGGCGACATCGATTTCACCATCGTCTTTCATATGCACCTTTTCACGGAAAGCCAGCACGCGGGGATCGTTGACCGTCTCGTCCGTGAACTGCCCCAGTCCCGCCTTGCCGAAGATCAGCGTCGCCGCGACCGCGTGCTGCGCCGAGACCTGCGCCTCGCGTCCCGTCGTCACACCCGGCCGGTCGGCGCGCTGGCGCAGCAACGGATGCCCGAACAACGTGATCCGGGTGATGTCTTCGATGGCGATGCCGCTTTGCAGAAGTTCCATGCAGGCATCGATGACGGAAAACAGCACCACGCCGCCGGGATACGGCTTGTGAATGTTGCGCAGCACTTCCCAGCGTTTGCCGAGTCCTTCCGTGATTTCCCTGAATTCCGGGCTGTCGCAGGTCACATGCAGGAAACCGCGCGGTCCTTCGAGCGGACGGGGCGGACCGTCGAGGCCCCGTTCCGCCAGCAACGCGGCCAGCAGTCCGCCGCGCGCCGCACCGCCTACGCCGATACTTTTGGCCATGAAGCCCAGTGTCTCGACCAGGCCCGACGATTGCGCCGATGCCGCACCGAGCGCGCAGTTGAGCTTTTCCGCATTCAGCCCCAGCACCTTGCCCGCCGCCAGCGCCGCACCGAACACACCACAGGTCGCCGTGATGTGCCAGCCGCGGGCATAGTGGCCGGGCGATACCGCATTGCCGATCCGACATGCCGCCTCGATCCCCAACGCCAACGCCAGAATGAAATCGGCGCCGGAAATTTTCTGCCGTTCCGCCAGCGCCAGCAACGCCGGCGCCACCGGGGCGGTCGGATGGATGACGGTGCGGATATGCGTGTCGTCGAAATCGTGCACGTTGCCCGCCGCGCCGTTGACGAACGCCGCCGTCAACGGATCGGTGGTTTCGGTGCGCCCGATCAGCGTCGCATTTCCCGAACCTTTGAATTCATCGAGCACCGCAACCGAGTGATCCAGCGCGACATCATGCGCGCCGGCAAAGGCGGTGGCGAAATAGTTCAGTAAAGAGCGCCGGGTATTGTGGCGCGCGTCTTCGGGCAGATCGTCCCACGTTGCGTTGGACACGAAACGGCACAGGGTTTCGGACACGGCAGGGACGTTGGAATTGCTGGCGGGCATGCATGGAACCTTCGTTGCGCGGTAGTCCTGAGACTATCGGCAGGAACCATCACTGGCAACGCGGGAGATACCCCTCACCCGGCGCTAGTCCACATTCTTGTCGAAGTATGCCAGCCGTCCGGCAATGAACACGGCACCAAGCGCGCCGACAAACTGAGCGATGATAAAGAACGGCGCGTCCACGGGCTGGATGCCTGAGAACGTATCCGTCATGGCGCGCGCAATGGTCACGGCGGGATTGGCAAAGCTGGTCGATGCCGTGAACCAGTACGCCGCGGTGATATAAAGGCCGACCATCCACGCCACGCTGTCCGGGCGGTGCCTGATCGCGCCGAAAATCGTCAGCACCAGACCGAATGTGGCGACGGCTTCGGAAAACATCTGCGCCGGGCCGCTGCGGATCTTCGTCGAGAGCTGGAATATCTGTTCCTCGAACATGATATGCGCGACCAGCATGCCGGTGATGGCGCCCGCGTCCTGCACGATGATGTAGACCAGCGCATGGCTTTTTTCGATTTCGCGCCGCATCATGAAAGCAAGCGTCACGGCGGGGTTGAAATGCGCCCCCGACATCGGACCGAAGGCGCTGATCAACACCACGAGCATGGCGCCGGTGGCAAGCGTGTTGCCCAAAAGCGCGACGGCGTCGTTCCCGCCGGCCAACCGTTCGGCCATGATCCCCGATCCGATAACCGTCGCCAGAAGGCCGGCCGTGCCGATGTATTCCGACAGCAGCCGGCGTTGAAAAGGATGTATGCTCATTCCGTTTTCTTTCGGTTCATGCCGTGTCGGGAAAACTCTGGCCGATCTCGTTCAGGTGCGCCTGCAGGCTCAGCTTGTCGATCGACGAAAGCGGCAGGTTCACGAAGATCGAAATCCGGTTCGACATGAAACGATAAGTCTCGGCAAAAGCGAGCCGCTTTTCCGCCTCGTTGCCTTCCGCCGACGCCGGATCCGGCACGCCCCAGTGCGCGGTCATCGGCTGGCCCGGCCAAATGGGGCAGACTTCGTTCGACGCGTTATCGCAGACCGTAAAGACGAAATCCATTTTCGGTGCACCCGGCTTGGCAAATTCGTCCCAGCTTTTGGAGCGCAACTCGTCCACCGGATGGTTGTTGTTCGCGAGCAGGTCGAGCGCATACGGGTGTACCTTGCCGGTCGGCATGCTGCCTGCGGAATAGGCCCTGAAACGTCCCTGCCCTTCGCGGTTCAGGATTGCCTCGGCCAGGATTGAGCGCGCCGAGTTCCCGGTACACAGAAACAGCACGTTCTTGACGTCTCGGCTTTCGGTTTTCGCCATCACGATATCTCCTCGAGTTTCTTGTTCGACTTGCCGCCGTCCATCAGATCGGCGCAGATCTCCGGATGTCCGGCGCAGCATTCTTCCGTCAGGAATCCGAGCAGCCCCCGCATCACCGGGAAATTCACGGCATAGCGGATATGCCGCCCGTCGCGCTCGGAATAAAGGACGCCGGACTTCTCCAGCGTGCTCAGGTGAAACGACATGCGGGTCGGCTGGATGCCCAGCGCCTCGGCGATGCGTCCGGACGGCAGGCCGTCCTTACCCGAGCGCAGCACAAGCCGGAATGCCGCCAACCGATCGGCATGGGCAAGCGCGCTCAACGCGGCGATGGCATTGTCATTCTTCATACAACATTACAAAAATACTTGTAGTATTTATGCAAATGAAAAATTTATGACGCTCAGGCAATCCGCCGCGTTTACTCGGGAATCGGCGCGTCCGGCTGAACCCCGGCCGTAAGGTCGACGCCGGGCACCGACAGGCGGCCGGTCGCAATCCGCAGAACCCACCCCGGCATCACGGGGATGGATTTCATCACAAATCCTCTGGCCAGTGACGCCCGCCCCATGATTTTTGCCCCCGCATGCAGACGCAAAAGCTGGGCGAAGGCTTCCGCCGCGGCGCTGATTTCGGCGTCGGTCCATACTTCGATCGCGAACGGTCCGAGCCGTTTCGCCGGTTTCGGTATCAGCCAGTCGACGGCGCGCCCGCCTGTGTGGTCTTCCCTGAAGGCGCGTTCATGCCTGCCGGTGAACAGCGCGGCCGTGCGGCGCATGGCGTCGAGGTTTTCCGCGTCATCGAGATCGCGTAGATCGAGCACAAGACGCCCTGTCGCAGCCCCCTGCCCGGCCGCATCGCCAACGGCCCCGGCAATGGCCCCGGCAATGGCTTTGGCATCGAAACGCGCCGGGACGATGAACAGTGTCCCCTTCATGTCGTTGACGACACGGTGCAGCGCCGGCCGAGCCTTCCAGCCGCGGGTTTTAAGGCCTTCGCCGGTATCGGGCAGCAGTTCGGCGCCGGGGCCGATGCGGTCCTTGAGGAACCTTGCGACGCAAAGCGGATCGGTATCGCAGGCATGCCTGAGGACGCTGGCCGGCGGAACGTCATGACCGGCAGCCGCGACCTGGGCGGCGATATCGGCGATGTCATCCGCCGCCACCGGCATCGCGAGCGAAATCGCGAGCAACGGCAATACGACAGGCGTGATCCATTTACGGGGCATGACGGCTGAATTTACGTTCCCGGTCGTTAAAATTACGTGTCGATGCTTGTCTTTAATTTAGCAATAAAGACCGGCGGAAATATGTGCCGGCGGATTGCCGGCTTAACCTTGATCAACCATATGCAAAGATAAGCGTGTTCTATTAAATGTGAACCGTTGGCCCCTGCCATACGAATAAGTTCTGAACGCATAACACCGGATGGCATATGACGACAACAGACACCGCCCTTTCGCCAGCATCCGCCGACCGCCATGACGCGGTGTCGGTGGTGCTGGCGGCGCACGGCTCGACACGGCGCCCGGATGCCAACGCCGTGGTCGCCAGGCATGCCGAATTGATGCGCCGGACCGGCCCTTTCCGAAACGTTTCCACGGCTTTTCTGATGGGCAGCGGCGGATCTGCTGAGACTGCCCTGGCCGACACGGGGACTTCAACGGTACTGATCGTGCCATACATGATGTCCGACGGCTTCCTCGCCGAGGCGCTCTCCGGACAGATATCGAAGTCTCTGCACAAAGACGGCGCACAACCGAAAATCATCGTCACATTGCCGGTCGGCACCCACGAAGGGATCACGCAAATCGTCCGCCATGCCGGAGAACGCGCATTGATCCGTGCCGGTTTCGATGCCGGGTCATCGACATTGTTATTGGTCGCGCATGGCTCTAAAGGACGGCCCGAATCAAAAGTCAGCGCCCGGGTTCATGCTGACAGACTGCGCAACCAGGGCGGATTTGCGGCGGTCGAACTGGCGATGCTCGAAGAACCGCCGTTTCTTGATGACAAGCTGGCGGCCATCAAGGGCCCGGTTGTGGTGGTCGGTCTGTTCGCCGCCCCCGGCGGGCATGCCGTCGATGACGTGAAGGCTGCGATCCGGCGTTCGGAAAACACCGAAATCACCGATGCCGGCCCGGTCGGCGTCGACCCGCGCATGGCCGAGATCGCCGTTTTGCGGGCACTCGGGGCGCTCAATCCCTGAAATCCGTGAAATAGTCCGGGAATGGCCCGGAATTGACAAAGGCCCCGACGATGCCGGGGCCTTGTCTGTGCAAGTATTGTCTTGCGAAATTTACGCTGCGGCACCTTCGCGCCACGCCGCCGTGCCCTTACAGGAAGGGCAAACACGCTCACCGTAATGATGAGACATGAAATTCTCACTGCACATCAGGCACTTGCGCTTTTTGTGCTGTTCGGGGCGGTCGGACGTCGGTTTTTTATTATCAGAGCTTCGAGAAGCCATTAGGCAGCCTCCTGGATTAAGTCTTCTCCAACCACTCCAGAGGTGCGGGCCATGATACGAGCGCTCAGGTTCAGGAGTTCCGCAGCTTCATCAAGACGGGCAGTATCTTCTGACGCACCTTGTATTTCGAGGGCAATCAGTTCGGACGCTTCGTCCGCAAGAAATTTTACCAAGTCCAAGCGTTGCATAACTCTCTACTCCTTAAGCGATCCTCACAAACAGACCCCGCCTTATAATCCTTTTGCAATCGCAATGCAACAAAAATGCTGCAATGCAGCAATTTTCATCATAATTCAAATTTCACAAGCGAATGCTTAGGGTTAGGCGCTTTGCAGTCCTCACGAGATGATTAGATCCTCAAGATGAAGCCTGATTATTTCACAAATCATCAGAAAAGTCCACATTTTCAGACGATAATTTGCTGCCACGGTCGGGAAATGTACACAATCCAACCCAGCAAGGCAGGTTAAAATAAAGTCAGTTGATTAATTTATGTGCAACCCGACACCCGCAGCACAACCAAGTCATGTTGGAGAAGCCCCCCTAACCCATTCAAAATAATATATAAAAAAACTCTCTCAAAAACTGGCATGATCCATGCTGTTTGTGTGGCGGTGATGTCGATTCCGGATTATTTTTCACACGGGCGACCCGCCTGAAACCGAGCTTGACCAAGAGGTATAATCATCAATGAAAAAAATCGAAGCAATCATCAAGCCGTTCAAGCTTGATGAAGTGAAGGAAGCATTGCATGAAATCGGCCTGCAGGGCATTACCGTCCTGGAAGCCAAGGGTTTCGGACGTCAAAAGGGCCATACCGAGCTTTACCGGGGCGCTGAATACGTTGTCGATTTCCTGCCCAAGGTCAAAATCGAAATCGTCGTTGATGACGGCATGCTGGAACGCGCTGTTGAAGCCATCCAACAGGCTGCACAAACCGGCCGGATCGGCGACGGTAAAATCTTTATCACCCCTGTTGAAGAAGCCATTCGTGTTCGAACGGGCGAACGCGGAGACGATGCCATCTAAACGCATCCCCGCATCCCGTCCCGCTCAACGGATAATCAGCTAAAACCACACCGAGTTAGGAAAGAAGGACTACAATAATGGCAATGGATATCAAAACGCCGAACGATGTTCTGAAATATATCAAGGATAATGAAATCGGGTATGTCGACCTGCGCTTCACCGACCCGCGCGGAAAATGGCAGCACCTGACGATGGTTTCCGACTTTGTCGAGGAAGAAACCTTCGAAGACGGCATCATGTTCGACGGCTCTTCGATTGCCGGCTGGAAAGCGATCAACGAATCCGACATGGCGCTGATCCCGGATGCTGAAACCGCCGTCATGGACCCGTTCTCGGCGCAACCGATGCTGATCCTGAACTGCGACATCATCGAGCCGACCAACGGCCAGCCCTATGAGCGCGACCCGCGCTCGGTCGCCAAGAAAGCAGAAGCCTATCTCGGTACCACCGGCATCGGCGACACCGCGTACTTCGGCGCCGAGCCCGAGTTCTTCATGTTCGACGACGTCCGCTACAAGGTCGAGATGAACGAATGCTCGTTCGCTTTCTCGTCCGAGGAAGGCCCGTACGTCACCGGCGCGACGATGACCGACGGCAACCTCGCCCACCGTCCCGGTATCAAGGGCGGTTATTTCCCGGTACCGCCGGTCGACCAGGCCCATGACATCCGTGCCGAAATGGTTTCCGTGATGCTGGAAATGGGGCTGACCATGGACAAGCACCACCACGAAGTCGCGCCGTCGCAGCACGAGCTGGGTATGGCCTTCTCGACCCTGGTGCGTGCCGCCGACAACGTGCAGATCTACAAATACGCCACGCACATGGTCGCCGCGACCTACGGCAAAACGGCAACGTTCATGCCGAAGCCGGTTGCCGGCGACAACGGTTCGGGCATGCACACCCACCAGTCGATCTGGAAAGACGGCAAACCGACCTTTGCCGGTTCGGGTTACGCCGATCTGTCCGATACCTGCCTGCATTACATCGGCGGGATCATCAAGCATGCCAAGTCCATCAACGCCTTTACCAACCCGTCGACGAACTCTTACAAGCGTCTGATCCCGGGCTTCGAAGCACCGGTGCTGCTGGCCTACTCGGCCCGCAACCGTTCCGCTTCGTGCCGTATTCCGTATTCGGGTTCGCCGAAAGGCAAACGTGTCGAAGTCCGCTTCCCGGACGCCGTCGCCAACCCGTATCTGGCATTCTCGGCGATGATGATGGCCGGCCTTGACGGCATCCAGAACAAGATCCACCCGGGCGATGCCATGGACAAGGATCTGTACGACCTGCCGCCGGAAGAACTCGCCGAAGTGCCGACGGTGTGCGGCTCACTCCGCGAAGCGATGGAATCCCTTGATGCCGATCGTGACTTCCTGACCAAGGGTGACGTTTTCACCGACGATCAAATCAACGCGTACATGGACCTGAAGTGGGAAGAAATTTACGCTTTCGAACATGCGCCGCACCCGATCGAATTCAAGATGTACTACTCTTCCTAACGCGGACCTGGAACTTCGGTTCCACCGTGGGGACCCCCGCCTGTCTAGGCGGGGGTCTTTTCTTTGCGCGGTACGGCAATCTGCGGCGGGATTGAACAGCGAAATACTCTGGAAAACGCCGGCAATAGCTTCCATAAGTAATGGTCATGACCGAGGATGCGACCGATCTGACGGCGGCGGATAACAGGCCGCACGCGTTTGAACTGCGTGACGACAATCTCCGTCTGCTGTTTTCCGAAGCCGCGAAACGCGATCTCGGCGAACGTTTACGGTCCATTGAACTCGGTTTCACGGTGCTCTACGTATCGGTCCTGCTGGCCGTGACAGGGTGGGTCTTGCGGCTGCTCAGTGTCGAGCCGCAAACAGGCATTTCGATAATAGAATTATTGCTGAAGTTCGATGGCATGCAGAACTTCATGATCAGCGTTGGCCTGCTGGTCGGCGGCATTTTGGCGGTACTCTCGCCGGTCGTCCTCACCATGCTTGTCATCGAGCGGCGCAACTGCCGTCGCGAAATGAAGGATCTGAGTGCGCTGCTCAAACGCTATGGGCGTTTATAGTCCATAAACGCCCACATATCCGCCACCGTGCTCAGGTGCGGTATACGCCCATGAGCCTTCCGTCGCCTCAAACTCGATTTGGGGTCCATGATTTCAGGCAACACAGCTAAAAAAATGGATCCTGAATCAAGTTCAGGATGACGGCGATCCGATGATCACCGTCACTTTCTGGGCGGCAGCTTGACGGTGAATGTCCGCGTGCCGACGCCGGTGACGATGCAATAGGCACGGACCGTGACTTCGGTTGTGCCGATCGGCACCACGACCCGGCTCAGGCTGCGGGTAAACGGCTGTTCGTCGACATGCGGATGAAACAGCACCCGCTCGCCGACGACCTTGTTGTCCGGGGTCACGATCTCCCACTTGTTGGCATAATGCTTCCAGCCTTCGTCGCGGTGCGCGACCGTGGCGTGAAAAGCATAAGTGCCGTCGGCATTCGCACTCACCGTAACGTCCAGAACCGACGGTTCGCTGGCGTGCGACGGCGGCGAAGTCAGCATCAATCCGAACGAGAAAAGCGCGGCAAGCGCAATATGGGACCGCATTGGACACCCTCCTGGCATAGCGTTTTCCCAAGCCTGAGCAAGGCAGCCCCGGAGATCAAGAGTAGGTTCGAACTTGCCCGATTATTTTACTTGATATTCTTATTTTGTTCTACTAGTGTTCTTTTAATGTTCTTGTTTAGATAGATAACCAAGCCCCTGACTCGGGCGTTACATACGAAGGATATGATCATGACCAAGTGGCACAATGCAGGCCGTTTCCTGAGCGAATTCCTGGCCCTCGGCACGCTGTTCGTTTCCGCCTACATCTCGATGATGTTGATCTGAGACGTTTTCCTATTCGCGCCAAGACTGATATGACAGTTGGCCAAAACTATTAATTGGTGTATCCTTTTTATTATGCACTTTATAATAAGGGGAGGCAAAGATGCCCGGTGCTTTCGCTCACTTGACGCTCGTCGACCAAATCACTTCGGGCGAATATCTGAATACCGCTGATATGCCGAGCGAAGCCAAGATTGCAGCGGCTGACTTTGCTGGCTTCGTCGATCTTGGTGCCGTAAGCCCAGACTATCCCTATTTGGCGCTACTGGATGGTGATCAAAAATATTGGGCTGACAATATGCACTACAACCGTACCGGAGAGATGATACACACGCTTATGAATAGCGTGGGTGCGCTTGATGGCGCTGCGCGCACCACAGCTCTTGCGTGGTGTATGGGGTTTGTTGCTCATGTGGTCACCGACATGACGATCCACCCTGTTGTTGAACTAAAGGTCGGGCCGTACGAAGGAAATGAAAGCGCACACCGCATCTGCGAAATGCACCAGGACGTTTTTATTTTCCAACGTATGAACATCGGAAGCCTAGGGCTTGCCGAGCACCTTGATAACGGTATTAAAAGATGCTCGTCGCCGGAAAACGACAACCTTTTGAATCCGATTATTCGCAACGTATGGTCGTCCGCTTTAACGGATATTTACCCGCAGACCGCGGACGAATTCGGCGCGCCACGAATTGATCTTTGGCACGAATGGTTTGTTCGGGCTGTCGATAAAGTTGCGACCGAAGGCGGTGTCCTCGGACTAATTCCTCTTGCTCGCCACGTTGCGCAGGATGCTGGTATTGTCTACCCGCCCGCCGATGAAATCGATACCGATGAATACATTGCGGCTCTCGCCACTCCTGAAGGCCCGATGGACTATTCGGATATTTTTGATAAGGCCATACACAATGTGCTGGAGGCATGGCGCATTGTCGGCAATCACGTCATTCACGGCGATGTAGCCGGCAGCGAAATCTTTACTGAATGGAATCTCGACACCGGACGCGATGGTAATGGCGAGCTTGTCTATTGGCAGGCATAGAAAACTTGGAAATGGGCAAATGAAACTGAAACAAAAAGTCTTGTTTTTAGCGCTATTGTTGCTGATTCCGCTGTCAGCCTGTGCCGGGAATGTCGATGAAGAAACGATGTATACCTTATCCGGGCATCTGAAAAAGGTTTCGAAGGCACTCAATTCAGCCGTCGTATTTAAAAATGCACCAGAAGCTCTTAGCGGTCCGGAACTGTTAGATTTTGCGACCCGCCACGATCCCGCACTGCTGACCCCGTTCAATGACTTCACAATCCGTGTCAATCGCACAGGAAAAGCTTCAGGCTTGCTCGTTTGCGATGCCAAGGGGGAGCAGGCTTATCTGGAGGACACCTCCTGTACTTCGGCCTTTGATTCTCACCTTTGGCGCGATACTCCCAATGCCGCTTGCGAATTCCACCTTGATATTGTTGCTCTCTGCGGTAACTAGCTGCGCTTTAATCCAGCGGCGGCACCTCGCGCTTGCCGCCGTCGGCATCGATGGCGACGAAGGTAAACGTCCCTTCCGTCACCTTGATGCGGTTTTCCGGTTTGCGGCCGCGCAGCACCCAGGCCGAAACCAGCACCGAAATCGAGGTCCGGCCGGTTCTGACGACCTCGGTGTAGCAGCACACCACATCGCCGACGAAAATCGGCCGGTGGAAGGTAAAGCCGTCGACGGCAACCGTTGCAACCCGGCCGTCGGCCCGGTTCCAGGCGGTAATGCCGCCGGCGATATCCATCTGCGCCATCACCCAGCCGCCGAAGATGTCGCCGGACGGGTTGGTATCGGCGGGCATCGCCAGGGTTCGGAGCGCGAGTTCGCCGCGCGGCTCTTCCTTGCTCGTTTCAGACGCCTTCTTCCGGGCTTTTTCTTCGCTCATATGCTGGTTTTCCTTGATCCGGGCGTACACGAATGGTTAACAAAATATATACAAGATATGGGTGTCGATAAAGCCAAGATATACCTTATCATCCTTGAAGCGGCCTTTGTTGGCGCGTAAGGTGAGCGCAGACCGGCGCTTTTGGCAGCGCTCAGGATTTGTCATTGCGGGCGGAGACTTGAGATGGAACGTAGTGGTGATATGGGCGACCTTTTCGGTGGCGAAAGCACGGCACCGGACACTGCGGAAGGCGCCAGGTCCCCTGACAAGTCCCCTGCGAAGACCGCCAACAAGGCTGAGAAGGCCATGAGCAAGAAAACCGCGAAAAGCTCCGCCAAGCCGGCTGCCGCAAGCGGCCGCACCAAGGACAGCTATACCGCCAACGACATCGAGGTGCTTGAGGGCCTGGAGCCGGTGCGCCATCGCCCCGGCATGTATATCGGCGGCACCGACGAACGCGCGCTGCACCATCTGGCGGCGGAAATCCTCGATAACTCCATGGACGAAGCTGTTGCCGGTCACGCGTCCCGCATCGAAATCGAACTCGACGCCGACTACCGCCTGACGATCCGCGACAACGGCCGCGGCATTCCGGTCGATCCGCACCCCAAATTCAAGGACAAGTCGGCGCTTGAAGTAATCCTGACGACGCTGCATTCCGGCGGCAAGTTCGGCGGCGACGCGTATGCCACCTCGGGCGGTCTGCACGGGGTCGGTCTGTCCGTCGTCAATGCGCTGGCCGAACAACTGATCGTCGAGGTCTGCAAGGACAAGAAGCTGTGGACGCAAACCTATGAACGCGGCAAGCCGGTCAGCAAGCTGACCGACGGCGGCGCCGTTTCCAACCGCCGCGGCACGACCATTTCGTTTATGCCCGATCACCAGATTTTCGGCGCCGGCGCGCGCTTCAAGCCGTCGACCCTGTTCCGCATGGCGCGCTCCAAGGCTTACCTGTTCCGCGGCGTTGAAATCCGCTGGTCGGTCGACCCGAAGATCCTGAAAGCCGATGACAACACGCCGGAAAGCGCGACCCTGCACTTCCCGGGCGGACTTGGCGACTATCTCGACTCGCTTTTGAAGACGCGCAAGACCCTGACGCAGACCCCGTTCGCCGGCGAAGCGACCTTCCCCGGCGAGGCCGGGCGCGTCGAATGGGCCGTCGCCTGGCCGGTCGACGAGGATGCGTTCTTCAATTCCTACTGCAACACCGTGCCGACGCCGCTCGGCGGCACGCACGAACTGGGCATGCGCGGCGCGCTGACCAAGGGGCTGCGTACCTATGGCGAGCTGACCAAGAACAAGCAGGCCGCCAAGCTGCAGGCCGAGGATGTGGTCGGCGGTGCCGACATCATGCTGTCGGTGTTCATCCGCGATCCGCAGTTCCAGGGCCAGACCAAGGAAAAGCTGTCGACCGGCGATGCGCAACGGCTGGTCGAAAACTCCATCCGCGATCACTTCGATCACTGGCTGTCGGCGTCGCCGGAAATGGCCACGGCGTTGCTCGAACACGCCATCGAGCGCGCCGAGCTCAGGCTCAAGAAACGCGACGACAAGCAGACCAAGCGGCAATCCGCGACGAGGCGCCTGCGCCTGCCGGGCAAGCTTGCCGACTGCGCCAATTCGACGCGCGACGGCACCGAACTGTTCATCGTCGAGGGTGACAGCGCCGGCGGCTCCGCCAAGCAGGGCCGCGACCGCAAGTTCCAGGCGATCCTGCCGCTCCGGGGCAAGATCCTCAACGTCGCCAGCGCCACCGCCGACAAGCTCAAGGCCAACCAGGAACTGAACGACCTGATCGAGGCGCTCGGCTGCGGCACCGGCGACCGCTTCATCGCCGACGACCTGCGTTACGAGAAAATCATCATCATGACCGATGCCGACGTCGATGGCGCGCACATCGCTTCGCTGTTGATGACGTTCTTCTATCAGGAAATGCCGGAGCTGATCGAACAGGGCTACCTGTACCTCGCCATGCCGCCGCTGTACCGGCTCAGCCAGGGCGGCAAGACCATGTATGCGCGCGACGACGTGCACCGCGAAAAACTGATGGAAACCGAGTTCAAGGGCCGCGGCAAGGTCGAGGTCTCGCGCTTCAAGGGCCTGGGTGAAATGCCGCCGGCGCAGCTCAAGGAAACCACCATGGCGCCCGCCAACCGGACCCTGATCCGCGTCACCGTGCCGGGCCAGCATACCGACGATGAAAAGATCGAGGCCAAGGCCACGGCCCGGCTTGTCGAGCAACTGATGGGCAAGAAACCGGAACTGCGCTTCAACTATATCCAGGAGCATGCCCGCTTCGTCGAGGATATCGATATCTAGAAACGGCTCGTCAGCCGCTTATCCATTCACCGTCATCCTTCGGAACCTGATTTGGCATTATGCGAAGGCGCACTACGTCTCGAAGCATGAGGCACGCCCCTACCCGCCGGTGCGCGACAGGTTTTCCGTCCACACGTGTTCGAGTTGCTTCAAGGCCTCGCAGACGGCTTCCGTCTCCAGCGATGCGCCCAGGGCTTCGCGGTACTGACGGGCGTGGCTTTCCTCGCCTGCGCGAACCGCGGCGATCGCCCTTTTCGCCTTGTCGGTCGGAATGACCGTGACCGAACGTCGGTCGTGCTTGGTCGGCTTTTGCTTGAGATAGCCAAGCTCGGTGAGCTTGCGCAGGTTATACGATACGTTGGAGCCGAGATAATAGCCGCGCTCGACCAGATCGCGCACCGCGATTTCGCTCTCGCCGACATTGGCTAGCAAAAGCGCCTGAACGCCGTTCAGATCGTGGATGTCGGCGCGGGTCAGTTCGGCCCGGACGACGTCAAGCAGCCGGCGGTGCAGACGCTCGACAAGATGTGTCAGTTCCCGATATGCAATACTCAAAGCTGTAACTCCTGGTTGTTCCCGCCGGAGTACGACGAAATCCTTGAAACGAGTATGATTTTCATCACTTTTGATAAAAAATTCAGTGTTGCATGGACGTACCCTGCCGCCCGTCATATGCTCTGAAAAAACAAACGGAGTGTGATCCTTATGAAATTCGTGAGATTCGGCAAACCCGGTGCCGAAAAGCCTGGCCTGATCGACAATGACGGCCATATCCGCGATCTGAGCGATCAGGTCGACGACCTTGCCGGAGCCTCGCTCGACCCCGACCGCCTCGCCCGCCTCGCCAAGCTGGATCAGGAAAAACTACCGCTGGTCGGCAACGATGTGCGTATCGGTGCGCCCATCGGCGATATCCGCCAGGTCGTCTGTATCGGCCTCAACTATTCCGATCATGCCGCCGAGCTGGACATGCCGTTGCCCGCCGAGCCGGTAATCTTTTTGAAATCGCCCTACGCCATCACCGGCCCGTTCGACGATATCGCCATGCCGCCGGGATCGACCAAGACCGACTGGGAAATCGAACTGACCATCGTGATCGGCAAGAAGGCCGAGGAAATCAACCGTGCCGATGCCATGAACTACGTCGCCGGCTTCACCATCATGAACGACATTTCAGAACGCGCCTGGCAACTCGAAGGCACCGGCCAGTGGACCAAAGGCAAAAGTTACCGTGGCTTTGCCCCGCTCGGACCGTGGCTTGTCACGCCCGACGACATTACCGATGTGCAAAACCTCAATATGTGGCTCGATGTCGACAAGGCGCGCATGCAGGAAGGCTCGACCAAGACCATGATCTTCGACGTCGGCCACATTGTCGCTTTCGTTTCGGAACGCATTACGCTGATGCCGGGCGATATCATCGCCACAGGCACACCGCCGGGTGTCGGGTCCGGCATGAAACCGCCCCGCTTCCTGAAACCGGGCAGCAACATGAGCTTCGGGATCGAGGGACTGGGCGAACAGCGCCACAAGATGTTGGGCGGCTGACGAAGGCGTCAGGCAGCCGCGGCCGCTGATCCGGCTTAAACGCCGATCCCGTAACGCGATGCCCAGTGCAGACCGGCCAGCGTGCCGTTGGCGGGATTGTATTCGCAGCCGATGGCGCCCGAGTAACCGAGCATGTCGGCAAGTTCGATGAACGCCCCCATGTCATAACAGCCTTCGGCAATCGGCTCGGCACGGCCGGGATAGCCGGCGATCTGGATGTGCGCGATCACGTCGAGATTGGCGCGCAACCCTTCCATCGGGTCCTCTTCGTTCATCAGCGCGTGATAGGCGTCATACTGCAAAAGGATATTCTGCTCGCCGATCATCGCGATCATGGCCCGCGCCTGCGCGGTCCATTGCAGCAGATAGCCGGGTACATCGATGCCGTTGATCGGCTCGATGACGATGCCGATCCCTGCCGCCCCGGCGGTCTGTGCGGCCACCCGAAGATTTTCCGCATAGGTCGCGGTGGCGATTTCGCGTTCGTCATCATCGACGATGCCGGCCATCACGTGAATGCGCGGGCATTGCAGTTCGCGGGCATAGGCCAGTGCCAGCAGGATACTGTCGCGAAAATCGTCGATCCGCCCGGGCAGCGCCGCAAGGCCTCGCTCGCCATTCGATCTGTCGCCGCTGGGCGCGTTGATCAGCGCCATCCGCAGCCCGTTGTCATCAAGCACGCGTTTCAGCTGCGTTGCGTCCAGATCATAGGGGAACTGGTATTCGACGAGCCTGAACCCGGCCTCTGCGGCGGCCTTGAAGCGCTGCATCGGCGGCAGTTCCGTAAACATGTACATCAGATTGGCACACAGCAGCGGCATCCGTTTCACTCCAACAGGCCGCGCGCATAAATCGCTGCGGCAATCTCGGTGGCACTGTCCAGCGGCGCCGGGCTCCAGTCGAGCGACAATCTGCCGTCGAACATGCGGGCATGGCCGCCGCGGCACAGGTTTTCGTGCAGGCGGGCGTGCTTTTCAGTGATCAGCCCCGGTGGCGCGTAGATATAGACGGGCTTAGAGGTGGCCACGGCCTCCGAACACATGGACACTGACTCGCCGGTCACGATCACCGCATCGGCCATCGCCAGGTAGCCCGGATACGGATTCTCGCCGCCCTGATCCCAGTGATACAGCCGGTGCGGCCCCTGCAGGGATTGCTGGACCGCACTGATGGCGTCGCCGGTACGGCGGCTGGTCGTGACCATCAGGCTGCCGCCGAGCGCTGCGGCGGCATCGCTGGCGGCGGTGCACAGCATCCGCGCCATCGCCGGCGTAAAGGCGCGTCTGCGCGTGGCGCCGCCAATGAGCAAGGCAATGCGCGGGCGCGGCAGGTCATCGACCTGGGCATGCCATTGTGCGCGGGCCCGGTCGAGCATTTCGCCGCTCATACGGTGCGGCGCGGCGCTGATATTCAGGGTATTCGCCCCCGTTTGCACACCCTTGTCATGTGCGGGCCGGCAAATCAGGTCGAAATCCGGATCGGCGCTGCCGGGATCCATGATTTGCACCAGTTTCGCGGCCCCGTCGCTTTGCCGTTTGATCCAGCGCGCCACCGGCGCCGTGCGGCGGCCTGCGGCGATGACGAGTTTCGGCCACGGCGCATGCAGCAAGGCCCTGGATTGCGCATCCAGTCCGGAAATTGAGGCCCCCAGAACCACGTTCGGCAGGCGCGCCATCATCGCATATCGTATTTCAATGCTGCGGAACGGCTTTCCCGATTGCCCGGCCAGCCGCTCGGCCACACCCAGCGCCTGCGCCCGGTTGCCGGCGCGGTCGTCGAGCAGCACCCAGATATCGGCGTCATCGCGCACGCAGGAATTCCTCATAATTTCGCCAGCGCCCGACAGCGCTTTTATAGATCGGCTTGCGGACCTGCCAATTCGACGCCGTCAGCACCGTCACCAGTTTCTCGTGCGGTCTGGTCACGGCATCGTTCCAGGGTAAACCGGTAAATTCCAGCAGCTTGCGCGCGGCGGCTTCGGGATCATCGACAAGGTCCTCATACGCAACCTCGTGAATACCGATGCCGAGGGTTTCGTGCCAGTGCGCCATGATCCGTGCCTCGGCGGCGGCATAGCGGCGGATATTGTCGATGCTCGACGCCCAATCCAACCCGCCGCTGTGGAAGTTCTGGAAATAGCACGATAACTCGACATCACGCACATCTCGGCGGCAATGAATGATTTTCGCCTTCGGGAACATCAACTGGACGAGGCCCAGGAAAAAGACGTTCTGCGGCGTCTTGTCGGTGACACGGCGGCCGTCCAGGGGCTTGACCGGCAAGCGCGCCAGATAGGTATCGGCAAGGCTTCTGATTTCGACGCCGGACATATCCGGCACACCGTCCGGATAATGATCCGGCAATCCGCTCAGGATATCGACCTCGCCAACCCCTTGAACATCGGGATGCTGTGCCAGCATCTGCTCGACCAGCGTGGTCCCGGATCGCGGCATCCCGCAGATGAAGATCATTTCCGCTTCGGCATCGCCATGACCTTCAAGTGATTCCAGAGTTTTTTTGTCTATTATATTGATTACTTTAGATATTTCCTGATCGAATTCTTCAGGGTCGAAGGCCGCGTCGACTTTTTCCGCCAGCCGCATGCGGCGCTCGTTCGCCATTTCATAGGCCTTGAACGCGGCCGCGTAATTGCCCTTCGCATCCTCGGCGCTGCCGAGCGCAAACAGGAACGCAAGCCGGTCCTCTTCGGGCAGGCGCGAGTCGCCGGTGCGATCGCGCAGCACCTTCATGTCATCGTCGGAAAGGTCGGCGCCCTTGGCTTCGGCGATATTCATCCATGCCTCGCCCAGCGACGGGCGTATTTCGACGGCCCGGCGAAAGCGCCGCTCAGCGTCTTCCAGCCGCCCCTGAGACAAAAGCACGATGCCCAGCCCCAACGCCGCTTCGGCAAATGCCGGATGACGTTCCAGAACGTCCTGATAGGCCGCTTCCGCGCCTTTGGCGTCACCGGCCTTGAAGCGTGCGCCGGCCAGGTTGGCACGGGCTTCCGGATAGATCTCGCGTCGCTGCACCGCATCCTCGAACGCCTTGATGGCGCCCGGAATATCCCCCAGCTGCAGGCGCACGTTGCCGAGCGCGTTATGCGCCTCGGCATAGCCCTGATCGATGCCGATCGCTTCCATGCACTGCTGCTCGGCCGCCGCCAGTTCACCGACATGGCGCAACGCCACGGCGAGGTTGGTTTTCGCCATAACGTTCTCGGGCCAGGCCTTGACGGCCTCGGCAAAACTCTCGGCGGCGGAAATATAATCCCCGGCGCGGAACCACATGTTGCCGAGGGAAATCAGTGCATCGGCATAGCCCGGCTTCAGGTCGATCGCCTTGACCAGCGCCTCGCGGGCATCCGCGATCTTACCCTGCGCCTCAAGCGCGACACCAAGGTTGCAATACGCTTCCGCCATATCGGGCGCGCGTTCGATCACGTAACGCGCCGACGCTTCGGCTTCCATCGGCCGGCCGCACAGGTTCATGATGGCCGCACAGTTGGCGTGAATAGAGGTGTCATCCTCGTCGAGCAACGAGGCCTTGAGAATCGAATCGCCGGCTTCGGTAATGCGCCCCGCATTCAGGTCGATCATCGCCTGCAGATACCACGCCCGGGCGTTATCGGGGTCCAGCGACAGGGCTTCCTGCAACGCCGCCACCGCCGCCGCGCTGTCACCGCCCTCGAGACGCTTCTCGGCCGCACGGACCCGTGCCTTGGCCGTATTCACGGCCTTTGCGGTACTCGCTCCCGCACTGCCTTCGCCGAGGCTTTCCAGGCGGCGTCGCTCGTGACGGTTCATTTAAGTCTCCCTGCCATGACCATTGGGATGGCGCTCCGGAAGGGGCAAGTCAACGTCAGATTGTTTTTGCCCGACGAAGTGCTTAAAACCAACCTCAACACATCCACTGAACAATCTCTGGTTATCATCTGGCGCATAGAACGGGAAAAGCATGTCTGACACAACAATCCAAACAAGCGCACGCGGCATGGAAACGGCGCGACTACTGCTCGATATCAAGGCCGTCAACTTTCGCCCCCAGGAACCCTACATGCTGACCGCAGGCTGGGCGAGCCCGGTCTACATCGATTGCCGCTGGGTCATCTCGTTCCTGGACGCCCGCCGCCGCATCATCCGGATGGGCGCGGAACTGCTTTCGGAAAATACCGACATGCCCGCCGTCGACATGCTGGCCGGCGGTGAAACAGCGGGTATCCCCTATTCCTCATGGCTGTCCGAGGAACTCTCCAAGCCAATGCTGTATGTGCGCAAGAAGCCCAAGGGGTTCGGCCGCAATGCCCAGATCGAAGGTTCGATGGAAGAAGGCGCCAAGGTCATCCTGGTCGAGGATCTGGCCACCGACGGCGGTTCCAAGGTCAACTTCGTCGAAGCCCTCAGGGGCGCCGGTGCCGTGGTCGAGGATATCTTCGTGGTGTTTTTCTATGGCGCCTTTCCCGGCGCCGAAGAAACCTTCGCCAACATGGGCGTCAAGCTGCACTATCTGGCGACCTGGCAGGACGTCCTCGCCGAAGCGACGCGCGGCAAGGATTTTCCGGAAGAAAGCCTTGAGGGTGTGCGCGCATTTCTCGACGATCCGATCGGTTGGTCCAAGGCGCACGGCGGGCGTGACGCGGTTTAAACCGCCCAGCCTTGCGCATCCCCTGACGTCCGCCCTGACATCGTTGCCATTGACTTTACCGCTGTATGCTCTATATGCCGCATATTCGCGATACATTCGTTTGGTGTTTCCTGGACCGACCGGTACGCCGTTTAGCTTAGTTACCCCCTGACAATGTGATCGTTAAACAGACTGCCTCGGCGCACAACGTGCCGAGCGGTCACACACACCTGTTGGAGATATAACAATGGCTAAAGGTACTGTTAAGTGGTTCAACCCGACGAAGGGTTTTGGTTTCATCGAGCCGGAAGACGGCGGCAAGGACGCTTTCGTCCACATTTCCGCTGTTGAACGCGCCGGTCTGAGCACGCTCAGAGACGGTCAAAAGGTTTCTTATGACGTTGAAGCCGGGCGTGATGGCAAGTCCTCCGCCGAAAATCTGTCGGTTCTCGACTGATTACGTAAGGCCCGCCCCCGTCTTCGGACGGGGGCGGCTTGCCGTTTCCGACACGCCGCTCAAGCGCACGCCACCACCCCGCTTGCGGTGAGGTTGAGACGTGCCAGCCTGAGCCGGCCTGACAAAGAGAGAAACGATGGCCAGAAAACCCAACTACGACTTCGAACGCAAAGAGCGCGAACGGCTGAAAGACCTTAAGAAAGCCAAGCGTGCTGCCGAGAAAAAGGAAGCCCAGGAGAAGAAATCCGGGCAATCCGATGCATCCGGCGAAAATGACGGCCAAGCCCCGGTGACTCCGTCGTCCGAATGACGCATAGCGACAGCGTCACCCAATACGCCTAGACCACCAAGGATACAGAGCCATGGCTCAGAAGAAATCAAAAGGTAAAGGCGCGCGCTTTCAGGTGTTCAACGTCACCTATGAAGACGGGACGTTGTCATCGAATCGCCGGGTCGCCAGCGAACAGCTCGACCAGACCTTCGGCGAAGACTTGCTGGAACTGGCACGCAAAGCCATCGAGGCACAGGATAACGAGATTGCGGAACGCTCAAAGCAGCGTCCGGTAAGGATCAAGACGGTTTCCGCGGCCTGAGCCGTCACCCCAGTTTGTCGAGAAAATCCAATACCGCCTGACCGGCGCCGTGATCGAACAAATCGTTATGACCGGCGCCGTCGATCCACAATGCCTGTTTCGGCTGCTGCGCCGCGTCGAAGATCGTCCGGCCCTGCGCTTGCGGTAAAACCCGGTCCAGATCCCCGTGAATAATGAACAGCGGCGCCGAAATGCGCCCGATCTTGGCGAGGTTGTCATAGCGGTCGCGGACCAGCCAGCGCGCCGGCACATACGGATGGCGGAACTGCGCGGCGTCACCCATCGATGTAAACGGCGCTTCCAGAATGAGCGCCCGCACGGGCGTGCCGGCTTCTGCCAGTTCGAAAGCCATCTGCGTGGCAATGCCCGAGCCCAAGGATTCCCCGTACAGCACCATACGAGACGGATCGACGCCGTCGTCCGCCAGTTTCCGAACGGCGGCGCGGGCATCGGTATACAGCCCGCTTTCGGTCGGGCTGCCGGCATTGCCGCCGAACCCTCTGTAGCCTGTCAGCCACACCCCGTACCCGGCGTCGTGCCAGGGCGCGGCCTTGAAATCACGGTCCGCGATCGTCCCCGCATTGCCGTGAAAGAACACGATCACCGGCTTGCCGTCTTTGGCAGGCAGATACCAGGACTGCGGTTCGATGCCCGGCTCGCTTTGCAGCCGGTGCACTTCGGCCCCGCCGATCAAGGTTTCGCGGGCCGGCACCAATGCGCTGTCCGTATGGTACATGAGGTTGCGCTGAAACACGTAAAGCGAAACGATGATCAGTGCATATGCGCCCACCGCAGCCATGATGACCTGAAGCATGTTACGTCATCTACCCGGGGCCGGCCCGTTAGCGAGCGGGTTGGCCATTGTTGAACAGATAGGTTGGGAAAGGCTGGCTTTTCGCCGTTGTCGATACATCGGCGGCGCCGAGCGTACCGAAACTGCGCCCGGCCCCTGCCGGTTTCGGGGCCTCGAATGCGGGCGCCGCGATGCCCGCCGGTGTTGGCGGCCGGCTCGCCTGTGTCGCGTTGCTGCCGGCAACCGCGGTTTGGCAGTTGAAAACCGCCGTTGTGGGCGCCAGCAACGGGCAGAGATCATAGGTATGGCCAACGAATTGCGCCCCCAACCCGGCGCGCGCGCAATATTCTTCGGCAAGCGCCCTGATCTGCGACGGCGTTGCCTTTGACTTCGCGTAGCAGATATTCACCTCGCTGCCGACGGTGATTTCCGGGCCATCCGGAAACGTTTCCAGGTTCCGGTTTATCGTATACGGCTCATGCACATAGGGCGCGACACCGCTACACGCGGCGGCGCTCATCATCATGACGATCAGAGCAGGAACCCACAAAACCTTGTTCATGCCCTTCTATACCCCGCCAACGTTTGCGAAACAATAAAAGCACACCGATTGCGCGCGATCGTCGCTCATGACGTGCAAACGACGGTCACCGCGCTCGCCAACGCACTGGTTTACAATTTACCGGTTTCAATCATCGTCATAATTCCCCCTGTCCGCTTGCGCGTGACAGGCCAGACAATTTGACTTGGTGACGACCTTCGGGTCTTTCCACACGCGGTCCGGGAAGTTGTGCTCACGAAGAAATGCTGGGTTCTCGGTGATTTTCAGCGGCACGCCATCGGCGGCGACCCATTGCATGTACTTTCGGGCGATTCCCCGCCGCTGTACGTCGCCGGCGTTCTCGCTCAGATAGGCCCGGATCGCCGCGACCTGATCGGCCGGCAACGAGGCGTCTTCGCCGAAGTGGTCGGAAAGGTTGTTCATAATACGCTGCCACGAGCGCGCGGGCAGAAACGCCGGCTGGAACGCCATATGGCAACTTCCGCACTCCTTTTGAACCAGTTTGTCGGTCACCGGCGGTGCCCAGTCTTCGGCCAAAGCCGGCGCCGTCGAAGCGAGAAGAGCAGCGATAACGAATGAGTAGCGCATGATCTATTGTCCTGTCATGAAGGTGATGTAGTCGCCCTTTTCAAGCGGCGTGCAGGGACGGCCGAGAACGCTTTTGCAGTCCCGTTTGAACTGCTTCTCGACGTCGCCCGCATCGGTGAACCGGCTCGGGTTGACGGAAACGGCGACCGGATCGATCGGACGCCCCGTCTTGGCATTTCGCCCCGGGTTCTTCGGGTTCGCCGTGTGGCATGCGGTGCAGGACGGCGTCCGCGGATCGCCGGTGGACCATTTTGTACGGAACAGTTCTTCGCCGCGCGCCGCGGAAAAAGCGGTGAATGCCGGATCGGCGGCGCGTGCCTGGTTGGCGTAGCCGGCAACGATGGCGTCGCGCTCGGCGTCGCCGGCCATAACCAGTGTGGGGGCCAGTGTGGGGGCGATGACCGCCGCAGCAAAGATAAAGGGACGTAGCATTTGAATAACTCCTAGGCGTGCGTGAATGGCAGACGTTCGGTGAATTTCGTGACGGCTTGGCGGATGAATTTCTTGCCGCCGTACATAAAGGTGACAAAAGCGATGTGCCCGAAGACGATCCACAGGGATGCCTCGGAAATGGCCTCATGCGGATCTTCGAGCCAGGTCATCAAGGAGTCCGAAAGCGCGCCCGTCGCGGCGGCGGCGCCGATGACAATCAATAGCGCTGACGCGAACCAGGCGAAGAAAGGGTGGCGGCCCTTGCCACTGCCAAACCAGTCGCGCAGGCCGCCAAGTTTGGGACGAGGCAACTTGAGAAGTTTGCTGTTCGGCGCGATCAGGCCGACCAGAACCCGGACGACAATGGCTGCGAGAACGGCATACCCCGCAAACAAATGCATGCCGTAGGTATCTTCGTCAGCCGTCAGGTAAGCGACCAGGTAGCCGCCGCCGAACCATGCGTGCCAGAAGAGAAGAAGTGCTTGCTGTTGTTTGGGGGTCATCGTCCGCTCCTTGCCTTATTCAGTCGTAGTCGCGTTCTGCATGTTTGCGATGATGCTTCGATCTATCGCCGTAGTGCTCATCATCGCGGTCATCGTCGCGGTCTTTCCGGTAATCGTGGTCCCTTTCCTTATGTTCGGCCTTGTGTCCGTCCTTGTATTCGGACTTGTACCGGGCACCGTCGGCGATATAGCCGTTATTGCCGCCCATGCGGTTCCCCGCTTCGGCGTACTTGTTCGGGGCCGTATTTTCAGCCGTGAAGCCCTCGCTGGGGCCGGATGCGTAGACGGCCGCGGCAAAACCGATGACGGCGGCGGCAATTGTTCCTTGAATAAGCATTTTCTTAAGCATGTCGTTTGCTCCTGTGTTGCGATGAGGGGATGCTAACAGGGGCAACCTGAACGAGCTCTGATCGGCCTGTTCATGTACGGTTCATGCAAAAACGGCTATCTTCGTCGCATGCAGCGATTCATGATACTCATTCTCACCTGTTTACTGAGCGTCGCTTTCGTGCCTGCCCGGGCCGACGGCGACGGCGAACATCGACGCGGCTATGAACGCGACGATGACCACGACCGTGCCCGCCGCGCCCTGGAACGCGGCGAGATACTGCCGCTGACGGATATCCTCAAGCGTGCGAACAGTGAATACCCGGGACAATTGATCGAGGCGGAACTCGATGACGAACACGGCAGAATGGTTTACGAACTCGTCATCATATCAAAAGCGGGCCGTGTCTTTAAATTGTACTATGACGCGGGTAACGGTGAGCTGTTGAAGGTAAAGGGGCGAGACTAGCACGAATGAGAGTTCTGATCGTCGAGGACGAGGCCGCGCTGGCTTTTCGGTTGCAACAGGTGTTGGAAGCGGCAGGCTTTTCCGTAGACGTCGCTTACGACGGCGAGGAAGGCTGGCACTTGGGCGATACGGAACCGTACGATGCGGTGGTGCTCGATCTGGGGCTGCCGCGCATCGACGGCATTTCTGTCCTGAACCGTTGGCGTGAAGACGGGCACACAATGCCTGTGCTGATCCTGACGGCACGTAGCCGCTGGTCGGAAAAAATGGCAGGCTTCAATGCCGGCGCCGACGATTATCTGGTCAAGCCGTTCGAGATGGAGGAAGTCGTCTACCGGCTGCGTGCATTGATCAGGCGCGCTTCCGGTCATGCACAGCCGGAACTGACCTGCGGCGCCCTCAGGCTCGATACCAATGGCGGGCGCGTCAGCGTAGACGGCGTGCCGATCCAACTGACGGCGCAGGAATTTCGCATTCTTTCCTATCTGATGCATCACGTGGATCAAATCGTCAGCCGGACAGAACTCGCGGAACACACCTACGACCGTCATTTCGATCTCGATTCAAACACGCTGGAGGTACTGATCGGTCGCATACGCAAAAAGATCGGTGCCGCGTACATTCAAACGGTTCGCGGTCAGGGTTACAAACTGACAGGGCCGGAGGCGTGACGGTGGACAAGGCGCACGAGCGTGCGACGGCATCTTTATCGACGCGATTGATTCTCGGGGCGGCCGTCTGGCTGGTTCTGATCCTGGCGCTCGGCGGCGGTGTTCTGACCTGGGCATTTCGCGATGCGGTCGAAAGCGAATTCAGCCGACGCCTGGACGCGGTCCTGCACAGTATGATCGCCACGTTGGCGACGACAGCGGACGGCCAGCTGACGATGACGCATCCCCTTGGCGATCCGCGCTTCGAACAAGTCTATTCCGGCTGGTATTGGCAGATTGCAGAACCGTCCGGAACGTTATTGCGGTCCCGTTCTTTGTGGGACAGTACGCTTTCGTCCGCCGGCAGCGATACAGGACTGCGTTTAAGCCGGACTGTAGGTCCGAACGGCGAACCGGTTCTTGTGGCGGAGCGTGACATCCAGCTCCCCGACATCGACGGCACCCTCCATGTCATGGTCGCCGGCGACCTGCGCGAAGTCAGCGACGGCGTGCGCCGCTTCAACCTCATCCTGATGAGTGCTCTCGGGCTGCTGGGGCTCGGTCTGGTTTTGGCGATCCTGATCCAGGTCCGTTTCGGTCTGCGGCCGTTACGCGCGTTGACGGTGGACCTCGATGCCGTCAGGCGGGGCATACATCCACGGCTGGCAACGCGATATCCGAAAGAGATCGCACCGTTGGCACATGCAATGAACGGTGTCCTCGACAACGATGCAGAGCTGATTGAGCGGGCCCGGCGTCATGTCGGAAACCTGGCACACGGCCTGAAGACGCCGCTCGCCGTCATCATGGCGGAAATGGAAGGAGAGCCGGACCGGCATGTGTTGCGCGAACAGGTTCAGATGATGCGGCGGCTGATCGAGCATCACCTCGGGCGCGCATCGGCGGTCGCCGGTGCCGGCGGGCGCATCGGTACCGTGACCCCGGTCGCGAAAACGGCGCACGAGATTGCGGCGGTTCTCGGCAAGGTGTTCGCGGACAAGAACGTCGTCATCGACATAGACGTCAATGATTCGGCCGTTTTCCCGGGACACCGTGAGGATCTGGAGGAAATTCTCGGCAATCTCATGGAGAACGCCTGTAAATGGGCCTCATCGCGCATTCGGGTCTCAGCCCGGCTGCAGGAAGAGTATATGGTGCTGAGCATCGAGGATGACGGACCGGGCATGCCCGCCGAGCAAGCGGCGGAAGCTTCCAGACGCGGCAAGCGCTTCGACGAGATTGCACCCGGATGGGGGCTCGGTCTTTCAATCGTTTCCGATCTGGTTGAGATTACCGGCGGCACTTTGTCATTTGCCACGTCGCCACTCGGCGGTCTGGAAGTTTGTGTCAGTTTTCCCCTTCCCTGAGGCGAATGTTTGCCGATAGGCAAGCGCGTGGATTTAGTTTAAATTTTGCAGTTGAGCCACCGCTTCCGGTGCGTACAACGAATTGTGCCATTAAAGCATTGCGCAACTTCACTTGTATGCGGGGTTGTCTCGAACCTGGCCCAACCATGATTTGGGTATGCTTTGAAATCTCACGGACGTGATGAAAGGCAGAAACAGAATGACGCAGGAATACATCCCCTGGTCAGATAAATACCGAACAGGCATTCGATTAATCGATATTGATCACAGATCGCTTTTCTCGACCATCAACCAAATGCACGAGAAAATTCAGGAAAACGCCCCCATACAGGAGCTTCAGCAAACGACGACGGAGCTACTGCGTTATGCCAATGAGCACTTTGAACGCGAAGAGCAGCTCATGTTTCAATATGGATATCCCGGCCTGACGGCGCACCGCAGAAAGCACCACGACTTCATTCGTATGGTATATGCGATCCGCAAGATCGAGCTTGAACAACCGGACCGGCTGGACTTTGATAAACTCCTGTCTTTTCTGGCCGGTTGGTTAAAGCGGCATGTTATGGGCGTTGACCGTGAATACATTCCTTTTTTGACGGGGACCGCAAACCGCCGCGCAACGGATTGGCTGGAAACATCCACTCAGGAAGATGGAGAATCCCCTGAGAGAGAAGGCGATAGAGAAGTCAGCATAACCCTGAAAATAAAACTCTCTTCCATCTCTACGCTAAGGCGCTGTGCAAGGACCCTGAACGCCGGGGGTGAAAAAGCGCAGGCCATCGAAGAAATAACCGATCCCATCAAGGATATCGAATTTGATGATGCAATCCAGATTGCGGAAATCGTCTTGAAGAGCTGAAAAAAGCGTCCGGCAACTGAATAGCACGCCGCTGACTTACGGATCAGCGTGCGATGCCGGACATGCCTTTAAACAGCCGCAGCATCTCCATAAAATCCACGCGGTCCTGATTGACGTCGAAGTGGAACCGCAGGTTGCCCGTTTTCGGTTCCAGACTGAGATCGAACGGCCCCTGACAATGTCCGTTGCACCAGGCTTTGAGGTTCAGGAACGCTTCTTGCGGTGTGTATTTCTTGCCCTCCAACAGGCCGCGCCGGTCGCCGCCCGAGCGCCGTTCCTTGTGCGCGCGGCGCTCCTTGTCGGCGGGCCAGTCCTGTTTCGACTGACGGCGGTCGATGCCCGAGCGCCGGTCGGAATGCTTGCGACGGGATGGCGTGTCATCCGGGATGGCGTCTTCGCCCGCCCCCGGATGCGCTGGCGCGGTTGGCGGTTCCAATTGCACCA